>JANQPZ010000190.1 GCA_028285215.1 Rhodovibrionaceae bacterium | reverse complement strand
GCCGCCAGCCGGGCCAGCTTGCGGTAGCCGCGTAGGGCCGGCGGCAGGTCTTTCTTGGATTTCGCGAAGGCCGGTGGATCGCAGATCACGAGATCGAAGCGCTCGCCTGCAGCAGCGAGCCGCTCCAGCTCCCGGAAAACGTCGCCCCGGCGCGTGGCGACGCTTGCGCCCACGGCGTTCAGGACTGCCGTTCGTTCGACCAGGTCCAGGGCCGCTTCGGACCGATCGATGGCCAGTACGGACTCGGCACCGGCCAGGGCCGCCCGGACGGCGAAGCCGCCGGAGTAGCTGTAGGCGTCCAGAACCCGCGCGCCTCCCGCCAGCCGGGCTGCCCACTGCCGGTTGTCACGCTGGTCGTAGAACCACCCGGTCTTCTGGCCGCGAAGCGGATCGGCCAGGAAGCGAACGCCGTGTTCCTGCACTTCCAGAGTGCCCTCGATACTGCCGCTCAGAACGCGCGTTTCCTGCTCCAGGCCTTCCAGCTTCCGGGCGGGTGTGTCGTTGCGCAGCACCAGGGTCGCAGGGCTCAGGAGAGTCTCGACCGCCTCGATCAACGGCGTTTCCAGAGCTTGCGTGCCGGCTGTATTGAGCTGCATCACCACCGTATCGCCGAAGCGGTCGATCACCAGGCCGGGCAGGCCATCAGCCTCCGCATGGCACAGGCGGTAGTAAGGTCCCTCGATCAGCCGCTCGCGCAGGGTCAGTGCCCGCTTCAGGCGCTCATGGAAAAAGGCGCCGTCGATCTCCGTTGCGGGATCGCGCGCCAGAAGGCGTGCCGCGATCAGCGTATGGCGGTTGAAGCTGGCGACGCCCAAGGCCCGGCCATCGTTGGCTTCCAGAGTCACCAGAGTGCCGAGATCGAGCGCCTTGGCCTCTGCCGTCATCTCCACCTCGTTGGAGAAGACCCAGGGATGGCCGTGCAGCAGGCGCCGCTCCGCCTTGGGCTTCAGGCGAAGGGCGGGACGCCCGGCCCGAAGACTCACGGTTGGACGGAGGCTGGCAGGGCGACGCCCTCGCGGCGCGGGTCGGCGCCGCCCTCGAGACTGCCGTCGGGCAAGACCCGGATCCCATGCAGACCGCTGGTCAACTCGGTCTCTCGCACCACATGGCCCAGTGCCTCCAGGGCCGCCTTCGATCCGGCGGCGGCCGTGCCGGACTCCAGGTCGGTTGGGCCGTTGCGGTTGACCGCATGGGGCAAGTCAATCGCCGCCTGAACGGACAGCCCGTGGTCGAGCACGCCGGTCACGGCGCGCACCACGTAACCGATGATCCGACTGCCGCCCGGCGAGCCGATCGCCATTTCAAGCGCGCCGCCGCTGTCGAACACGAGGGTTGGCGACATGGAACTGCGGGGGCGTTTGCCGGGTTCCACGCGGTTGGCGACCGGGCGGCCCTCGACCTCCGGCACGAAGGCGAAGTCGGTGAGTTGATTGTTCAACAGGAAGCCGCGAACCATCAGCCGCGAGCCGAAGGCGTTCTCGATCGAACTGGTCATGGAAACCGCCTGCCCCTCCGCGTCGACCACGCTGAGGTGGCTGGTCGAGGGCGGCTCGACCTGGACCCAGGTTCCGTTGCGCCTTTCCAGCCCCGGCTCCGCCTCGGACAGGGCGCGTTGCGGGTCGATCAGCGCGGCCCGAGCGTTCAGGTAGTCGGGATCGAGCAGCTGCGCGACCGGAATCTCGACGAAGTCCGGGTCGGCCAGAAAGGCATTGCGGTCGGCGAACGCGAGTTTGCCGGCTTCGGCCAGCAAGTGCAGGGTGCGCGGATCGTTTGGCGTCGCGGCACCGAGATCGTGCGGTTCCAGCAAGCTCAGCATCTGTAGAACGGCGACACCGCCGGACGTGGGGGGCGGCATGCCGCAAACCCGCCAGGCGCGGTAACGGCGGCAGAGCGGCGCGCGCACCACGGCCTGATAAGCCGCCAGGTCGGCCTGCGTGAGGCGACCGGGGTTGATCGACGCAGCCTGTACCGCTGCGACGATGTCGGCTGCGATTTCCCCTTCATAGAAGGCGTCGGCACCTTCGGCGGCGATCCGTCTGAGCGTCTCTGCGTAGGCGGGGTTGCGCAGGATCGTCCCGACCGGAAGCGGGTTGCCGGCCGGCGTGTAGAAATAGGCGGCGGCGGCCGGGAACTTTGGGAGCAACCTGTCGCGGGCAATCAAGGCGTGCAGCCGCGGCGAAACGGGGAAGCCGCTCTCGGCGAGTGCGATCGCCGGTTCGAACAGGCGTGCCCAAGCCAGCTTTCCGTGGTTGGCGTGCGCCAGTTCGAGCATTCGCAGAACGCCGGGCGCACCGACCGAGAGACCGCCCGGGACCGCATCCCAGAAGCCCAAAGGGGTTCCGTTCTCTGTCAGAAACTGGTCGGCAGTCGCGGCGAGCGGCGCGGTTTCCCGGCCGTCGTAAGCCTGCGTTTCGCCGCTGTCCGGGTCGTGATGCAGCAGAAAGGCGCCGCCGCCAATGCCGGAGGACTGCGGCTCGACCAGACCCAGAACCAGCTGTGCGGCAATGGCGGCATCGATCGCACTGCCGCCAGCCTCCAGCATCGCGACGCCGGCTTCCGTGGCGTGCGGGTTGGCGGCCGCAACCATGGCGCCGGCCTGCGCCTGGACAGCATCGTCTCGGGGCGCGACGGCTTGTGCGGCGAGCGGTTGCGCCGCGAGCGTTGCGAAAAGAAAAAGAAGAACGCTCAGCGCGTGGCGCAGCATCCGGGCGGGCGGGGACAGGGTGGCGTTGCGATGATCGGAAGGCACAGTGCGGCCAGTCTAGCGATCAGGTCGCTTGCGGCAAAGAGAGGCTTTTGGCACCGGCTGTCTTTCGCATCATCGGCTTTTGGAGGGCGAAGCAGTGTGGCGCATGGCCCCGGTGCTGGAGCATCTCGACCAACCACTGGCGGCGAGCCCGTTCGACCCCCTCCGGCAGCATTGTGTGTATGGCCGCACAGCGGTGTCCGGCGGCCAGTCCTTCCAGGGCCCGTGCCAGCGCATCCGCGATCCGGTCGCGCTCGAAGAAATCGAAAGCGATGAAGTGCTCGGCGACCAGAACGGACCCGTGCATCAGGTCTTGCTGTACACGATAGGCCACCAGCCCGGAGATGTAGCCTCGCTCGTCTTCCGCGATCAGCACGCCGCCCTGCGCTTGCGGCGCGCCGCTCGGCTTCTCAAGCAAGGGTTCGGCGAAGGCCCGCCATTCTTCCAGGGTAATGCTCGGGGCGATCGCCTGGATCAATGGAAAGGCCTGATCGAGTCGATCGGCCGTCAGAGACTTCACCGTGACCTGCCGTTCGGCCGAAGGATCTGTCCCGGCAGTCGAACTCCGGTCGCGGGATATGGGATCGGGGCAGCGCATGAAAGGCATCCTGAGACCTGCTGCGCGATGCCTGCCTTGATCTGCGTCAACGTGCCGAGCGTCGTCCCGCGAACGCCTAATCCCTTAAATTTTTCAAGGACTTAAAAACCGTTCTATTACAAATGAAATCGACGTATAAAGGATGGAATCTGACGTGTAGCTGTTGAATTGTCGGGCCGGATGCGTCAAATTCGTTCGTCACCCCGTGACTCTAGACCGGGACGTAGCGCATCACCATGTCGCCCTTCGACGTCAACCGCATCCGCGAGCTCGGTCCCGCCATGGCATCCGAGCAAGGCGAGGCGGACTCCGGGCCCTCGCCCTGCGGCGCGTGCTCGGTGCGTCATCTGACCTTTTGCGCGCCGATGGCCGAAGACGAATTGGGCCATGTGTCGAAGATCGTCAGCACCATCGAGCTGCATCCGGGCGATCCCCTGTTCGACGAAGGCGAGCCGGCGGATAACGTCTACAGCGTCACGGCCGGGTCGGTGAAGGTCTATAAGCTCTTGCCCGACGGGCGGCGGCAGGTCATTGGCTTTCTGTTCTCCGGCGACTTCATGGGCTTGGCGCACAACGACCTCTACGCCTACAGCGCCGAAGCGATCACCCACTCCGCAGTCTGCCGCTTCCCGCGCAAGAAGCTGGAGCAGCTGCTGGAGCGTTTTCCCAAGATGGAGCGGCGTTTGCTCGGGATGGCCAGTCACGAGCTCGCTGTGGCGCAGGAGCAGATGCTGCTTCTCGGCCGCAAGACGGCGAAAGAAAAGATTGCCAGTTTCCTGTTGATGCTTTCGAAGCGGTCCGAGCAGCGCGGTCAGACCCCGAATCCTGTGGCTGTCCCCATGAGCCGGACCGACATCGGCGACTACCTGGGCCTGACCACGGAAACCGTCAGCCGGACCTTCACACAGTTGAAGACCAGCAACCTGATCTCGCTGCAGCCGGCCAACAAGGTTGAGCTGACCAGCATCGACGCTCTGCGCGACATCGCCGAAGGCATTTGACGCGCCCGCGCTTGCAGCTTCTTCGCGATAACGTCAGCAGAGCTGCTCGGCGAAGCGCCGGTGGGTTCGCGCGTTGCCTTCTCGACCCTCGCCGCGCTATTGCTCCCGTCAAACGAGGCCCGACACCTAGAGCGCGACCGTCTCAGGTGGAAGCGTTTCGCTTCAACCTGAGACGCGAATCCTGCTCTAGACCTTGACGTCCGGGGCCCAGCGGGAGCTTTGTCGACCCTTGTCCACGACCCCTACCAGTACAGACCGGACCAAACCGGCCAAACGCCTGACTCCGCCTGACATTGCCGCGCACAAGGGACAGACCCCACTGGTTTGCTTGACCGCCTACAGCGCGCCCATGGCGCGCCTGCTGGACGGGCATGTCGATGTCCTTCTGGTTGGCGACTCTCTCGGCATGGTGGTTTACGGCGCAGACTCGACGCTTGCGGTGCGGCTCGACACCATGATCGATCACGGGCGCGCTGTGGCCGGTGCGAGCCGTCACGCTTGCGTCGTGGTGGATCTGCCTTTTGCCAGCTATCAGGAAAGCCCGCAGCAGGCCTTTCGGAACGCGGCGCGCGTTTTGGCCGAGACCGGCGCCGCGGCGGTCAAGCTGGAAGGCGGGTCCGAAATGGCGGAGACGATCGCGTTCCTCGCCGCGCGGGGTGTGCCGGTGATGGGCCACGTCGGCCTGACGCCGCAGGCGGTCAATGCACTCGGCGGCTTTCGGGCCCGCGGGCGCGATGCTGCCGAGGCCGACAAGGTGCTGGCCGACGCGCGTGCCGTGTCCGATGCCGGCGCCTTCGCTCTGGTGATCGAAGGCACGCTGGAGGATGTCGCCCGGGAGGCCACGCGCGCCGTCACCATCCCCACGATCGGTATCGGCGCCGCAGCGGACTGCGACGGCCAGATCCTGGTGACGGAAGATCTGCTCGGCTTGTCCGGCCCGCGGGTGCCGCGCTTCGTCAAGCGCTATGCCGATCTCGGCTCGGCGGTCGAGGAAGCGGCAGCGCGCTATGCGACAGAGGTGCGCAGCCGTGCCTTTCCCGGACCGGACCAGCTCTACCGGAAACGCAGCGGATGACGGGTGACGATCGTCTGCTGCCGATCCTGCGCCGCGTCGACCAGCTCCGCGAGGCGACCCAGCCCTGGCGCCGTGCTGGAGAGACGATCGGACTGGTCCCGACGATGGGGGCTCTGCACGCCGGTCACATGGCCTTGGTGGCGCGCGCGACCGCCGAGTGCGACCGGGCGGTTGCGACGATCTTCGTCAATCCCAAGCAGTTCGACCGCAAGGAAGACCTGAGTCGATACCCGCGCGACGAGGCCCGGGACGCTCGGCTGCTGGCCGAGAACCGTTGCGATCTTCTCTTCGCGCCAGGGGTCGATCAGATGTATCCGCAGGGTTTCGCCGCGACCGTCGGCATCACCGGCGTGAGCGACGTGCTCGAGGGCCTTTACCGCCCCGGGCATTTCGACGGTGTCACGACCGTGGTGTGCAAGCTGTTGCTCCAGTCCCTGCCGGACCGCGCCTACTTTGGCGAGAAGGACTATCAGCAGCTGACGGTCGTGAAGCAAATGGTGCGCGATCTGGATATTCCCGTAGACATCGTGCCGGTGGCCACCGTGCGAGAGCCCGACGGTCTCGCCCTGGCGTCGCGCAACGTCCACCTCACGCCCGCGCAACGGCAGGTCGCCCCTTTGCTCCATCGCGTGATGACCGAAATCGCCGAGGAGCTTTCGGACGGTCAAACGCCGGCTGCGCTGCTGCTGCCCGAGGGACAGCAGCGCCTCGGGTCCGCCGGTTTCACCAAGATCGACTATCTCGCCTTGCACGCGGCGGACACTCTGGAGCCGCTGCAGCACGTCGACCGACCGGCCCGCCTTTTCGCGGCCGCCTGGCTCGGCAAGACGCGCCTGATCGACAACATCGCCGTCGATCCGCGCTGACCGCTCCTCTTGGCAACGGTCCGCGCGCGCAGCGAACGACGGCGATCAGCGACCGCGGGCGATCGGCGGAACCTCCTGCATCTCGCTGTCCCAAGGAAACAGAATCCAGGTGTTTTGGCTCACCTCGGTGACGAAGGTGTCGACCGTCGGTCGTCCCTCTGGCTTGGCATAGACCGTGGCGAAGTGAGCCTTCGGTAAGAGTTCGCGGACGGCGCGGGCCGTCGCCCCAGTGTCGACCAGATCGTCGACAATGACCCATCCGGTCCCGTCGCCTTCGATCGACTTCAGAACGTTCACCTGACCCTGCTCGCGATCGCTGTAGGAGGCAATGCAGAGCGTGTCGACCAAACGCAGCTCGAGTTCGCGCGCAACGATCGTTGCGGGGACCAGGCCGCCGCGTGCCACCGCCACAACCCCCTTGAAGGGGCCTGTCTTCTCCGACTTGTCCATCAGGCGCCAGGCCAAGGCCTTGGCATCGCGATGTAACTCCCACCAGGAAACCGGAAAAGTCCTGCCCGCCATTCTGTCCTCTTGCTCCCCACATCTGCCGAGAGCGGTCTAGCCGAGGCGGCGGCCGGTGACAATGTCCCGCTGCGCTTTCCCGGTTGCGCCGCGGGGGGGCCGTATCGCTTGGCAGGAACGATCCTGCTCTCATCAGAGGGTTAGAGAGCGCTTCCGCCTAAGACGACCGCGCTCTAGGCGCTGCTGTCCGGCAGGCGTTGCATCTGAACGCCGTCGATCTTCCAGCTGCCCCCCGGCTGTCGTTCCATGAAGTAGAGCGCCAGCGAGCCACCACCGTCCGGACCGATGAAGAACAGTCTTTGAACCGCACGGTCGCCGTCGAGGGTCAACTCTTCGAACTCGACTGTGCGGGGTCGATAGACCTGCGGGTAGCCGCTTTGGACCATCTGCATGAAGATCTCGGCCGAACGGAACTTCTGCCGAATGGACGGCGAGGCGTAGGAGAAGGCGGCCGTGCCGTCATCGCGCCGAAAGGCATCGAGCTGGTTCTCGATGACCTGACGAATATCGCCTGCCGGGTCGGCTTCCGCCCGCGGCGTCCAAAGCAGAAGGCCGGTCCAGGCCACGACGGTTGCAATGGCAAAGACAAGATGGCGGGTGCGCATCGTCCCGGATCTCCGAGCCCGTGACGCGTTTCATCGGTCGGGATGAACGCTTGCCCAGAAACCTGGGGCAAGGTTGTCCAAAGACCAGTGCCGGGGGGTCAGCGCAGGTAGACGTGCACTTCGTTTATGGCCGCCGCGGGATTGGTCGCTGCAGAAACCGAGACCCGGTCCGCCGGCAACCCCATGTCCGTCAGCGACCGTACCACCGCCTCTGCATTCCGCACGGAGCGGCCGCTG
>JANQPZ010000189.1 GCA_028285215.1 Rhodovibrionaceae bacterium | reverse complement strand
CCGCCGTGGCGTCGAGCCCGCGGGCCGACTCGATCAGCGGCGCGGCCAGCGCCAAGGTTCCCAGCAGCAGCAGCACGATCAGCGAGGCGACCGCGGGTTTGTGGCGCAGGAAGCGGCGCAGCTTCAGCCGCAGCGGCGAGACACCGGGTTGCGTCGCGGCCTGCCGTCCGGCCGCCAGCGTGTCGGGCGCGTCGCTGGCGCTCATTCCAGCCGGATCCGCGGATCGAGCCAGACGTAGGTCAAGTCGGCCAGCAGGTTCGCCAGCAGCACCGTCCCCGTTGCCAGCAGCAGGCCGACCAGGGCCAGGTTGTAGTCGTTGCCCATGATGGCGTCGTAGATGGTCTTGCCCATGCCCAGCCAGCCGAACATCGTCTCGGTGATCAGCGCGCCGCCGAACAGCGTGCCGAAGTCCAGCGCGATGATGGTCGTCACCGGGATCATCGCGTTGCGCAGCGCATGGCCGTAGACCACGCGAGTTTCGCTCAGGCCCTTGGCGCGGGCGGTGCGCACGTAGTCCTGCCGCAGCGTTTCCATCAGGCTGGCCCGCAGGTAGCGCACGTAGCCGCCGACGCTGGCCAGAGTCAGGGCGAGGGCCGGCAGGATCAGGTGGGCGAGGGTGCCGGTGAGCGAGCCGTCGCCCATGCCGCCCGCCGGCAGCCAGCCCAGCGCCACCGCGAACAGCAGGATCAGCAGGATCGCCAGCCAGAAGGGCGGCAGGGAAATGCCGGCGAAGGCGAAGAGGTTGACCGCGCCGTCTGTCAGGCTCTGCGGCCGGCGCGCGGCCAGAACGCCCAGCGGCAGGGCGATCAGCAGGGCCAGGGCGAAGGCCAAGCCCATCAGCATCAGCGTGTTGCCCAGGCGCGGCAGCAGGACCTCCAGCACCGGCCGGGCGAACAGCCGCGAGTAGCCGAAGTCGCCCTGCAGGGCGTTGCCGAGCCAGGCGAGATAGCGCTCGTGCACCGGACGGTCGAGACCGTAGACCGCCTTCAGCCGCTCGGCGTCGGCCGCGGTCAGGTTGGGGTCGGCGGAGATCATCAGGTCGATGGGGTCGCCGGGCATCAGGCCGATCAGGAGATAGACGAAAACGGACATGGCGAAGAGCACCACGCCCAGCCCGATCAGCCGTTCGATCAAGAATCGCGCCATAGACTAGCAGGGTAGAGCCTGAGGCGTATCAGGCAAGCGGGTTGCTGCCCGTGGCCAAGCCTGCTTTATCTCGGACAGTGGCAACTTGAGGAGCCGGCCGCATGCGCAGTCTCGACTACTACCTCTCGCTTCGCTCGCCCTGGGCCTTTCTGGGCGCCAGACGGTTGGAGGAGATCGCGCAGCGCCATCGCGTGAAGGTGGCGGTCAAGCCGGTCGATTTCGGTGTCATCTTCCCGGCCTCCGGCGGCCTGCCGCTGCCCAAGCGGGCGCCCCAGCGCCAAGCCTACCGGATGATGGAACTGAAGCGCTGGTCGGCCCATCTCGAGATCCCGATGGTCTTCGAGCCGCGCTGCCTGCCCGTACCGGAAGAGCTGGCGGCGCGGTTCGTCATCGCCGCCGAGGCCACGGGCGGCGACCCGCTGCGGCTGGCCCATGCCATCCTGGCGGCGATCTGGCAGCAGGAACGCAACGTCGCCGAGGTCGGCACGCTGGAGGCGATCGCAAGCGAGACGGGCCATCACGCCAATACCCTGGCCGCCAAGGCCTTCGATCCGGAAACGCAGGTCCGCTACGAGGCCCTGACGCAGGAGGCCCTGGAGCGCGGCGTCTTCGGCGCGCCCTCCTACGTCTTGGAAGACGGCGAGATTTTCTGGGGCCAGGACCGACTCGACTTGTTGGAGCGGGCACTGGCCGACCGGTCGCAAAGCGCCGCCTGAGATCGACCGTATACAGTTCTGCGGCGTTTCGCGTGGGTAATTCGCTGTCGTCTTGACCCCGCCTTTGCGCAGTTTTGCGTCTCTTCGGCCGGCGTCCTTTTCATCTTTGCTGCTATTTTCGCCAAGACGCGGAATCGCGATTGCGGCCAAGATCGGCGCGTCTCAGATTTATGGGAAGATATCAGGGAACTGAGCGCCGGGCCTCCGCTGTCTCGGCGCCTCGGACAGGAGGTTTCGAGCCATGTCGGTCTTTGCCCATCCCGAGTTCGACGCTCACGAAAAGGTTCTCTTCGGCCATGATCCGGACACCGGATTGAAGGCCATCATTGCGCTGCACAACACCAGCCGCGGGCCGGCCTTGGGCGGCTGTCGCATGTGGGCCTATCGCAGCGACGAGGAGGCCGTGACCGACGTGCTGCGCCTGTCGCGCGGCATGACCTACAAGTCGGCTCTGGCGGACCTGCCCTTCGGCGGCGGCAAGTCGGTGATCATCGGCGATGCCAAGACCATGAAGAGCGAAGCGCTGTTCCGGGCCATGGGCCGCTTGGTGGAGTCGTTGGGCGGTCGCTATCGTGTCGCCGAAGACGTCGGCGTGACCGTGGCCGACGTCGAGGCCATGGCGCGAGAGACGGATTACGTCGCGGGCATTCCGGCGGGCGGCGCCGGCGATCCTTCGCCGGCCACGGCCTGGGGCGTTTTCTGCGGCCTGAAGGCCAGCGTCCGCCACCGGCTCGGCCGGGACGATCTGC
>JANQPZ010000175.1 GCA_028285215.1 Rhodovibrionaceae bacterium | reverse complement strand
CCTACTGCGGGCGACGTCGTATGGCTGCGCCTGCAACCCGCGCTGGCCCTGCTGTTCGATGCCGATACCGAGGCGCGCCTCGACGGCGTCCCGATGGAGCTCGGCGCCGGCGATCCGGCGTACCGGCAGGTGGGAGGGGCGGCGTGAGCCTGGCTGCGATCCGCCCGCTCGGACGGTCTCGCTGGCTGTCGCTGGCGCAGCGCGACGGCCTGACCGCCTGGTCGCTGGCTCTGCCGGCCACCCTGGCGATGCTCAGTCTGATCTTCGTTCCGACCCTGCTGGTCGCCGTGCTTTCGATCACGGACTGGCAGTTCGGCGCCCGGAGCTTCGACTGGATCGGGCTGGAGAACTTCGCCGAGATCGCCAGCGACGAGAACGGACGCAAAGCCGTGATCAACACGCTGATCTACGTGGGCGTGGTCATGCCGGCCTCCGTGGCTCTGGGTCTGCTGGCCGCACTGGGCGTACAGGCCAGCGGCGTCGGACGCGGGTTCTTCCGCGCGGCGATGTTCCTGCCGGTGGCCTCGACCTTGGTCGCCATGGCGACGGTTTGGCAGATGTTGCTGCATCCCAGTCTGGGTCTGGTCAACAGCCTGCTCGGCACCATCGGTCTGGCCGGCCCCGACTGGCTGTCCGACCGCGAGCTGGTGCTCTTCACGCTTGCCGGCATCGGGATTTGGGAAACGGTCGGCTACAACATGGTGCTGTTTCTGGCCGGCCTCGCCGCGATCCCGGAAGATCTCTACCAAGCCGCCGAGGTCGACGGAGCCGGCAAGCCTTGGGAGCGGTTCTGGACCGTGACCTGGCCGTTGCTCGGGCCGACGGTGCTTTTCGTCGTGACCATCACGGCAATCCGTTCCTTCCGTGTTTTCGAGACGGTCGCGACCCTGACGGCCGGCGGCCCGGGCTACGCGTCCGACGTACTGGTCTACGCGCTCTATCGCGAGGGATTCGAGTACTTCCGCGCGGGCTACTCGGCGGCCCTGACCGTCGTGTTCCTGGTCTTCACCGTCAGCCTGACGCTGGTGAAGTTCCGGCTGCTCGACCGCTGGATCTTCTACCGATGAGGCGCGGCTTCGCGGGCTCCCTGGCGCTGTACGTCGCCCTGCTGATCGGCGCCGGCATCGCGCTCCTGCCCTTCTTCTGGATGGTCTCGCTCTCGCTCAAGCCGGCGGACGAGATCTTCGCACCCGGGATCGATCTGATTCCGAACGTCCTCGCCTGGGACAACTACGCGCGCGCCTTCGCCGAGGTGCCGCTAGCGCGGTTTCTGCTGAACGGCGTCATCGTCTGCCTCGGCATTCTGGTCTTCCAGATCCTCTTTGCCGTGCCGTGCGCCTATGCCATCGCGGTGCTGCGCTTTCCCGGCCGCGGCGTGCTGTTCGGGGCGGTGCTGGCCGGCCTCCTGGTGCCGCCGCACGTTCCGGCCATCCCGGTCTATCTCGGGCTGGCCGAGCTGCGCCTGCTCGACAGCTACACGGCCCTCATTCTGCCCTTCGTGGCATCCGTCTTCGGCATCTTCCTGTTCGTTCAATACTTCCGCACCCTGCCGCGGGACCTGATCGACGCGGCGCGGGTCGACGGGCTGAGCGACTGGGCCATCGTCTGGCGCGTGGTCTTCCCGACCGCCTGGCCGGCGGCCACCGCCTTCGCGATCTTCTCCATCGTGGCGCACTGGAACGACCTGTTCTGGCCGCTGATCGCGGTCAGCAACCCGGACCTGGCGACGCCGCCGCGCGGCATCCTCTACTTCCGCGACCAGGAAGCAGGCTCGGACATCGGCGCGCTGATGGCGGCGGCGACAGTCGTGACCCTGCCGATGGTCGCGCTCTTCCTCGCCGCCCAACGCAGCTTCATCCAAGGCGTCGCCATGACCGGGCTGAAAGGCTGAGTCCCTTCGCAACAAGCTAAGGAGAAGCGCGGCCGACCGCGCCGGCACCACACCGATGGCAAACGAGAGCACACCAAGGAGAAAGAGGATGCTGACACGCCTTCTTGCCGCGACGGCCGTAAGCCTTACGCTGACCGCACCGGCGGCCGCCGAGCAGATCGAACTGCGCGTTCACTACGCGCTGCCCCAGCTGTTCAACGACATCCAGGAAGGGATCGCCGCCGGCTTCATGGCCGAGAATCCGGACGTCAAGATCGTCTTCGACGCCCCGGCCGAGGAGTATGAACAGGGCGTCCAACGCCTGCTGCGCGAGTCGATCGCGGGCACCCTGCCCGATATCGCCTACGTCGGGCTGAATCGCTGGCGGGTGCTGCAGGAACGCGAAATCGCCGTGCCGCTGAACGCCTTCATGGGCAGCGCCGACGAGCTGGCGGCCCAGGGCTACACACCGGCGCTCCTGAGCCTGGGGCGCCTCGGCGATACCCAGTACGCCATGGCCGTCTCGGCTTCGACGCCGGTGATGTACGTCAACAGCGATCTGGTGGCGCAGGCCGGCGGTTCGATGGAGGCCTTTCCCAGCGACTGGGACGGCCTCATCGAACTCGGCTCCAGGATCAACGCGCTCGGCGGCGACATTGACGGTCTCTACTACCACTTCTGGGGCTCAGACTGGATGTGGCAGGCTTTGCTGGGATCCCACGGCGGCCGTCCGCTGACCGAGGACGAAGGCGACATCGCCATCGACAGCGCGGCCGGCATTGCAGCGGCCGAACTGCTCGCCCGCTTCCGGGCCGAGGCCGACATGCCCAGCTACGACCGCGCAGCGGCGCAGCAAGCCTTCGCGGCCGGCAAGCTCGGCATCTACTTCGACCCCTCCTCCTTCCTCGCCCGCGTCGAGGAGGCCGTCGGCGACCGCTTCCCGGTACGACTCGTTGAGTATCCGATTACCGCCGAAGCCTCCGAGGTCTACCTGCCGACCGGCGGTTCCGGCATCGCGATCCTGACCGACGACCCCGCGCGGCAGGAAGCAGCCTGGCGCTACATCACCTGGGCGACCGGTCCGAAGGGCGCCACCGTCGTGGTCGAGAACTCGGGCTATGCGCCGACCAACGCCATCGTCGTCGAAGACGAGTCCTATCTGGGCGAGTTCTATGCCGCCAACCCGAACGCCAAGGTCGCCCACGCCCAGCTCGCCAAATACGCCGGGCCCTGGTACGCCTTTCCCGGTGCCGGCGGCGTCAAGGTGACCGACACCATCATGAAGGGCCTCCGCGACGTTATCGACCAGACGACCGCGCCCGACGTCAAACTCGATGAGGTCGCAGCCCAGGTCCGCAGTCAGTTGGATATGTAGGGCTCCAACCGTTTCGAGACGCCTTCGATCCGGGGCGCGTGGCACCGACCACGCGCCCCTTTCGCATCTCCGACGCGGCGAAGACCTTCGAAGCCAGGAACGCGCGTGACCGGCGACCCCACGAAGGCACAGCTCCACAGGCCTCAAAGTGACAGAGCTGAGCTGCGATTTCATCCGGCTGTCACAAGGGCGCAGTAGGTTAACGCTTCATTAAGAGCTGCGCGGCCGCCCGCCTGCAGAGAATCCGATTTCCGGCACAAGAGCCCCGTTCATGTCCTCCAGACCAGCGACCAAGCCTGTTCTGCCCAGCGGTCTGCGCGGCAATCTCAGTGCCGTCACGCTGTTCTCCTGTGCGGTCAACCTGCTGATGCTGACCGTGCCGCTCTACATGCTGCAGGTTTACGACCGGGTGCTGGTGTCGCGCAGCATCGAAACCTTGATCGCCCTGACGGTGCTGGCGGTCGGCCTCCTGATCGCATTGGGCCTGTTCGAGTTCGTCCGCCAGCGTGTCCTGCTGCGCAGTGCCAACCAGCTCGAAAGCGACCTGGCGCCGCGGCTTCTGCGCGCCAGCCACGACCTGGAACTGGCGGGGCGATCCTCGGGGACGCAGCCGTTACGCGATCTCTCGACCTTGCGTCAGTTCATGACCGGCAGCGGCATTCTCGCCTTCTTCGATGCGCCCTGGACGCCGCTGTTCATCGCCGTGATCTTCGTCCTGCATCCCCTCTTGGGGTTGGTTGCGCTGGCGGCGGCCCTGCTGCTGTTCGCCTTGGCCTTGCTGGGGGAGATCATCACCCGCAAGCCTCTGGAGGAAGCCGGTCAGTTCAATCGCGGCGCGCAGAACGTCGCGGAAGCCGGGTTGCGCAATGCCGAGGCCGTCGCGGCCATGGCGATGCGACCGGCGCTGGAAACGCGGTGGCAGGAACGCCAGGACTGGGGCTGGGCCATGCAGAGCCGGGCGGGCGAGCGTAGCGGTGCCCTAAGCGCCAGCGTCAAGTCGGTTCGCCTCGGTTTCCAAGTCGCCATGCTGGGCGTCGGCGCCTGGCTGGTGCTGGGCGAAGCCATCACGCCCGGCGCCATGATCGCGGCCTCGATCATCCTCGGCCGCGCCCTCGCGCCGGTCGAAGCCTCGATCGGCGCCTGGCGCGGCTTCATCGGTGCGCGCGGTGCCTATCGGCGGATCCGCGAAGTGCTGGGCGATCCGGTAACGGAGCAGGAGGAGCGTCTTGCCCTGCCG
>JANQPZ010000149.1 GCA_028285215.1 Rhodovibrionaceae bacterium | reverse complement strand
CGCCCGCTTCTCCTCCCTGCTGCTGGCCCTGGCGGAGGACAGCCAGCTGTTGGCGCTGGCCTTCGCCATGTTCATCTCGATCCTGCTGGGAATGGGCATGCCGACCACGGCCGCCTATGCCGTCGCCGCCTCCGTGGTGGCCCCCGGCCTGGTACAGCTCGGCATCCAGCCGCTGACGGCGCATTTCTTCGTGTTCTACTTCGCGGTCATCTCGGCGATCACGCCGCCGGTCGCCCTTGCCTCCTATGCCGCCGCCGGCATCTCGGGCGGCAACCCGATGGAGACCTCCGTCACCTCCTTCAAGATCGGGCTCGCGGCCTTCATCGTGCCCTTCATGTTCTTCTACAACCCGGCGCTGCTGTTCGACGGCAGCACGCTGGAGGTCTTGCGCGCCTTGATCACCGCCACCGCCGGTGTCGTCTTGCTGTCGGGCGGGGTACAGGGCTACTTCTTCACAAAGACGGTGAATCCGCTGCTGCGGGCCGGTCTGATCCTTGCCGCCCTCTTCATGATCGAAGGCGGCTGGATCACCGATCTGATCGGCATCGCGGTCGCCGTGGCGGTGATTGCAACGCAGCGCTTCGTTGCGCGCGCACCGGCCTGAGGGAGATCGAGGTGTTTCGCGACGACCTGCTCAGTGGCCAGCGCATCCTGATTACCGGCGGCGGCACGGGCTTGGGCAAGGCAATGGGCCGGCGCTTTCTGGAGCTGGGCGGGCAGCTGATGATCTGCGGCCGCCGCAGCGAGGTGCTGGAAGAAACCACCGCCGGCTTCGAGGCCGAGTTCCCCGGCCGAACCGTCTGGCAGACCTGCGACCTGCGCGACCCGGATCAGGTCGCGGCGCTGGTGGCGGCCTGCTGGGACCGCCTGGGCGGTCTCGACGTGCTGGTCAACAACGCCGCCGGCAACTTCGCCGCCAAGAGCGAGACCTTGAGCCACCGCGCCTTCGATGCCGTGGTCAACATCGTGTTGCACGGCACGGCCTACGTGACCCTGGAAACCGGCAAGCGCTGGATCGCGGAAGGCCGGCCCGGCCGGGTGCTCTCCATCGTCACCTCCTACGCCTGGACCGGCTCGGCCTACGTGCTGCCCTCGGCCACGGCCAAGGCCGGGATTCTGGCCATGACCCGCAGCCTGGCCGTCGAGTGGGGACCCAAGGGCATCAGCCTCAACGCCATCGCCCCCGGCCCCTTCCCGACCGAGGGCGCCTGGTCGCGGCTGATCCCCAACGAGCGGATCGACCGCCTGTGGCACGACAAGATCCCACTCAGGCGCTTCGGCGCGCATCGCGAGCTGACCGACCTCGCCAGCTACCTGATTGCCGAAGGGTCCGGCTACATCAACGGCGAGGTGGTCACTATCGACGGCGGCGAGTGGCTGTCCGGCGCCGGGCAGTTCAACATCCTGTCGGAGCTGACGGACGCCGAATGGGCGGACTGGCGGAAAAAGGCGCAGGGCTGAGGTCTGCAAGCCGCGTCGCTCTCTGATCCGCCGACGCCTCTTGCCTCTTCACGCTTTCATCCGAAGAGCTGACCTCTTTTTTCAGATTCCGTTTGCCTACTCTCTTCTTGTGAATACGGATGGAAGAGGCGACAAGCTTTTGATTATGATTTTATATTTCTAGCTCTCGCGTCGTGACGCGCAAGGCAACCGCTCTCCCAGCAGGAAACTCCAGGCATGCAGATCTTGAGAAAGGCGGTGCGCAAGGCACAGTCACTTGCGCAAGGCAGAACGGAAAGCGTCTTTCGCTCCTTCGAGGCGCAGGAAATCAGCCGCGCGACGCACCTCAATCTGGTCCCGCCCCGGCAGAAGCGCGGCGGCGGCTTGGGCACCTTAACCTATGCGGAATACTGCTGGACGATCGGCCTGTTCCAGCCCTTGATCTACCAGAACCTTCCCTCGCGGCGGCCCGGCCGATTTCTCGACATAGGCTGCGGCGTCGGCCGCCTCTACTTGGCGACGCGCCCCTATCTGGAGACCTCCGACGAATACATCGGCCTGGATGTCACCGAAAACTCGATCAGGATCTGCCAAGACATCTACAAGGACGAGACGGCAGCCCGCTTCGTGCACTTCGATGTGCATAACGCCTACTACGCCGGTTCGCAGAGCTCCGAGACGCAACCCTACCCCTTCGATGCGGACTCCTTCGACCTCGTCACGGCTCTGTCCGTCTGGACGCACCTGCGTGAATCCGACTGGAGGTTTTATCTGAACGAAGTCGGGCGGATCCTTCGGCCGGAGGGACGCGCGATCCTGACATTCTTCGTGGTCGATCCGGAAACGCAGCACGGCGACCGGACCGGGACCGCAGCCATGCCCGAGTACAGTGCACCGGACGATCGCACCTGGACCTTCGACACACCGGCCTACGACTCCCAAGACTGGCTCTACCCCGCCTGGGCAGCGGTCCCCGAGGTCGCCATCGGTGTGCGCAAACCAGCCTTCGAAGCGGCGCTTGAGGCGGCTGGACTGAAAACCGCAGCGATGTATCCGGGTGCCTGGAGGCAAAAGCTCGGACTGTTTTTTCAGGATATTGTCGTGCTTGAGAAAATAAAATCTTGAAAGTACAGATCACAAACTCTTGAAACGGCTCTTATTATGAACTTTTTTACTGCAAAATCTAGAGCTATTTCCGAATAGAATTCGAGAACATTATCTCACGTCGACATTGACGATCGCTTATCGAGCCGGCCGGACCGCTTCTCTTTCTCCGTCGGGAGAATAGCTCTGCCTCTTCGCCGATTGCGGAGGGCCGTCTACCGCCTCTATCCTGCGGCCATGCCTTTGGACACCAAACTCCCGGACGGCTGGGCGACCAGCGTCTGCCCGCACGACTGCCCCTCGACCTGTGCCCTGGAGGTCGAGGTGCTGGACGAACGACGCATCGGCAAGGTGCGCGGCGGCCGGCACAACCCCTACACCGCCGGCGTGATCTGCGCCAAGGTCGCGCGCTACGCCGAGCGGATGCACCATCCCGAGCGCCTGACCCGACCGCTGCGCCGCGTCGGAGAGAAGGGCGTCGGCCGCGCCGCCTTCGAGGAGATCTCCTGGGACGCCGCGCTGGATCTGGTCGCCGAGGGCCTGATAGGCGCCGAACAGCGGCACGGCCCGGAAGCGGTCTGGCCCTACTTCTACGCCGGCACCATGGGGCACGTGCAGCGCGACGGCATCGAACGGCTGCGTCATGCCAAGGGCTACTCGCGTCAGTGGTCGACGATCTGCGTGACCCTGGCGGATTCCGGCTGGCTGGCCGGGGTCGGTGCCAAGAAAGGCGTGGACGCCCGCGAAATCGCCAAGTCGGAACTGGTGGTGGTCTGGGGCGGCAATCCGGTCAGCACCCAGGTCAACGTCATGACGCACATCGCCCGCGCCAAGAAGGCCAACGGCGCCAAGCTGGTGGTGATCGACCCCTACCGTACCGGAACGGCCGAACAGGCCGACCTGCATCTGGCGCTCAAGCCCGGCACGGACTCGGCCCTGGCCTGCGCCGTGATCCATGTCCTGTTGCGCGAGGGCCTGGCCGACCGCGACTACCTGGCCCGCTACAGCGACTGGAACGAGCAGGTCGAGGCCCACTTCGTCGCCCGCGATCCGGCCTGGGCCGCCGAGATCACCGGCCTGACGGTCGCCGAGATCGAAGACTTCGCGCGGCTCTACGGTTCCACCAAAAAGAGCTATCTGCGCGTCGGCTACGGCTTCTCGCGCTCGCGCAACGGCGCGGCCAATCTGCATGCCGCCTCCTGCCTGCCGGCGGTGACCGGTGCCTGGGCGGTCGAGGGCGGCGGCGCGCTCTGGGGCAACGGCGCCATCTACAATCTCGACAAGACGCTGATCGAGGGGCTGGACGCCGCCCGCGACCGGCCGGCCCGCAGCCTCGACCAGTCCCGCTTCGGACCGGTGCTGACCGGCGACCCGCGCGACCTTGGCGCGGGTCCGCCGGTCGAGGCGCTGTTCATCCAGAACACCAACCCCATCGTGGTCTGCCCCGAGTCCGGCAAGTGCCGCGACGGCCTGGCGCGCGACGACCTCTTCGTCGCCGTGCACGAGCAGTTTCTGACCGAGACCGCCGCCATGGCCGACGTGGTGCTGCCCGCGACCATGTTCCTGGAGCATGACGACTACTACACGGCCAGCGGCCACACCTTCCTCCAGATCGCCAAGGCGGTGGTCGCGCCGCCGGAGGGCTGCCGCTCCAACCACGAGGTGATCTGCGCCCTGGCCGAACGGCTCGGCGCCGAACATCCCGGCTTCGGCATGACGGCCTGGGAACTGATCGACGCCACCTTCCGTGCCTCCGGCCATCCCGGTGCCGACGAGGTCTACGCCGGCGGCGGACTGGACTGCGCGGAAGACTTCGAGACCGCGCACTTCCTGGACGGCTTTCCACAGCCCGGCGGGCGCTTCCGCTTCGCGCCGGACTGGCAGGCGCAAGCCTCGCCCATCGGCCCCGATCTCTGCCCGGGCGCGGCCGGCATGCCCGCCCTGCCCGATCACTGGACGGCGATCGACGCGGCCCAGCCGGACAAGCCCTTCCGTCTGGTCGCGGCGCCGGCCCGCAGCTACCTCAATACCTCCTTCACCGAAACGCAGGGATCCCAGGCACGCGAGGGCCGGCCGGAGCTGCTGATGCACCCGGAGACCTGCAACCGCCTGGGTCTGACGGAGGGCGAACGGGTGCGGATCGGCAACGATCTCGGCTCGCTGGTCGTGCCGGTGCGCCCCTTCGACGGTCTGCAGCCCGACGTTCTGGTGATCGAATCGATCTGGCCGAACGGCGCCTTCGAGGAAGGCATCGGCGTCAACCTGCTGGTCAGCGCCGACATGGGCGCCCCCCGCGGCGGCGCCGTCTTCCACGACACGGCGGTCTGGGCGCGGAAGGCCGACTAGCCTTCTCGACTAAGCGAAGACCCGCCGGAAGATCTCGTCGACACGCTTGCTGTGGTAGCCGAGGTCGAAGCAGGCCTCCAGGGCCGCAGCCTCCAGCGGGACTTCGGGATCGGCCTTCAGTTCCGACAGGAAGTCGGCCCCCTGCTCCCAGACCTTCATGGCGTTGCGCTGGACCAGGCGATAGGCGTCCTCGCGGCTGATGCCGGCCTGGGTCAGGGCCAGCAGGACGCGCTGGGAATGCACCAGGCCGCCCAGGCTGTCGAGATTGGCCTGCATGGACTCGGGATAGACCAGCAGCTTCTCGATCACCCCGGCCAGGCGGTTCAGCGCGAAGTCCAGCGTCACGGTGGCGTCCGGCCCGATCATCCGCTCGACCGAGGAGTGGGAGATGTCGCGCTCGTGCCAGAGCGCCACGTTCTCCAGCGCCGGGGTCACGTAGGCGCGCACCATGCGGGCCAGGCCGGTCAGGTTTTCCGTCAGCACCGGATTGCGCTTGTGCGGCATGGCCGAGGAGCCCTTTTGCCCCGGTGCGAAGTATTCTTCGGCCTCGCGCACCTCCGTGCGCTGCAGATGGCGCACCTCGGTCGCCAGGTTCTCGACGCAGGCGGCGACCACGCCCAG
>JANQPZ010000146.1 GCA_028285215.1 Rhodovibrionaceae bacterium | reverse complement strand
TTCCAGGCGATGACGTCCCAGCGAAGATTGGACACGTAAGCCGGCCGTTCGGCTAGATCATCCAGCAATTGCTGAACCAACGGATCGACCGATGGCCATTGACGGGCTTCCGGCGGTGGCGGTCGCCTGTGGGCCAGCAGGAAGAGATGGCTGCAGTCGGCGTCGCCCAGTTTTAGCGCTTTGGCGATTTTGAGAAGAAAACTCTCCGACACCTGAATGTCGCGGCCCTGCTCGAACCATGTGTACCAGGTGAGTCCGACGCCCGCGAGGGCTGCGACCTCCTCGCGCCGGAGCCCCGGCGTGCGTCGCCCGCCGGTGGTCGGCAGGCCGACATCGGCAGGGGTGAGGTTTTTCCTGCGGCGCGTGACGAACTCGGAAAGGTCGGGTTTGTCGCGTGCGAGGGTTCGGCCAGACAAGACTATCACCTATAGTAATAGTATGATTTCCTATATTGTAACAGTCCCATCCTAGCCGGATTGTCCGCCTCAGACAAGGAGGCGACATGACAGTTCATCACGACGGCAAGGTTTCTCATCCAGCAACGGCGGCTCAAGCCAGGGCCCCATCGCCGGCCAAGGCCGGGGTGCGCCAATGGCTGGGGCTGGCGCTGCTTGCCCTACCCACCATTTTGCTCGGCCTCGACCTGACGCTGCTGCATTTGGCGCTGCCGGCCTTGGCCGCGGATCTGCAAGCAACCAGTACGCAGGCGCTTTGGATCATGGATGCCTATGGCTTCATGATCGCGGGCTTTCTCATCACTATGGGCACGCTCGGTGACCGGATCGGACGGCGTAAACTGTTGTTGATCGGTGCCGTTGCCTTCGCGATCGCATCGGTGATCGCAGCCTTTTCGACCAGCGCCCCTATGCTGATTGCCGCACGGGCGGCCCTCGGCGTGGCCGGTGCCACTTTGATGCCGTCCACCCTGGCGCTGATCAGCAACCTCTTCGCAGATCCGCGCCGTCTTCCGCCAGCCGGAGATCATCGTCGGCACGTGGCGCGCCGCACGCAGCCACGACGCCGAGGTGACGGAGACCAATGTCCGCGAGGCGCTGGAACAGCTCGACCCGCTCTGGGACGAGCTGTTCCCCGCCGAACAGGCCCGCCTCGTACAGCTACTCGTCGAACGGGTCGAAGTAGGCGAAGACGAACTCGACATCCGGCTTCGCGCCGACGGCTTGTCCAGGCTGGTCGGCGAGGTCAGCGGCTTCACGAGGGCGGCGGCATGACGAATCGCGAAACCCTGTCCGTGCGCGTCCCGTTCCGCATCCGCAAACACGGCGGTCGGAAGCTGATGGTCTCTCCGGATGGCGCCTCTACACCGGCGCGGCCGCGGATCGACAGCACGCTGGTCAAGGCGCTCGCCCGGGCGCATCGCTGGCGCCGCTTTCTGGAGACCGGGGCTTACACGACGGTCGAGGAGATCGCGGTCGCCGAGACCATCAACGCCTCCTATGTTAGTCGCATCCTCCGTCTCACTCTGCTCGCCCCCGACCTCGCCGAAGCCATTCTTGACGGACGGCAACCCGCGGAGGTTACTCTTTCCCGACTCCTGAAGCCCTTCCCGGTGGAGTGGGCGGCCCAGCATCGGGACTTTACCGGCGTACGCTGACCTCGCCTCCCGCTTCTCGCTCATGCGGTCACGGAACGCATTGAAGATTTGTCCATCTTGGACAACAATGCGTTGGTACGGGAGGGGCCATGCGCACATTCACGTCTGCCGATGCCAAGAACCAATTCGGAGAGTTGGTCGACGCTGCGCGCGTTAAGCCTGTCGCTGTCACCAAGTACGGGCGGCCCTTCGTCGTGGTGCTGGCTGTGGAAGAATTCGAGCGGTTGAGCGCTTTGGAACAAAAGCCCCAGTCACCCAAAGATATGAAAAAGGCCTGAAATGGCGATCAAGAAATCAGAGCTTTACTCTTCGATCTGGGCTTCATGCGATGAACTTCGCGGCGGCATGGACGCTAGTCAGTACAAGGACTACGTGCTGTTCATGCTGTTCATCAAGTATGTGTCGGACAAATACGGGAACAGCGACGACTTTGCACCGCCGATCACGATCCCAAAAGGCGCGAGCTTCCAGGACATGGTGGCGCTCAAGGGAAACCCTGAGATCGGCGACAAGATCAACACCCAGATCATCCAGCCATTGGTCGACGCCAACGCCATGCTCGGCCGGACCGACTTTCCGGATTTCAACGACCCCAACAAGCTCGGCGAAGGTGACGAAAAGGTAAAACGCCTCGAGAACCTGATCGCCATCTTTCAGGATCCTGCGCTCGATTTCTCCGATAACCGGGCGGAGAACGACGACATTCTGGGTGATGCCTACGAATATCTAATGCGCCATTTCGCGACCCAGAGCGGAAAGAGCAAGGGTCAGTTCTACACGCCTTCGGAGGTCAGCCGCGTCATCGCCAAGGTCATCGGCATCTCGCCGAAGAATTCCGTCGGCGCCACCACGGCCTACGACCCGACATGCGGCTCGGGCTCGCTGCTCCTGAAGGTCGCGTCCGCGGCCGGCAAACGCATCACCCTCGAAGGGCAGGAAAAGGATGTGACCACCGCCGGTCTGGCGCGCATGAACATGATCCTGCACGACTTTCCGACGGCCAAGATCGTCTCGGGCAACACCCTCACGTCGCCGAAATTTCTCGATGGTGAGCGCCTGCGCACGTACGACTATGTCGTAGCCAATCCGCCCTTCTCGGACAAAGCGTGGAGCACGGGGCTCGCCCCCGAAAATGATCGCTATGACCGCTTCGCCTGGGGCTCGCCTCCCGCGAAGCAAGGCGACTATGCGTATTTGCTTCACATCATTCGGTCCATGAAGGCCACAGGCAAGGGCGCCTGCATTCTTCCGCACGGCGTCCTGTTCCGCGGCAACGCCGAGGCGGTGATCCGCGAGCAGCTCATTCGCTCGGGTTATCTGAAGGGCGTCATCGGACTGCCCCCGAACCTTTTCTACGGCACGGGCATCCCTGCCTGCATCGTCGTGCTGGATAAGGAGAACGCGACCACCCGCCGAGGCATTTTCATGATCGACGCCTCCAAAGGGTTCATCAAGGACGGTGCAAAGAATCGGCTGCGCGAGCAGGACATCCACAAGATCGTCGACACGTTCACCCGCACGCTGGAGATTCCGCGCTACTCGCGGATGGTGCCGTTCGACGAGATCGCGGACCCGAAGAACGCGTTCAACCTGAACCTTTCCCGCTATATCGACTCGTCGGATCCCGAGGACATCCATGACATAGAGGGTCACCTTCGGGGCGGCATTCCGGAGCGGGATGTCGAAGCCCTGGCCCCGTTCTGGCAGGTGATGCCCGGCGTTCGTGCGACGCTGTTCGAGCCGGCCGACCGGCCCGGCTACCACCAGCTTCGGCTGCCCCAGACCGAAATCAAGTCAGAGATCCTAAACCATGCCGAATTTCGCGCTTTCACAGACAACGCGGTGCAGACATTTCAGGAATGGCGCAACCGCACCACACCCAAGCTCAACGCCTTCGGGCCATGCATCAACCCGAAGGAGTTGATCGACGATATCTCCGAAGACCTGCTCAATGCCTTTCGTGGCACGCCTCTGATCGATCCCTACGACGTCTATCAGCATCTGATGGATTACTGGGCTGAGGCGATGGAGGATGACTGCTATCTCATTTCCGATGAAGACTGGGTTCAGGGTGCACAGCCCCACGAGATCAAGCAGGTCAGGATCAAGGACAAGCTCACCTGGCCCGAGACGCACGACTATCTGATCGGCCGTCGCCGGTTCAAATCGGACCTCATCCCGGCAACGATCCTGATCGCCAAATATTTCGCGGCGGAACAGGCGGCGATCGACGATCTGGATGCACGGATGGCCGAGTTGGAGCAGGCCCTTCAGGAGAAGATGGAGGAAGGCGCGGGCGAGGACGGGCTTCTTGCCGAAGTGATCGACGGCGAGGCCGACAAGCAGAAAATCACCGCCAAGGGCATCAAGGTCCGCCTAAAAGAGATCGGTAAGGATCCGGAGTATACCGACGAACGCAAAGCGTTGAAGGAATACTCAGCTCTGATCGACGACCTCTCCGCCACAAAGTCGAAGCGAAAGGCTGCAGAGGCAAAGTTGCACCGGATGATCCACGATAAGTATCCGAAGCTGACCGAGGCGGAGGTGAAGGCGTTGGTCGTGGAGGAAAAATGGATGGCGCAACTAACAGCGGATGTGCAGGGCGAACTTGACCGGGTTTCTCAGAAGTTGACCGGCCGGGTATGGCAACTTGCTGAACGCTATGCCACGCCCCTGCCGAGCCTTGAGAATGAAGCGGCGGCTCTTTCCGCGAGGGTTGACCAACACCTGCGGACCATGGGGATCGCATGGTAATGCCGGGATTCAAGAACAGCGAGATCGGCCCTATCCCGGATGACTGGGAGCTCCTGCCGCTGGGCCAGATCCTCCGCAATGCGCGGCTAGGAGGCAATTATCCGAACTCAAGAACTGAAACCGAACATCCCCTGATGAAAATGGGTAATGTCGTTCGGGGAAGATTTGACGTCTCATCGGTGGAGTATATACCCCCTGATCGTACACCCGACGAAATGCATCGTCTCCAAAAAGGCGATGTAATTTTCAATACCAGAAATACGCTAGAACTCGTTGGGAAGGTGGCCATTTGGAACGACGAGCTTCCTGTCGCCTATTTTAACTCAAATATTATGAAATTGGAGTTCGATGAACGACTTATCGCGTCTAATTCCTACGCCAATCTAGCTCTGAACACGAAGGCAGCTATTGCGCAACTGCGAGCGTTAGCAACAGGCACTACTAGTGTTGCAGCAATCTATACCAGGGATTTGCTAAAACTTCCGGTTCTAACCCCTCCCCTTAGAGAGCAATGCGCTATTGCGGAAGTGCTATCACAGGTGGATGACGCAATAACTGGGCTTTCGCGATTACTCGCCAAAAAGCGTGATTTGCGGACGGCCGTAACGCAGCGTCTGCTCACGGGCCGAGTGCGCCTACCGGGCTTTAACGCTCCCTGGCACGAGCAGAGGCTTGGTGAACTTGGTGGCACATACGGTGGATTGACAGGAAAGACGAAGGATGATTTCGGGTCTGGCAACGCGCGCTATGTCACATTCTTGAATGTTGTTCTCAATCCTATTGTCGATCCTACAGCGTTTGATTTAGTACGGATTACCTCAAATGAGCGACAGAATTCCGTATTGCATGGCGACATCCTATTCAACGGTTCGTCAGAGACGCCCGAAGAAGTTGCTCTATGTTCGTATGTTGACATTCAAGAGGTAAACTTATTTCTCAATAGCTTCTGCTTTGGATATCGGCTGCGCGCCCCCGAGCGGATCAACGGTCGCTTCTTAGTACATTATCTACGTAGTGACGCAGGCAGGAGATTGGTAAAGGAACTGGCCCAGGGATCGACGCGATACAACATATCAAAGACGTCATTGTTGAAAGTCGAGGTCCCAGTTCCAGAAATTGAAGAGCAGGAAGCCATTGTCTCGACTATCTCCGATTTCGACGCCGAGATCACGGCACTCAAGGTGCGGCTCGAAAAAACCCGCGCGCTGAGGCAGGCAATGATGCAGGCGCTGCTGACCGGCCGGGTGCGCCTGCCTGTCCCGGAAGAAGAGACGCGGGAACCGGAGGCCGTCCATGCCTGATCGCCCCCGTTCAGAGCGTACAACACAGAACCGCCTCGCCGCCTTCATCACAGCTCCCGAGGATCAGGGTGGGCTCGGCTACCGGCACCTTGGCGACTGGTCTAAGCGCGAAGGAAACCGCGGCGTGGAGCCCGATATTCTGCGCGCAAACCTGAAGGCGCGCGGCTACTCGGATGCGGAGATCGCAGCCGCCCTCGCCAAGCTGCAGAACGCCATCGATGTCACCGGCACCACCCTCTATCAGGCCAGCCTCCGGACCTATCAACTCCTCCGGTACGGCGTCGACGTCCAAACCTCTGTCGGTCAGCCGCACAAGACCGTGCATCTGGTGGATTGGGCAGACCTGGGAGCCAACGACTTCGCCCTGGCCGAGGAGGTGACGCTGAAGGGGGGCCACGAGCGCCGCCCCGATATCGTTCTCTATCTCAACGGCCTGGCCGTGGGGGTGATCGAGCTGAAGCGAAGCTCCGTCGAGGTGGGTGACGGGATCCGCCAACTGATCACCAATCAGGAAGAGATCTTCAACGCGAGATTCTTCCCCACGGTGCAACTCCTGCTGGCCGGCAGCGATGCGCAGGGCCTGCGCTACGGGACCGTCGGTACGCCCGAGAAGTTCTTTGTCGGCTGGAAAGACGAGGAACCGCTTCCCGGTACCCCTGCCGAAGGAGCGTTGCTCGATCGTCCAGTTGCACAGATGGTCCGAAAGGACCGGCTGCTGGACATGATCTGCAACTTCGTAATTTTCGATGCCGGCCAGAAAAAGGTGCCCCGCCAGCATCAGTTCAAGGGCGTGAAGCTGGCGCAGGAGCGGATCGCGAAGCGCGAAGGCGGTGTGATCTGGCACACGCAGGGCAGCGGCAAAAGCATCCTCATGGTGCTGCTCGCGAAATGGCTCATGGAGCACGATCCGGACGGTCGCATCCTGATCGTCACCGACCGTGAAGAGCTGGACAAGCAGATCACGGGCGTCATGCGGAACGCGGGAGTGATCGGCGCTGATGCGCCGTCACCGCGGATAACCTCGCGCGCTGAATTCATCGAGAAGCTAGGTGCACCAGCGCCCCGTCTGTTGTGCGCGCTAATTCACAAGTTCGACTCGTCGGATCTCAGCGGCCCACCGCCAAAGGTCATCGGGCGCTTCTACGTCTTTGTGGACGAGTGCCACCGCACGCAGGGCGGTGACATGAACAAGCAGATGAAGCGGTGGCTGGAAGGAGCCATCTTTGTCGGGTTCACGGGCACGCCCCTGCTGCGCAAGGACCGGCAGATGACCCGCGACGTGTTCGGCACCTACATCCACACCTACAAGTTCCACGAAGCGGTGACGGACAACGTCATCCTGGACCTCAAGTACGAGGCCCGGGACGTGCCCCAGCGGCTCACGAACCAGGCCAAGATCGATGCGTGGTTTGAACAAAAGACAAAGGGGCTGAACAACTTCCAGAAGGCGGTTCTGCGAAAGCGCTGGGCCACCATGGAAGACTTGATGAGCGCGGCCGAACGAAAGAGCCGCATCATCGCCGAGATCATTCAGGATTTCAGCCTGAAGCCGCGCCTGAACGACGATCGCGGGACGGCCATCCTCGTCGCCGCGTCAATCTACGACGCTTGCCACTATTACCGGCTGATTCAAAACACGAGCTTCGGGCCGCACATGGGAATCATCACGTCTTTCGAGCCCAACCACAATGCGATCTCGCGCGAGCCGCCGAACAGCGATGAGCGCTACAAGTTCGACACCTACACGAAGCACGTCCTGAAGCCCGGTCAGACGACCAAGCAGTATGAATACGAAACCAAGCGGCGGTTCATCGAAGAGCCGGCGAACATGAAGCTGCTGATTGTCGTAAGCAAACTGCTGACCGGCTTTGATGCCCCCAGTTGCACCTACATCTATCTGGACAACGAGATCCACGATCACAACCTGTTTCAGGCGATCTGCCGGACGAACAGACTCGACGGTGATGACAAGGACTACGGCTACATCGTCGATTTCAAGGAACTGTTCGGCGATGTGCAGCACGCGATCGCCGTCTACAATTCCGACGAATTGGATATCGACGAGGGGAATGGCGGCGAGAACAACGTCCACATCAAGAACTGGCTCGAGGAAGGCAAGAAGCACCTCGACGAGTCCCGCGAGGCGCTAAAGTATCTCTGTGAGCCGGTGCCCCTACCACGGCAGGTGGAGCAATACCTGCAGTACTTCTGCGGCGACGCGTCTGACCCCAACGCCTTGATGGAAACGGAGGCGCTCCGGGTCTCTTTCTACAAGGCCGTCGCGACCTTTGTCCGCGCCTATGCGGCCATAACCCAGCATCTGGATGAAGCCGGGTATTCGGCAGCCGATGGCACAGCGATCCAGGGCGAGGTCGACTTCTACAGTGACCTGCGGGCCGCGATGAAAAAGCACTCGGGAGAGGAGTTGGACATCAAGCCTTACGAGGCGGACATGCGCCATCTCCTGAACACCTACGTTCAGGCAGACCCGGCTGACAATCTAGGGAACCTCGCCAATCTGTCCCTGACGGAGCTGATAATCGAGACCGGCATCCATGACGCAATCGCCCGGAAGCTGAATGACAAAGGCAAGCTGTCGAAGAACGCGGTTGCCGAAGGCATCATCAACAATATCCGCAAGACGATCATCCGCGATCAGCTCACGGATCCGCGTTTCTACGACCAGATGTCGAAGCTGCTTGAGGACCTGATCAGACAGAGCCGGGAGGAGGCCGCCGCGTACGAGGAATTTCTCCGCAGGGCCGAGGATCTCGTACGGAAGCTAGCGACTAGGGCGCCGGACCAAGGGGTTCCGGCATCGTTGCAGGGTAATCGTGAGGCGGCGGTCATATTCAACAACCTGCCGACGCTCGACGCGACGACCTTCGTATGCCCAGCCGACGACGACTTGAAAGCCGACCTGGCGCTACGGATCGACCGAGCGATCAGAGAGCAAGCGCCGGCAGATTGGAAGGGTGAGGAGACTCGGGAGCGAGAGGTTCTCAACGCTCTCTATCCGCTCTTGGACAAGGATCGCGAAGTGACGCTCGCGCTATTCGAGATCATCAAGAGCCAGCCGGGGTACTGATGGGCGAGGTCATTCAGCTGGGTGACATATCGATCGAGGTCACTCGGAAGGCCGTCAAGAACGTGCACCTGTCCGTCTATCCGCCAGCCGGACATATGACCCTCGTGGCGCCGACGGATGCCAGGTTCGAAGTCGTTCGCGCCTATGCGATTTCCAAGCTCGGTTGGATCCGAGACCAACAGGCAAAGCTGCTCTCTCAGGCACGCGAGGCTCCGCGTCAGTTCGTCGAGCGTGAGAGCCATTATCTTTGGGGGAGGCGTTATCTCCTATCCGTGACCGAGAAAGATGAGAAGCCCAGCGTGAGGCTCGATCATCGACGGATATTCCTGACCGTGCGCCCGGATAGCTCTCGTCAGAAACGCAATGAGGTGATGCAGGAGTGGCATCGTTCGCTGCTGCATCAGGTTGTCCCGCGGTTGATTCGAAAATGGGAAGAAAAGCTCGGTGTGACGGTTTCGGGATATTTCCTCCAGCGCATGAAGACTAAGTGGGGTGGATGCAACCCGCGTAAGCGAAACATTCGCCTAAACACGGAGCTGGTCAGGAAGCCGAAGGACTTGCTCGAATACGTCATTGTCCACGAGATGGTGCACCTGATCGAACCTACGCACAGTGAACGCTTCATTGCCTTGATGACGGAACACTATCCGACATGGCGCGAAGCCCGAGCAGAGCTCAATGAACTGCCGATCGCTGCAGAGGTTTGGAGGGAACAGGCCGGAACGGAGGGGCTGAGGCAACAGAAGTTGGAGGGGAGCTCCACTCGCCCTCCATTTGAAGCGCCAAGAGCTTCGCCCGGCCGACACCCAATTTCCAAAAGATATCAATAACCTGAAACCCCGTAGCGGTCCGTCAAAGTCAGGAGGTTGAGAGAATAGGCGGGGAGAGAGCACGCCGATCCGGCCCACCAGGATCGGCGCAGTTCAGAGGCCTGACAGCGAACGGCGCAGTTTCTAGGGATTTTTGGCGCGATCCGACAGACGGAGAAAGTTCGTCGGATGGAAAATGGCGGAGGGGAAGGGATTCGAACCCTCGATACAGTGTTACCCGTATAACGGTTTAGCAAACCGTCGCCTTCAGCCACTCGGCCACCCCTCCGCAGTACGAGTGGCGGTTTTCCACGACGTATGCGGTTGGTGGTTCTAGCTGCGCCGCAGTCGGCTTGTCAACGATGGGGGAACCTGCCGACTGCGTTGGACTTGCAGCGGTCAAATCGGGCCGTCAGCCCCTGCCCGACCGGCCGTCCAACAGGTGCTCGACCTTCTGACCGGGCCGATCCCATCGATCCAGAGTGTTGCGCCTGGCGGTGCTGCCTTCGGATAGCGGGAAACGCCCAGAGGCCGCGGCAGAAAGCTGTGGGCAACTCGACAACTTTCATCTTTTTTTATCCAAATCCCACGCACTTTCGATCCCCTGAGACCTACGGCCAGGTGCCGAAAACGGCCTGGGGCGCCGTCGCAGAGGCGCGCCGACAGGCAGCGACCAGGAAGGACGAAAGGGGGTCGGACCATGGGTATTTCGACGCAGAGCCTGGATACACTGATCGATCTCGTCGAAATCAGGCTCAGCCTGATGGAGGTTTGGGATCGCGAAGACGCGCGCGAGCTGAACCGCCTGCAGCAAGCCCGCGGCGAACTGATGACGCTCGCCGGGCGCAGCGACAGCGGGGCGGAGAACGTCGAGGCACTGCCGACACCGCAGCGCCGCCGCGGCCGCCCCCGCAACGGAGAGCGCCGCGTCGCCGTCTAGCTCCCGGGCAGAATTATCCGAGAGCCCCCCGGCCCCTCTGCGCTTCGCTTCGGTTCAGGCCGGAACGGCCATGCCGCGCTCGACGGCCGGCCGCGCGGCAAGCTCATCGTACCAGCGCTTGACGTTGGCAAAGTCCTCCAGCGCGATCTGCTGCCAGGGATGGCGCGCCGCCCAGGGAAAGGTCGCGATGTCGGCCACCGAGTAGGTCTCGCCGGCCAGAAAGGGCACCTCCGCCAGGCGCGCGTCGAGCACGCCGTAGAGACGCCGCGTTTCGTTGCTGTAGCGCGTCTTGGCGTAGGGCACGTCCTCCGGCGCGAACCGCAGGAAGTGGTGCGCCTGACCGAGCATCGGCCCGAAACCGCCCATCTGCCACATCAGCCACTGCAGCGCCGCCCAATGCTCCCGCTCGTCTTCGGGCAGCAGCCTGCCGGTCTTGCGCGCCAGGTACAGCAGGATCGCCCCGGTCTCGAAGAGGGCAATCTCGCCGCCGCCCGGCCCCTGCGGATCGACGATCGCCGGTATCTTGTTGTTCGGGCTGATCTTCAGGAAGGCAGGGTCGAACTGCGCGTCCTTGGTGATGTCGACGCTATGGACGTCGTAGGGCAGCGCCAGTTCCTCCAGAGCGATCGAGATCTTGCGGCCGTTCGGCGTGCCCCAGGTGTAGAGCTGGATGGTCATCCTGCAGCGGTCCCTTCTTGCGATGCGTGCTGTTGGGGTGCGGGCTATGGCGCGAGGCGCTCGAGCGCCTGCTCCAGATCGGCGAGCAGGTCGCCGGGATGTTCGATCCCGACCGACAGACGCAGCAGATCGTCGGGCAGGATCGAGGCCTCGCCCTCGATGGTCTTGCGGTGCTCGATCAGGCTCTCGACGCCGCCGAGGGAGGTGGCCGGCACGAAGACGCGGGTCGACTTGGCGAGGCCGAGCCCCGCCGCCCGCCCGCCGGCGACGCGGATCGACAGCATGCCGCCGAAGCCGCCGTCCATCTGGCGGCAGGCGATCTCGTGGCCCGGATGCTCGGGCAGCCCGGGATAGAGCACCTGCTGGACCTTGGGATGCCGCTGCAGGCGGCTGGCCAGAAACAGCGCCGTCGCGCTGGCGTGGCGGACCCGGAGATAGAGGGTGCGCAGGCCGCGCAGCAGCAGCCAGGCCTCGAAGGCGCCGAGCATGGCGCCGACGCCGGTCCGATTGAACCGCACCCGCTGCCAGAAGTCGTCGGCCTGGCGGGTCGCCAGCGCGCCGGCCAGCACGTCGCTGTGGCCGTTGAGGTACTTGGTCGCCGAATGCATGACGATGTCGGCCCCCAGCTCGAGGGGCCGCTGCAGCACCGGGGGCGCCGCCGTGCTGTCCACCGCCAGCCGCGCGCCGGCGGCCCGGGCCTTTTCGGCGACGGCGGCGATATCGATCACCTCCCAGAGGGGATTGCTCGGCGTCTCGGTCCAGACCAGCGCCGCGCCGCCCTCAAGCGCCGCGTCGAGCTGCGCGGCATCGGTCATGTCGATCAGCCGCAGATCCAGACCGAAACGCGGGCAGAAGTCCTCCAGCCACTCGCGGAAGCCCCAGTAGATATGCGCATGGCAGACCAACCTGTCGCCCGGCTTCAGCGCCATGACCACGGCGGCGGAAGCCGCCAGGCCCGAGGCGAAGACCAGTGCCCCTGCCCCGCCCTCCAGACGGGCCAGCAGCGCCTCGACCTGATCGACGGCCGGCCCGCCATAGCGCGAATAGGTCGAGGCGCCGCGGGGCGCGTAGTCGGCATCCCGCGCGAAGGTGGTCGAGGGGTGCAGCGGCGGCACCACCGCCCCCGTCTCGGCATCGAGAAAATGCAGCGCCTGGGCGGCGAGGGTTTCAGGCTTGAGATCGTTGTCTTGGCTCATGGCGCGCGAGAATGGCCAAAGGCTTGCGGCGACGCCAGCGGTTTCCTTGCCGCCATGGCCGCAGACGGACCCTCAGGAGGTCCTACCCTAGTTCGATGCGGTGCGGCCCTCCTTCGGGCCCGAGAACACGAGAGCGGTTCCGGAAAGCGCCAGCAGGAGACCGGCTGCCGCCCAGAGGGTCCAGACGAAGCCCTCGAGCCAGGTGGAGACCAGCATCGCGACAAGGGGGAACAGCACCGTCGCATAGGCCGCCCTGGCCGGGCCCTCGCGGTTGACCAGGGTCAGATAGGTCAGAAAAGCAACGACCGAGGCGATGCCCGACAGGTACAGCAGGCTTCCCCAGTAAAGCGGATCGCCGGGCAACGGGAAAGGCAGGCCCGCGGCCAGACAGATGGCCAGGCAGACGATCGCGCCGTAGACCATGCCATGCGCGACCAGGTTGGGCAGATCGTGATCCTGGGACAGCTGCGCCGACAGCAGGTTTCCAAGGGAAAAGAGATAGGTCCCGAGAAAAGGCAGGGCCAGGAGCAGGAGCGACCCTCCGCCGTCCGCCTGGACGACGCTGTCCCAGGAAAGCAGGGTCAGGCCGACGACCCCAAACGTCGCCCCCGCCAGGATCCGGCCGCTGAGCGGCCTGCCGAGGAACAGGCGCTGATTGAGCGCCCCCATGATCGCGGCCGTGGCGAAGACGACGGACAGCAGGCCGCTGGGCAGGATCTCGGCGGCAAGATAGAAACAGAAGAAGTTCATGCTGAACAGGCAAACGCCCAGGCCGAGCAGCCGACCGTGCCGCGCCAGAGGAATCAGCCGCAGCCGTCCCGACAGCGCCAGCAGGCCGATCAGAAGCATCGCCGCCAGAACGAAGCGATAGAAGATCGAGACCAGCGGCGGGACAACCCCGAGCTGAAGCTCGATCGCGTACCACGACAGCCCCCAACTGATCACCACGACGCCAAGCAGCAGTGCCGACATGCCGAATCCCGTTCCTTTTCGGGCAGATTTACGCGGCATGGGCGGGGCCGTATTCTACGGGCCGGCCACCGCTTTCATGGAAAGGACGCGCCCTGAACAGCCTCGCCGATCTCTCGGACCTTCAGATACCGGCGGCCATGGCGCGCTCGGCCGAAGCCTTGCGCGTGAAAACAGACCTTGGCGGCGTGCGCGGGCTGGCCCTGTGGCGGCGCGACGGCGGCGGCGCGATGGTCTATTCGCAGCCGGCGCATCACACGCTCAGCATCTACCAGTCCGGCGGTTTCGGCGTCTGGTCCCTGGATACGCGTTCGTCCGGGTTCTCGAACGCGATCTGCGTCTTGCCCGAAGGGCTTGAGACGCGCTGGACGAACTCGGGCCCGGTGTCGAATCTCCACATCTACTTCACCCAGGACGATCTGGAGGCGATGAACTGGGAAAAGGCGCCCGACATCCGGCCGCTGATCTTCGGCCGCGATCCTTTCCTGAAGTCCATGACCCTGCCGCTGGTGCACCAGCTCGACTGGTCGGCGGCCTCCGACCGGCTGGCGATCGAGCATCTGCTGCTGGCTTTGCTGGCGCGGCTGGGCGTTCCGCTGCCCCAGCCGCGGCCGGCCGGCACTCTCTCTTCCATCCTTCTCGCGCGCATCGAGGAGAGGCTGAACGACCTGGAAGGCGGCGCGCCCGGACTCGACGAACTGGCGAAGGACGTCGACATGAGTCCGCGGCACCTGACCCGGGCCTACAAGGCAACGACCGGACAGACGCTTACACAGCGGTTTCGGGAACTGCAGATGCTCCGCGCCTGCGAGCTCCTGGCGACCGAACTGTCGCTCGCCGAAATCGCACTGGCCTGCGGTTTCAGCTCCCAGAGCCACTTCACCACGGCCTACCGCCGGCACTTCGGTCAAACGCCCGGTCAGGCACGCTGACGAGCAGGCGCGCCGCCGGAGCCGCCGGCCTCGCCAGGGCCGTCCGAGCCTGCGGGTGGGATCAGCGCCGCTCGAGCTGTGCCGAGCCGAAGAGGATTTCCCTCTCCTTCTCGTCGAACCCCTCCTTGCGCGTCCCGGCCAGCACCTCGACGCCGCGCTGCACCGCGGGCCGCGCCTCGATCTCCGCGAACCAGCGGCGGTAGTTCGGCAGGCCGGAGGTATCGACGTTCTGACGGTCCGGCCGACGGGTCCAGGGCCAGGCCGCGATGTCGGCGATCGTGTAGTCGTCGCCGCCCAGGAAGCGGGCTTCGCCGAGGCGCTTGTCGAGCACGTTGTAGAGGCGCTGCGACTCGTTGGCATAGCGCGTCTTGCCGTAGGGCACGTCCTCCGGCGCATACTGCAGGAAGTGGTGCGCCTGACCCAGCATCGGGCCGAGCCCGCCCATCTGCCACATCAGCCACTGCAGCACGCCGTAGCGGGCGGCGCCCGAGCTCGGCAGCAGCTTGCCGGTCTTTTCCGCCAGATAGATCAGGATGGCTCCGGACTCGAAAACGGAGAGCGGCCGTCCGTCCGGACCGTCGGGATCGACGATGGCCGGGATGCGGTTGTTCGGGCTGATCTTGAGAAACTCCGGCTTGAACTGGTCGCCCTGGCCGATGTCGACCGGGTGCGCGGCGTAGTCGAGCCCCAGCTCCTCCAGCGCGATATGGACCTTGTGCCCGTTCGGGGTGGGCCAGGAATAGACGTCGATGGTCATGCTCGCTCTCGCCTTTCGTCGATCGCCACGGCTCTGAAATCTCTCTGCCGCGAGAAGATGATCCTGCCGGGACGCGCAAACAACCCGGCCCGGCGGTCACAAGATCCTGTCCGGGCTCGGCGAAGTCGCCCCCTGCCGGTATCGGGGCTCCAGCCGGCCTGCTATCGTTCGCCGGCAGCGAGACACAGACGGGAGCGGAGAGAGATGCCACAGTTCGAGAACCGGCCCAACGCGCGGCGCGCCCTTGCAGCTGCGGCCCTGATGCTGATCGCCGCAGGGCCGGCAGCGGCCTACGACGAGCTGGTCGAGAAGCGCGAATTCGTCATGGAGAACTTCGTCACCGAGCAGGGCGAAACCATCGCCGAAGTGCGGATCGGCTGGGAAGCCTATGGCGAGCTGAACGCCGCGCGGGACAATGCGATCCTGATCGCCCACTTCTTCTCCGGCACCTCCAACGCCGCCGGCAAGTACAGCGAAGACCAGCCGCAACCCGGCTACTGGAACGCCATCATCGGCCCCGGCAAGGCGATCGACACCGACCGTTTCTATGTCATTTCCAGCGACACGCTGGTGAACCTGAACGTCGCCGATCCCAAGGTCATCACCACCGGCCCCGCCAGCATCGACCCGGCAACCGGCGCGCCCTACGGCCTCGACTTCCCCATTGTCTCCATGCGCGACTTCGTCGACGTGCAGAAGGCGCTGCTCGACAGCCTGGGCATCGACAGCCTCCATGCCGTCATGGGCGCTTCCGGCGGCTCGGTCCAGACCATGGAGTGGGCGGCGGCCTATCCCGAGATGGTGCCGCGGGCGATCCCGGTGATCAGCCCGGGCCTGGACATGCCGCCCTACGTCATCGGCTTGCTGAAGATGTGGAACATGCCGATCCAGATGGACCCCAACTGGAACGGCGGCGACTACTACGGCGGCGAGCCGCCGCTGACGGGCCTGTCCAACGCCCTGCAGCTGGTCACCCTCAACGCCCTGCACTTCGACTGGGCCGACACCACCTTCGGCCGCGCCCCGGCTGACGAGGGAGCCGATCCCGGCGCCGCCTTCGACGCGGCCTTCAAGGTGGAAGCCGGGCTGCAGGCCGCCGGCGACGGCCGCGCGACCACGACCGACGCCAACCACTTCCTCTACATGTCGAAGGCCAACATGACCTTTTCCGTCGCCGAGGAGATGGAGCGGATCCGGGCCAAGGTGCTGTTCATCCCGGCCGAAGGCGACATGATCTTCCCGCCCTTCCTGTCGGAGCGTTGGGCCGAGAAGCTGCGCGCCCAAGGCAACGAGGCCGAGGTCTTCACCGTTACCGGGCCCTTCGGGCATCTGAACGGCGTCTTCAACATCGCCCAGGCCAGCGAGGCCATCGCGGACTTCCTGGCCGATTGACGCGCACCCGAAAGGCACCGCACAAGCGGCTTGCCCGAAGCCGGCGCGGGGGACATGGTAGCGGCCCGGTTTCCCGCACCGGTTCGCTCGCCTGCCGGCGTCCGCTCACTGTCCCTTCCTCCAGTTCTTGGCTCTCGCCCTCCTGCTCATGACCGTTATCAAATCCAACATCGATACCCGGAGCGAAGAGTTCCGCGCCAACGCCGAGGCCATGCGCAGCCTCGTCGACGAATTGCGCGGCCTGGTCGAGCGGATCAAGCTCGGCGGCGGCGAAGCGGCACGCGAGAAACACGTCGGGCGCGGCAAGCTGCTGCCGCGCGAGCGGGTGCGCACCCTGCTCGACCCCGGCTCGCCGTTCCTGGAGCTGTCGCAGCTCGCGGCCTATCAGGTCTACGACGACGACGTGCCCGCCGCCGGTCTGATCGCCGGCATCGGCCGGGTGTCCGGCCGCGAGTGCATGATCCTGGCCAACGACGCCACGGTGAAGGGCGGCACCTACTACCCGCTGACCGTCAAGAAACACCTGCGCGCCCAGGAGATCGCCGCGCAGAACCACCTTCCCTGCCTGTACCTGGTCGATTCCGGCGGCGCCAACCTGCCGCGCCAGGACGAGGTCTTCCCCGACCGCGACCATTTCGGCCGCATCTTCTTCAACCAGGCAAACCTCTCGGCCAAGGGCATCCCCCAGATCGCCGCGGTCATGGGTTCCTGCACCGCCGGCGGCGCCTACGTGCCCGCCATGGCCGACGAATCGATCATCGTCAAGAACCAGGGCACGATCTTCCTGGGCGGCCCGCCGCTGGTGAAGGCCGCCACGGGCGAAGTGGTCAGCGCCGAGGATCTGGGCGGCGCCGAGGTGCACAGCCGCACCTCCGGCGTCACCGACCACATGGCGATGAACGACGCCCACGCGCTGGGTCTGGCCCGGCGGATCGTGGCCAATCTCAACCGCCCGAAACGGCATGATCTGGAACTGGCCGAGCCGCGTGCGCCGCTTTACGACCCGTCCGAGATCTACGGCATCGTGCCCCCGGACCTGCGCCGGCCCTTCGAGGTGCGCGAGGTCATCGCCCGGCTGGTCGACGGCTCGGAATTCGACGAATTCAAGCACCTGTACGGCCAGACCCTGGTGACCGGCTTCGCCCGCATTCACGGCTACCCGGTCGGCATCGTCGCCAACAACGGCATCCTCTTCAGCGAGTCGGCCCTCAAGGGCGCCCACTTCGTCGAGCTCTGCTGCCAGCGCGGCATCCCGCTGGTCTTCCTGCAGAACATCTCCGGCTTCATGGTTGGCCGCAAGTACGAGGCCGGCGGCATCGCCAAGGACGGCGCCAAGCTGGTGACCGCCGTGGCCTGCGCCCAGGTGCCGAAGTTCACGCTGATCCTGGGCGGCAGCTTCGGCGCCGGCAACTACGGCATGTGCGGCCGCGCTTACTCCCCGCGCTTGCTGTGGATGTGGCCGAACGCCCGCATCTCCGTCATGGGCGGCGAACAGGCGGCCGGCGTGCTGGCCACCGTGCGGCGCGACGGCATCGAGGCCAAGGGCGGCAGCTGGCCGGCCGAGGAGGAAGAGGCCTTCAAGGCCCCGATCCGCGACCAGTACGAGCAGCAGGGCCACCCGACCTATGCCAGCGCCCGCCTGTGGGACGATGGCATCCTCGACCCGCTGGACACCCGCACGACCCTGGCCTTGGGCCTCTCCATGTCGCTCAACGCCCCGATCCCCGAGACACGCTTCGGCGTCTTCCGGATGTGACGAAGGTTCACCGCATGCAACATCCCCTCTTCCTGGAATCCATCGACGAGCGCGGCGTGGCGCGGATCACCCTGACGCGCACCGAGGTGCACAACGCCTTCAACGACGAGCTGATCGCCGAGATGACCACGGCGCTGCGCGGGCTTGAGGAGGACGAGCGCGTCCGCGTCGTGGTGCTGGCGGCGGAGGGCAAGTCCTTCTCGGCCGGCGCCGACCTCAACTGGATGCGCTCCATGGCCGGCTACGGCGAGGCGGAGAACCTGAGCGACGCCGAGGCGCTGGCAGAGCTGCTGCGCACCCTCAACTTTCTGACCAAGCCGACCGTCGCGCTGGTTCAGGGTCCGGCCTTCGGCGGCGGCGTCGGGCTGGTCAGCGCCTGCGACATCGCCATCGCCTCCGAAGAGGCCTCCTTTGCGCTGACGGAGGTCAAGCTCGGCCTGATTCCCTCCGTCATCAGCCCCTACGTGGTGGCCGCCATCGGCCAGCGCGCCGCCCGCCGCTACCTGCTGACGGCGGAGAAGTTCTCGGCGGAGACGGCCTACTACCTGGGGCTCGTCCACCGGGTGGTGTCGCCCCACGCGCTGGAGGGCGCCGGCGACGAGCTGGTCGAGGCGCTGCTGAAGAACGGCCCCCAGGCGGTCGCCGAATGCAAGGATCTGATCTTCGCCGTCGCGGACCGCCCGGCCACCCCCGAGGTGATCGGCGACACGGCCCGGCGCATCGCCCGGGTGCGCGTGTCGCCCGAGGGACAGGAGGGCCTGACCGCCTTCCTGGAAAAGCGCAAGCCGACCTGGCACGGACCGGCAAACGACTGAGGCCCCTCCGGCCCCCTGTAGCAGCGCCGCAGCTCAGCCACCCTCGGCCTGTCGCCAGCCTTACGCCCCTCTCGTCCCTGCAAGCGCGCAACTCTGCCCCGTTGCCGCGGCTCGAGCGCAAGGGTTAGCCTTTTCAACATCAAAGCTCTGCCAAACCTGGGAGCCAAAGGCTCGGCAGTACAAGGGGCACGAGCGCGAGGGGTACAGGAGACAGAGGGCCAGCATGCAGCGCTCGCGAAGCGGCTGGGCAGCGGCGGTCGGTTTCACGGTCGCCATGATCCTGTTGGTCACCCTGGCAGTTTCGCCGGGGCTGGATCTCTTCGGCCTGGTGGTGGTGGCAACCATCGCCGGCGCCGTCTCGATCTTCTACTTCGCCTTCGCCAGCGGCCGCTTCTTCACCTTGGCCTTCGCGAACTACCTGGCCCTCTACGCCTGCGTCTTCGTCTTCTTCGCCCAGGTCAACTTTCTGCCGAACGTCTCGCCCTGGGCGATCAACGTCGGCTTCATGCTGCCGATCCTGACCTTCATGCTGGGCGCGCTGCGCAACCGCCCGCAAATCCAGTCGATCGTCTCCGCAGAGCATCTGCGCGAGCAACGCAGCTTCTGGCGCCCCTTCCTCTGGCTCCTGCCGGTCCTCGCCCTGGGCGCCGCGACCTTCGCGGTCCCCGGCCATGGGCTCTCGACCGACTGGTACGACGCGCTCTTCCTCGGTGCGACCGGGACAACGGCGCTGATCGTGCTCTTCGTCAGCCGCGAAGTGGCGATCTTCCTGCTGGACACGGGCCTGCTGTTCGAAGACTTCTTCAAGCGGATCAGCCGGCTGGTCGTTCCGACCTTCGCGTTCCTGACGTTCTACACACTGCTGATCGTGGTCTTCGCCTGTCTCTATCGCATCGTCGACGTCTACACCGTCGCGTCGCACTTCCGCATCGCCGGCGAAGTGCGGGAAATCGCCTTCCTGGAGAGCCTCTACTTCTCGGTGATCACGCTCAGCACCGTCGGCTATGGAGACATCGTTCCGACCAGCGACCCCATCCGGGTGATTGCCGCTGTGCAAATCGTGCTCGGGGTGCTTCTGTTGCTGTTCGGCTTCACGGAGATTCGCCGCTACACGGTGGAACAGGAAGAACGCGAGCGCGAGCGGCAGCGCCGGAGAAGCGAATGAGGACCGGAATTCCAATCGCAAGGAGGTCATCCGAACAGCCATGCGCCTGCCCAGCTTGAGCGAGATCGAAACGGCGGCGGAGACGGTGTACGCCGCCATGCCGCCGACGCCTCAGTATGCCTGGCCGCTGCTGGCCGAACGGGCCGGCTGCGAGGTCTGGGTCAAGCATGAGAATCACACCCCGACCGGCGCCTTCAAGGTGCGCGGCGGGCTGGTCTATATGGCCGATCTGGCGGGCGGGGGCGCCAGGATTCCCGGCGTCATCACGGCGACCCGGGGCAATCACGGGCAGTCGGTCGCCTTCGCCGCGCGGCGCTACGGCGTTCGCGCGGTGATCTGCGTCCCCGAGGGCAACGCCGTAGAGAAGAACGCCGCCATGCGCGCCTTCGGCGGCGAACTCCTGGTCGAGGGCCACGACTTCCAGGCGGCACGCGAGCATGCCGAAATGCTGGCCGCGCGGGAGGGCCTGCATATGCTGGCCTCCTACGACGAGCGCCTGGTGCGCGGCGTTGCCAGCTACCCGCTGGAACTCTTCCGCAGCGTACCGGATCTCGACCGGGTCTACGTTCCGGTCGGCCTCGGCTCCGGCATCACGGCCACCCTGGCGGCCCGCGACGCGCTCGGTCTCAAGACGGAGGTGGTCGGCGTGGTGGCCGAGGGGGCGCCGGCCTACAAGCTGTCCTTCGAGGCCGGCAAGCCGGTCTCCACGAACGAGGCGGTCACCATTGCGGACGGCATGGCCTGTCGGGTGCCGGAGCCCGAGGCCGTCGAGGTCCTCTTGAAAGGGGTCGCGGAGATCGTCGCGCTGTCCGAGGAGGAGATCGCCGAGGCCATGCGGGTGCTCTACACCGATACCCACAACTTGGCCGAAGGCGCCGGCGCTGCCGCCCTCGCCGCCTGCCTCAAGCAGCGCGACCGGAACCGGGGCCGCAAGGTCGGCGTGATCCTCTGCGGCGGCAACGTCGACGCCAGCCTGTTCCGCGACGTTCTGGCGAAGACCTGACGAAGGGGCTGACCCATTGCATCGGCGGCGCGGATCCGGCGACCGCCGTTGTGCAGCCCTACCAGCCGCCGGTTTCGAGCCAGGCCTCGAGGCGCGGGAAGCGGTCGTAGCCCCAGAAGGGCTCGCCGTCGGCGATCACGAAAGGCGAGCCGAAGACCCCGGCCGCGACGGCGCCCTCGACTTCCCGGCGCAGCCGATCCTTGATGGCGACGTCCTGCAAGGCGGCCTCCAGCGCGCCGCCGTCCAGCCCCTGCGCCGCGCCCACCGCGAGAACCTTTGCCGGTTTGGAGATATCGTCTCCACCCACGAAGGCCTTTTCGAAAAGCGCCCGCGCAAGGTCTTTGGCGGCCGCCGGATCGCGATCCCACAACCAGTAGAAGGCACGGGCGGCAGCGATCGACGCGAACGGAAAAGGGTCGGGCAGCCGGAAGTCGATACCCAGCCGCCGCGCCTCTCTGGCCAGATCGCGGCGCGTGTAGTCCCCCTTCAGGGGAACGTTGGTCAGCGGTTGCGTGCCGGTCTGCTTGAACACGGCACCCAGCAGCATCGGCTTCCAGATCGTCTCCCGCCCCTGCCGTCCTGCCAAGGCGTCGATCTCGCGCGCCGCCAGGAACCCGTAGGGGCTGGAGAAGTCGAAGTAGAAGGTGACTGGCTCGCCCACGCCGCAAGTCCTCCCTGCTCATCCCTTGTCTCGGGAAGGTAGAATAGACCGGCAAAGGACGTCTGGCGAGACAGCCGACGCCACCGCCAGAAGCCTGTGGTGGTAACGCCGGGCGACAGGAAACGGATCGCGCTGCCGTTGGAATCGCTGCGGCGATCCCAACGGCAGCGCGATCCGGGGCCCCTCGAAGGGACCTCACCTGCCCATCCGAAGCTGCGAAGCGATCAGGAGGCGGCTTGGTTGGAGCGGGCGCAGGTCCGGATCATGGCGACCAACTGGTCGCGCAGGGCCGGATCCTCAATCTCCTCCAACTGGCGGGCGGCATTTATGGTGCGCCGCGAGACCAATGCCTCGTCCCCGCTTGACTCCGGCGTCCCCTCGTCCTCGAGGCCGTCGAAGAAAAAGCCGATCGGCAGGTCCAGGGTCCGCCCAATCAACCAAAGTCGCCCGCAGCTGACGCGGTTGCTCCCAACCTCGTACTTTTGAAGCTGCTGGTATGAGATGCCGAGGGCTTGAGCGAGCTTTTCCATACTCAAGCCCCGCAGCGCACGGGCCTGGCGTATCCGCCGGCCGACGTGATGATCGATGTTTCCAGCCATGCGTGTAAAGTCGGCTATCTGAGCGCGAGACGCCATTTAGAAAAACTTAGGGTGGAGGATAGCGGCCGAGATATTCGCCCTTCACGGTCTTGTGAGGCGCGAAGAAGCAGGGCGTTTTTCAGCCAACCGACGCGTTCGGAGGTGTCACTCAACGCGTCAAGTCAATGGCGATTGCAATGGCAGGCCGACTTTTCTTCGAGAAGATCGAGTATACCACGCCACAGAGCGCAAGCCTGCAAGTCCTCGCGCTGTATCGCTTGATAAGCGGACAGGGCCGCCTGCAGTCGGGCTGCCTCTCCATACTTCTGCCATAAGGCTTCGGCAACAGTATGCGCGTCTTCATGCCTATGAGACATTTGACTTTTGCTCCAACTTTCCAGTCCCGACCAAAACACAGCAAACGATGATGATGAGTCCCCCGGCAATCGCGCCCCAGGTCATGGCTTCACCGGATAGGTAGAGGAGCGCCGTCGAAAGAACCGGCGTGGCATATCCGAGTGTCGAGATCGGACCCGCTGCACCGAAACGCAGCGCGTAAGACCAGAGCAGATAGCCGACCCCCATCGGCCCGATGCCGAGGTAAAGACCCAGAAGAAGCGACGGCAGCGGCGGAAAACCGGCGCCCGAGAGAAACCACCAGGTCGACGTGCCGGCCAGCCCGATCAGACCGGCGGCGAACAGCAGGCCGGACGCGGACACCGAATAGCGGCCGATCCTGATCGTGTAGACGGCCATGCAGATCGCCGACGCGAAGGCGGCAAGATATCCGGCGATCGAGCCGCCGCTCTGCAACAGCGCGATATCCCCCCCGATCAGCAGTCCGACCCCGACAAAACCCGCAGCCGAGGTGACCATCAGGCGGAACGGCCGGTGGGCGACCCCGATGGCGGCAACGATGACGGCCGTCAACAAGGGCCAGGAATAGGCGATCAGATTTACCGTTGCGATCGGGCCGACGGAAAAGGCGAGATACTGGAAGACCATGGTGCCGACGAGCCCCAAGGTTCCCAGCGCGAGAGCCCCCCGTTCCGGCCAAACCACCGGTTTGCGCGGCAACCCGAAACCGAATAGCCAGATGGCAAAGACCGCGCCTGCGAACTGCAGTGCCTGAACCTGCGGCACCGTCAGATCGACAAGCGCGTACTTTGCCACCACGGCGTTGGTCGACCAGAACCCGATTGCCGCCATGGCACAGGGCAGCGCCAGTGAGCTGGCCAACCTGTCGCCCGCGACCGGGAGTCCGTCGCGGACTTGGCTCATTCCGCAGGCACGCTCTCTCGCCCGGCGGATCGATAAGCGGGAAGCTGGTTTGCCCAGACGTCCTCGGCCATTTCCTGAACCCAGGCCTGATCGTGGTCGTTGTCGGCAGCCAGATAGAACATGCGGTTGTCGTCGACGAAGGGGCGTTCGACGGACCTGAGATTCAGGACCAGGGTGATCCGCTCGCCATACTCCAGCGGCTTCGTGCGATGCAGCACGCCGATGAAGTGTCCGAGCGTACTGTGGCCAACCATGTGCTTGACGCGCAGCAGTTCGCTTGGATCCAGTTCTTCGCCGCGGTCGACCCGTGCCTTGCCGGGTTCGCATCCGCCGAGGAAAACCTCGAGTTCGCCCCCGATGATCGGATCGCTGATCGAAAGCGGAATCAGCTCCGTGACCGGCACACCGTCGCAGTGCCAGTCGACGTTTCCGTCCGTCGGACTCATGAAGGTGACCGTCGAGCCGACCACCGACAGCGGATAAGGCTCCAACCGCGTGCCTGCAAAGGCGCTCAAGCGGTCCAGCCGGGCGCGGTCGTGGATCAGTTCGTTGATCTCCGGGATAAAGCGGTCCGCGCCTGTAATGAAAGTCAGGTTCAGGTGCTTCTGGAAAGCCCGCTCTTCCTTCAACGCGATGGCCTTTCGCCGAATCGTCTCGAGAAGCTGCGGATCGTAGTCGTGTTTGAACTGCACCAAGCCGAGGTCCGAGACCTTCCAGGCCGACTCATGCCCGAGAAGCGCCTCGCGGCTCACGCTGTGACGGATGCCCTGTAAGTTGATTCGCTCCATAGTTCCTCTACCCCTACCAGCCGGCGCACGATGAGGTGATTGTCGTTCTCTGATGGAAAGTGTAAACTTAGAAACACCTGGGGTAGCATTAGCTGAGCTTGCGGCGGGAACAGAAATGAAACATTTACGCCAAATCAATCTAAATTCATTAAGAATTGTTGAAAGCGCTGCGCGTTTAGGTAGTTTCGCCCGTGCTGCAGAGGAAAACCTGATCTCCGGCTCCGCCGTCAGCCAACGCGTCAAAGCTCTCGAAGAGCAGCTGCAGTTCAAAGTCTTCCACCGGCAAAGCAACGCGGTCGTCCTGACGCCGGAAGGCGAGGAGTTCATTGCGCATGTCCGGGAGGCGCTCGATACAATTCTTGCAGCCGGCCTGGAGATTACCGACAAACACCGAAAGCATTTATTTAAAATAAGCGTCCTTCCAACATTTGCCGTGCGCTGGCTGCTTCCGAGACTTGAACGTTTTACACAAGCCAACCCCGACATCACGCTGCACGTTTCTCAGGCCTACCGGGCGGTCAACTTCCACCGCGAGGACTTCGACCTCGCGATCCGCTACGGCGACGGGCTCTTCCCCGGTCTCAAGGCCGAGCTTCTGTTCAAGGAGGACCTGATACCGGTCTGTACACCGGAACTCTTGAACCGGGTTCTCCCCGGGGTCACGCCGGACGAGTTGCAGCCGCGCGACCTCAAGAACTTTACGCTGCTGCATTCGGACACCTGCAGCATCAACTGGAAGTCCTGGCTCGACTTCGCCGGCGCCCCGAACGTCATGGACACGGCGTCCAGCATGTACTTCGATACCTGCATGCTGTCGTTCCAAGCGGCGAACGAAGGGCTGGGATTCGCCGTCGCGAACCGGCCCTACGTGACCGAGGACATTCGCAAGGGCCGGCTGGTTGCGCCCTTCAACCTGCAGCATCCCAATACCAGCGGCTGGTACCTGGTCTATCCCCCCGGTCACAGCGACCGCTACAAGATCTCCGCCTTCGAAACCTGGATCCGACAGGAAGTCGAACTCGCGAACGCCGAGATATCGGAACTGTTCCACGAACAGATTCACGAGAGGGCGATCGTCTCGGGCGGACGCACTCTAGACTCATGAGCAGAGCAGGATCGCCCTAGGTGGGATCGCTCTCTAGTCGGCAGCCAGCTGGCGCGCGATGACCAGGCGCTGAATGTCGGAGGTGCCTTCGTAGATCTGGCAGACACGCACGTCGCGATAGATCCGCTCCACCGGATAGTCTTCCAGATAGCCGTAACCGCCATGGATCTGAAGGGCCGCCGAGCAGATCTGCTCGGCGGCTTCGGAGGCGAAGAGCTTGGCCATGGAGGCCTCCTGAAGACAGGGCGCGCCCCGATCCTTGAGTTCGGCCGCGTGCAGGGTCATCAGCTCCGCCGCCTTGATCTGGGTCGCCATGTCGGCCAGGCGGAACCCGATGGCCTGGTGCTCGACAATTCTCTTGCCGAAGGACTCCCGCTCCTTGGCATAGGCGAGCGCCGCCTCGTAGGCCGCACGGGCCATGCCGACGGCCTGTGCAGCAATCCCGATGCGCCCGCCCTCCAGGTTCGACAGCGCAATCCTGTAGCCCTGCCCCTCTTCGCCGAGCAGCAGATCCGGTGTCAGTTCCAGGTCTTCGAAGACGATCTGGCAAGTATCGCTGGCACGCTGCCCGAGCTTCTTTTCGATGCGGGAAACCTTGTAGCCGGCCGTCTCGGTCGGGACGATAAACGCGCTGATCCCCCTCTTGCCGGCACCGGGGTCGGTCACGGCGAAGGCGATGGCCACATCGGCGCTGCTGCCGCTGGTAATGAACTGCTTGGTGCCGTTGAGCACCCACTTGTTGCCGACCTTGCGGGCCCGGGTCTTGATCGCTCCGGCGTCGGAGCCGACCGCCGGCTCGGTCAGGCAGAAGGCGCCGAGCTTCTCGCCGCGTGCCATCGGGCGCAGAAAACGCTCCTTCTGGTCCTGCGAGCCGAAGTTGCTGATCGGCATGCAGCCGACGGAGTTGTGGACCGCCATGATCGTCGAAACCGATCCGTCGCCAGCCGCGATTTCTTCGATCGCCAAGGCGTTGGACACGGCGTCGGCACCGGCACCGTCCCAGTCTTCCGGTACGGTGATGCCCATGAAGCCCAACTCTGCCAGTTGGGCGATGGCCTCCCTGGGGAAGCGCGCCTCTCGGTCCCACTCGGCGGCGTTGGGCGCCAACACCTCACTGGCGAACTGCCGGGCCGTATCGCGGATCAGCGTCTGTTCCTCGGTCAGCATATCGTAGGACCCGCCTTTCAATCTCTTTCTGCACTGCTCTACCGAGAGAATTGCCGGTCCGAGGGCGGCTTTCAAGCCGCCTTCCACGCCCCGCCTCGGGGATCGGCGTGACGATCGCCGCCGGCCGCCAATATAATCCGACTTTTGAACTCAAGTATTAGTATCCAACTCCGCCAAACCCTCGTCAGACACTGGTATGAGGCCATGGTTAATGTCCCAAAAAAGTCTATGGACACATGACCAATTCGCTTGCACACTAACATCCCTACGTCGCTGGTGTGACGGCGTAGCGGAACCGGCGGTTGGAGCCGTCAACCATCCAGCCCTGCCGTCGACGGAAACCCCGTCGGTCCGACGAGTCCACGGTGAAGCCCCCGACGGCCGTGGACTCACCCGATGCACCCGGGAGCGGGACCCCAGCAAGAAGCAGGGATCCCGCTGTTCGGGTTTTCGCAGGGCGCCTCAGCCGATATCGCAAAGCTGAGCCGGCGAACTGGCTACCAAGGCAGCTCCGCCCCGCTGTAGTCGAAGAAACGCCCGCTCTCGTCAATCGTCAGACCGGCGATCACCCGGCGCAGACCGGCGACGGACTCTTCAATCGTCAGGGCGGCCTCTTCGCCCCCCATATCCGTCTGCACCCAGCCGGGATGGAGCGCGACCACGGCGATGCCGCGCGGCTCCAGGTCTACTGCGAGACTGCGGGTCGCCATGTTCAGCGCGGCCTTGCTGGAGCGATAGGGATAGCTGCTGCCGCCGCGATTTTCCGCGATCGAGCCGAGGCGCGAGCTCATGTTCGCAATCAGCTTCCGCTCGCTGGCCGCCACCAGATCCACGAAGTTCTCGACCATGCGCAGAGGGGCCAACAGGTTGACCTGAAGCACCTTGGCCCAGGCCTCGAAGTCCTGACTGCCGAAGCCCTCGCGGGGGCCGTAGATGCCAGCGTTGTTGAACAGCAGATCCAGCGGCTCGCCTTCCAGCGAACGGGCCAGCCCCCGCACCTGAAGATCGTCGGTTACATCCAAGCGGTGCATCTCGACGAGACCGTCCGCCGCCTCCGCCACCCGACGCAGGTCCAGTGACTTGTCCGGCACCCGGCAACAGGCGTGCACGCGCCAGCCGTCCGCGGCGAAGCTGCGCACAAGCGCCTGCCCCAAGCCACGATTGGCGCCGGTAATCAGGGCTGTCGGCACCCGCTCCCTCCCCTGCTCGTGACCGCATCAGTCCAACAGATAGCGACGCCGCACATGGGCGCCAGAGGGAGACGTGTATTCGGTCCCGCCCGCTCGTGCGGTGAATCTGGCTGCGGCCTTACGCAGCAATGGGAACACGGGCCGCCGGGAAGGTGCCCGGACGGACCCTTACAGCAGGACCAGACCGGCCAGGCCGAGAAAGGCGAAGAAACCGACGACGTCGGTGACCGTCGTCAGGAAGACCGAAGACCCGATCGCCGGATCGGCCCCAAGCTTGTCCAGCAGGAAGGGAATCAAGGCGCCGAACAGACCCGCGACGACCAGGTTGATCACCATCGCGATCGCGATCACTGCACCGAGTAACGGCTGATCGAACCAGAGCCAAGCGATCACGCCCATCACGACGGCGAACAGCAGGCCGTTGAACAGACCGACCAGCAGCTCCTTGGTGATGAAGCGTGCGACGCCGCGTCCGGCGAGATCCTTCATGGCGATGGCCCGTACCGCGACCGTCAGGGTCTGCGTCCCGGCGTTGCCGCCCATCGAGGCGACGATCGGCATCAGCACGGCCAGCGCCACCACCTGCTCGATGGTTGCTTCGAACAACGCGATCACCAGAGAGGCCGTGATCGCCGTCATCAGGTTGACGGCCAGCCAGGAGAAGCGGCGGCGGGTGGTGCGCAGCACGTCGGAATAGAGGTCGCTTTCGCTGACGCCGCCCAGCTTCAGGATATCCTCTTCGGCCTCCTGGTCGATCACGTGCACGATGTCGTCCAGGGTGATGACGCCCACCAGCCGGCCGGCGTCGTCGACGACCGGCGCCGACAGCAGCGAGTACTGGCGAAAGAGGTAGGCGACCTCTTCCTGATCGAGCGTCACCTTGAGCGGATAGAAGTCCTCGCTCATCAGCTCTGCGATCTTGGTCGGGCGCTTGGAGCGCAGCACCCGGCTCAGGGGCAGCTTGCCGATCGGCTTGTAGCGCGGGTCGACGACATAGAGATCGTAGAAGTCGCTGACGATCTGCTTCTTGTGAGTGCGCATCCAGTCGATGGTTTCGCCGACCGTCCAGATCGAGGGCACCACGACGACCTCGCGCTGCATCAGACGGCCCGCGGAGTCCTCCGGAAAGGTCATGCCCTCGGTCAGGAGGCGCTGAATGGTGCGCGGCACCCGGCTAAGGATCTGGGTGCGCGGGTCTTCGTCGAGATCCTCGAAGAACTCCAGGGCATCGTCGCTCTCGAGCTGCTTGAGCAGCTGAGCGGCGATCTTGGGCCCAAGGTCCGCAACGACGGCGTTGCGAAGCTCCGGCTCCAGGTAGGTCAGAACCTCGGCCTCCAGCGCCTCGCCGGTGATCCGCAGCAGCAGTTTGCGCTCGTCGCGACCGAGCGCCTCCAGCAGGTCCGCCGTATCGGCCGGGTGCAAGGGCTCCACCTGACGCTCAACGGTCTCCACCTGCCCCTCGGCAAGCGCCTTCCGGACGGCGTCGACCAGCGCCGGCGCAAGGCCGACAGTCTCCTCTTCCGGCCTGTCGCTGCGCCGCGGCTCTTCGGCCGAAGGGCCCTCGGAGGGGGCGGTGGCGGGGTCGGCCATGGCCGTTCCTTCGTTCTTCGGCGAGCGCTCGCCGGGCGGCGGTGTTACGATCTCAGATCAAGGGGCGGCCTTGAGGGTTTCGGCCGGAGCGGCGCCGTTCTGGCGCGCCTGGGCGTGCACAACGGCAACCGCCGAAGCATTGACCACACCGCGCGCCGTCACCGAGGGCGTCAGGATCATCACCGGTGCCGCCGCGCCGAGCAACAGCGGACCGACCGGCAAGCCTTCGCCGGCGATCTTCAGGAGATTGAAGGCGATGTTGGCGGCATCCAGCGTCGGCATGACCAGCAGATTGGCCGGGCCGCTCAGGCGAGAGTTGGGAAAGATGCGCGCCCGGATCTCTTCCGACAGGGCCGCATCGGCATGCATCTCGCCCTCCGCCTCCAGCTCCGGATGGCGGCGATGGATGAGCTTGAGGGCTTCGCGCATTTTCTGGGCGCTTTCGTCCTCGTGGCTGCCGAAGTTCGAATGACTCACGAGCGCGATCTTGGGTTCGATGCCGAAACGCCGCACGGCCTCGGCCCCGAGACGCGCCATCTCGGCAATCTCCTCGGCGGAGGGATCGCTGCTGATCTGGGTATCGGCCATGAAGAGGGCGCCGCGCGGCGTAATCAGAAGGCTCAGCGCGGAAAAGTCGCGCGCGCCCGGCGCCAGACCGATGGTCATCTCCACCTGGCGCAGGTGGCGCTGATAGCGCCCCTCGACCCCGCAGACCAGCGCATCGGCATCGCCGCGCGCGACGGCGATGCAGCCGATGGCCGTGGCATTGGTGCGCAGGATGGTCCGCGCCTCGTCGGGCGTGACGCCGCGCCGTTCGGTCAGGCTGTGATAGCTGCTCCAGTAGTCGCGGTACCGCGGATCGTCGAGCGGGTTGACCAGATCGAAGTGCTCGCCGGGCCGAATGCGCAAGCCGAGTTCCTGCAGCCGCTTCTCGATCACCCGCGGCCGCCCGCAGATCACCGGGCGCGCCTGGCCTTCGTCGACCAGAACCTGCGCGGCGCGCAGAACGCGCTCGGCCTCGCCCTCGGCGAAGAACACCCGCTTGGCATCGCTCCGCGCCTGCTCGAAGACCGGCTTCATCAGCAGGCCGGAGCGGAAGACGAACTGGTTGAGCCGTTCGCGGTAGGCCTTGAAGTCCGTGATCGGCCGCCGCGCCACGCCGCTGTCCATCGCCGCCTGGGCAACGGCCGGCGCGATCTCGAGAATCAGGCGCGGATCGAAGGGACGCGGAATCAGGTAGTCGGGGCCGAAACCGTAGGCCTGGCCGCCGTAGGCCTTCACCACCACCTCGGAGACCTCGGCCTTGGCCAGGTCCGCGATGGCCTTGACGCAGGCGACCTTCATCTCCTCGTTGATCGTGGTTGCGCCGACGTCCAGCGCACCGCGGAAGATGAAGGGGAAGCAGAGGACGTTGTTGACCTGGTTGGGATAGTCGGAGCGGCCGCTGGCGATGATGGCGTCGGGCCGCGCCTCCCGCGCCTCCTCGGGCCAAATCTCCGGCACCGGGTTGGCCAGCGCCAGGATCAGGGGATCTCGCGCCATCCTGGCGACCATCTCCGGTTTCAGCACGCCCGGCGCCGACAGTCCGAGAAAGATGTCTGCCCCCTCGATCGCCTCGCCCAGGCTGCGGAGTTCTGTGGCCTGAGCGTAGGCCGCCTTCCAGGGGTCCATCTCCTCGGTCCGGCCCTCGTAGACCAGACCGGCGATGTCGCAGACCCAGATGTTCTCGCGCTTCACCCCCAGCGCCACCAGCAGGTCCAGGCAGGCGATGGCGGCCGCGCCGGCACCGGAGGTGACCACCTTGACCTCCTCGATCTTCTTGTCGACCAGCCGCAGGCCGTTGTAGATCGCGGCATTGACGATGATCGCGGTGCCATGCTGATCGTCGTGGAACACCGGGATGCCCATGCGCTGGCGGAGCTCGCGCTCGACCGTGAAGCACTCCGGCGCCTTGATGTCCTCCAGATTGATGCCGCCGAAGGTCGGCTCCAGCGCGGCGACGATCTCGATCAGCTTTTCCGGCTCGCGGGCGTCGATCTCGATATCGAAGACGTCGATGTCGGCGAACTTCTTGAAGAGGACGGCCTTGCCCTCCATCACGGGCTTGGAGGCCAAGGGGCCGATCTGCCCGAGCCCCAGCACCGCGGTCCCGTTGGTCACCACCGCGACCAGGTTGGCGCGCCCGGTCATCTCGGCGGCGGCCGCTTCGTCGGCGACGATCGCCTCGCAGGCGGCTGCCACGCCGGGCGAGTAAGCCAGGGCCAGGTCGCGCTGGTTGCCCAGCGGCTTGGTCGCGACTACCTCCAACTTGCCGGGCCGCGGCTCCCGGTGATACGCCAGCGCCGCGTCCTTGAAATCGTCCGCCATGCTAAAAACCGATCCTTCCTCAACGATTTGCGCCGAGACGTTAGCCGATGCGTCCGACCTCGGAAAGGCGCTCCAGGGCGAAAGTCTCGCCACCCGGTACGGCCCCCTGGAATGGATCGTCACGGACCGGCCCGTGGCGTACGCCCCGGCCGTCGCCTGGATGGAGGCACGGGCCGCGGCCATCCGCGACGGCGAGGCGCCGGAGTGCGTCTGGCTGCTGGAGCACCCGCCGCTCTACACCGCCGGCACCTCGGCAAATCCGGCGGATCTGCTGGACTCGCGCTTTCCCGTCTTCAAGACCGGGCGCGGCGGGCAATACACCTATCACGGCCCCGGCCAGCGGGTCGCCTACGTCCTGCTCGACCTCAAGCGGCGGCAGCCGGACGTACGCGCCTACGTCTGCAAGCTGGAGGACTGGCTGATCCGCACGCTGGCCGACTTCGACGTCGTCGGCGAGCGCCGCACCGGTCGAGTCGGCATCTGGGTAGAGCGACCGGAATCGTCAGGCGGGCGGGTGCGGGAAGACAAGATCGCCGCCGTCGGCGTACGCGTACGGCGCTGGGTGACCTATCACGGCATCTCGCTGAACGTGGCCCCCGACCTCGACCACTTCGCCGGGATCGTGCCCTGCGGCATCCGCGAACACGGCGTGACTTCGCTCGCGGACCTCGGCCGGCCGGCCAGGCTGTCCGACGTAGACCTGGTGTTGAAGCAGCGGTTCCTGGACGTCTTCGGCTGAGTCGGTTGAGCCTGTGGCGTGACAGTTTCACGCTTACGCTTAGCGCCTGTGCCACTGTTCGTCGCTATCTCAGCAGGGATCTCTCAAAGTCCGGAAGCCATGAGGAGGAGTGAGTAGGCGCATGAAGTTCGCTTACCTTATCGAACCCCCATTCAATTTCCGGGACGAAGACGGAAGCGTGCGCGGATGCGATGTCGAGCTGGCACAGCATGTGTTGTCCGAGTTAGGCATCGAAACCTTCGAGCCGGTCGAAGCCGAATTTGCCGAGCTACTGCCCGGTGTAGCAGCGGGCCATTGGCGAATGACCACGGGACTTTTCGCAACGGATGAGCGCAGGCAAACCGCATCGTTCAGCCGTCCGATTTGGGCGCTGCCCGACGGCTTGCTCGTCACAAAGGGCAATCCCTTGAACTTAAGCGGATACCAGTCTGTCGCCGAGAACAAGGACTGCGTCCTTGCGGTCATTCGGCATCAGTTTCAACACCGCTGCGCCATAGACTTCGGCGTTCCGGATAATCGCATCACAATCCATGAGACCTATAAGGAGGCAGCGATTGCGGTGCGAGACGGCCGCGCAGGCGCATACGCGAGCGTCGGTCGAGCGCATTCAGGTTTTATCGACCGAAACCCGAACTTCGCCCTAGATGTCGTGACCGTGCCTGCGTCGGAAAAGGAGCCGGCGTTTGGGTCTTTTGCATTTGCGAAATCCGATACCGACCTTCGCCACCAGGTGGACGGCATTCTTGAAGGTTACATCGGTAGCTCGGCCCATCGAGACATGATGGCGAAGTACGGCTTCTCCGACGCCGAGATAGATCTCTTGGTCGCTTGAACAGATCGGGCAAGGGCGCCTGGCCACATAGGTTTCGGCCCCCCGGCCAGCCTTGTTGCACGCCCGACAGACCAGCGGGACGTTAACGGCACGAAAGGGAACGTCGACAGGCCCCTCCTCCGCTTCAGGCCTGATCGTAGTCCAGGACGACGCGGTCCGTGAGCGGGCGCGACTGGCAGGTCAGGACGAAGCCCTGGGCCACCTCCTCCGGCTCCAGGGCATAGTTGACCGCCATGTCGACCTTACCCTCCTGCAGCTTGGCGCGGCAGGTGCAGCAGACACCCCCCTTGCAGGAGAAGGGCAGGTCCAGCCCCTTGGCCGTTGCAGCGTCCAGGATCGAGGTGCCGTCGAAGCCGAGATCGAAATCGTGGCTGACGCCGTCCAGAATCACGGTGACCTGCGCCCGCTCGCCCTTGGCCTCGCGCCGGCCATGCTGCAGCGGCTTCGGTTTCACCACGCCGTCGGGGTGGGTGTTGAAGAGTTCGCGGTGCACCTTCTTCTCCGGCACGCCGATCTCTTCCAGCGCGCCGGTGACATCGGCGATCATGGTGTCCGGGCCGCAGACGAAGAAGGCGTCGACGGCCGCGGGATTGATCAGGCTGCGGCAGAAGAGCTTGACCTTTTCGCGGTCGAGGCGGCCGTTGAACAGCTCCGCCTCCTGCGTCTCGCGGCTGAGGATGTGGTACAGCCCGAAGCGGCCGAGATAGCGGTTCTTCAGGTCCTCCAGGGCTTCGCGGAAGATGATCGAAGCCACGCTGCGGTTGCCGTAGAACAGCAGGACCTTGGACTGCGGCTCGCGCGTCAGCAGGGTCTTGGCGATGGAGACGACCGGCGTGATGCCGCTGCCGGCCGCGAAGAGCACGTAGGTCCGGCTCGCCTCCGGGTCGAGCTCCGAGGTGAAGCGGCCGTTCGGCGTCATGACGTCGAGCTGGCTGCCGGGTTTCAGGGTCTCGTTGGCATAGGTCGAGAAGAGACCGTCCTCGACCTTCTTGATCGCGACCCGCAGCTCGCCCTCGTCGAGGCCGGAACAGATCGAGTAGCTGCGCCGCACCTCCTCGCCGCCGATCTGCGTGCGCAAGGTGAGATACTGCCCCTGCTTGAAAGCGTAGTCGCCGGCCATGTTCGCCGGCACCTCGAAGGCGACGGAGACGGTGTCCTCGGTCTCGCGCCGCACATCGGCGACCTTCAGGCTGTGGAATCTCGGATGCATGGGGCTTTGCGCTCTCCGCTTAGATGCACTTGAAGTAGTCGAAGGGCTCCAGGCAGCTTCGGCAGCGCCAGAGCGCCTTGCAGGCGGTGGAGCCGAAGGCGCTGACCTGCTCCGTCTCCTTGGAGCCGCAGTGGGGACAGGTCACTTCCGGCTCCGCGCCGAAGAGCGCCCGCTTGCTGGTCGAGCCCTTGGCCGGCGGCGCGATGCCGTAGGCGCGCAGTTTCTCGCGCCCCGATTCGCTCAACCAGTCGGTGGTCCAGGCCGGGTGCAGCACGGTCTTGACCTCGACCGCTCCATAGCCCGCCTCGCCCAGGACCCGCTTGATCTCCTGCTCGATCATGTTCATGGCCGGGCAGCCGGAGTAGGTCGGCGTAATGGTCACCGTGACGGTCTCGTCCGCGCCGATCTCGGCATCGCGCAGCAGGCCCAGGTCCGCGATCGTGAGCACCGGAATCTCGGGATCGACGACCGCTTCCAGGGTCTGCCACAGCTTGTCCAGCTCCGGCGGAGAGTCTTCGAGAGTCTGTAGCGGCATGGCCGCGCCCTCCCCTACCAGCGCGCGTCCGGGTAGGCGCGCTGCAGGAACTGCATCTCGGCGAGGATGAAGCCCAGATGCTCGCCGTGCCGGCCGTTGCGGCCGCCGCTCTGCATCCAGCCGTCCTCCGGCCGGGACAGGGTGGCCTCGGCCAGCACGCGATCGACCGTCTCGGACCAGGCGGCATAGAGGCTCTGCGGATGCGGTCCGATGCCGGCGGCAGCCATGCGCTCCTCCACCGCGTCGGCTTCGAAGAGCTCGCCGCTGAAGCGCCAGAGGTCGTCCAGCGCCTCCTGAACCCGCCCGTGACTTTCTGCCGTGCCGTCGCCCAGGCGGACCATCCACTCGGAGGAATGGCGCAGGTGGTAGGTGACTTCCTTCACCGACTTGGCGGCGATAGCGGCCAGCCGGGCGTCGCTCGACTGCAGCAGCGCCGTCTGCAGTTCGTAGTGCCAGGCGTCGAAAAGGAACTGCCGTACGATCGCGACGGCAAAGTTCTCCTCGTTCGGTTGCTCGACCAGCAGGACGTTGCGATAGTCGAAGCCGTCGCGGCGATAGACCAGGGCATCCTCGTCATGGCCTGCGCCCTCGACCTCGCCGGCATAGGTCATGATCGACCGGGCCTGGCCCAGCAGATCCAGCGCCACGTTGATCAGCGCGATGTCTTCCTCCAGCACCGGCGCATGGCCGCACCACTCGCCCAGACGGTGGCTCAGCACGACGGCGTTGTCGCCGAGGCGCAGAAGGTAGTCGAACAGCGCCTGTTGCTCCGGGGTCATCTTCTCGGTGTCCGCTGTCATCTCGGAAGCCCCCCGCCTAGATGTTCTTCACGTCTTCGGGGATCTCGTAGAAGGTCGGATGGCGATAGATCTTGTCGCCCGTGGGCTCGAAGAAGGCCTCCTTGTCTTCCGGATCGCTCGCGGTGATGGCCGTCGAGGGCACGACCCAGAGGCTCACGCCCTCGCCGCGCCGGGTGTAGACGTCGCGGGCGTTCTCCAGCGCCATCTGCGCATCGGCGGCATGCAGGGAACCGGCATGCTTGTGGGCGAGGCCGGCCTTGGCGCGGATGAAGACTTCCCATAAGGGCCAATCGCGCTCACTCATTTCGCTTCCTCCAAACTGTCTTCTTGCAACCTGTCGCTACTCGGCCGCGACCGCGGTGGTCTGGGCGGCAGCGCGGGCGCGGCGTTTCTCGGCGTGGGCCAGCGCCGCCTCCCGCACCCAGCGACCCCGCTCGTGGGCCCGGTTGCGGTCGCGCATGCGTTCGCGGTTGCAGGGGCCGTTGCCCTGCAGGACCTGCTTGAACTCTTCCCAATCGATCTCGCCGAAATCGTAGTGACCACTCCCGGCGTTCCAGCGCAGCGCGGGGTCCGGCATCGTCAAGCCTAGGAAGTCTGCCTGGGGCACGGTCACGTCGACGAACTTCTGGCGCAGCTCGTCGTTGGAGACCCGCTTGATCTTCCAACGCATCGACTGGGCCGAATGCGGCGAATCCTTGTCGTTCGGACCGAACATCATCAGCGACGGCCACCACCAGCGGTTCAGCGCGTCCTGGGCCATGCGCTTCTGCGCGGCGGTGCCGCGGGCCAGCGTCAGCATGATCTCGTAGCCCTGGCGCTGGTGGAAGGACTCCTCCTTGCAGATGCGGATCATGGCGCGGGAATAGGGGCCGTAGGAGCAGCGCTGCAGCGGCACCTGATTCATGATGGCCGCGCCGTCGACCAGCCAGCCGATGGCGCCGATGTCGGCCCAGGTGGTCGAGGGGTAGTTGAAGATGGAGGAGTACTTGGCCTTGCCCTCTAGGAGCTGGTCGACCAGCTCCTGCCGGCTGACGTTCAGGGTCTCGCAGGCGCTGTAGAGATAAAGACCGTGGCCGGCCTCGTCCTGGATCTTGGCCAGCAGTGCCGCCTTGCGGCGCAGGCTCGGCGCGCGGGTGATCCAGTTGCCCTCGGGCAGCATGCCGACGACTTCCGAGTGGGCATGCTGGGAAATCTGGCGCACCAGGGTCTTGCGGTAACCCTCGGGCATCCAGTCCTTCGGCTCGATCTTCTCGTCGGCGTCGATCTTGGCCTGGAAGCGGCGCTCCAGCTCGCTGTCGCCCTGCTCCAACGGGATCGAGACATCGCCCTTCTGAACGTCGAGGCCCTGGGTGTACATCCGCGTTTCTCCCTTGCGCCGACTTACGGCCGTCTAGCAGCCACGTCTGTTATCCATAAACATATGTCACAATCACCGCCTCAGCAACGAATTTCTGTGACATATTGAGTTATGCGGAGGTTTCGCGAACCAACCTTCGACAGGGCCAAGCCTTATCTGTTTTCCCAGGCAAGCCTTAGCCCGAGCAGGATCAGAAAACCGCCGCACAGACGGTCGATCAGTCTCGATGCGCGAATGTAGGGCCGACGCACGCGGTCCATCGAGAAGCCGACGGCGAGCGTCCAATGCCAGGACAAGGACATCAGCCAGATCGCCAGGACAAGCACGGTCAGCACCCAGGCCGGCATAGCGGGTGTCAGGAAGGCGGCAAAGACACTGGCATAGTAGGCAGCCGACTTCGGATTGGTCAGGTTGATCAGAAGACCGCGCAGAAAGCCGCGCCCGGCAGACGCCGCTTGCTGCCGATCTGCCGGTCCCGGCTGGAACCCTTTGGACAGCAGGAGCCTGACGCCCAGATAGAGCAGATAGCACACGCCCGCGACCTTCAAGGCGTAGCCGAGCCACGGCAGCGCTTCGAAAATCGCGACGATCCCCAGCGCCGCCCCACCCGCCCAGATCAAGGAACCGGTCGCGATTCCCGTGCCGGTCCAGATCGCCGCGCGACGCGACGCGGAGACGGCCGTCGAGGAGACGAGTATGAAGTTCGGCCCCGGACTCACCAGCGCGAGCAGGTCGACGAAGAGGATCGCCAGGATCAGGGCTGCGTAGTCCATAACGCAGGGAAACCACATCGCCTGCGTGCGCGCAACACAGTGAAAGCGGCAGTGCGCGAACGATCCTGCTTCACGTCGGCCGCAGGCCTTCGAACCTCTGCTTGAAGCTCGGCTCGGGTGCCGGCA
>JANQPZ010000126.1 GCA_028285215.1 Rhodovibrionaceae bacterium | reverse complement strand
AACCTGATCGGCAACGGCATCGCCGCCTTGCTGGAGCATCCTGAGCAGATGGCGCGCCTGCGCGCCGAGCCGGACCTGATCGTCTCGGCCGTCGAGGAGTTCCTGCGCTTCGAAAGCTCCAACCAGCTCGGCAACCGCCGCCTGCTGGAGACGGCCGAGATTGGTGGCGTCTCCCTCGAGGCCGGCACTCTGGTGACGCTCGGCATCGGCGCCGCCAATCGCGATCCGGCGCAGTTCCCCGACCCGGAGCGGCTGGACATCGCCCGCAACCCCAATCGCCACCTCGCCTTCGGCGGCGGCATCCATGCCTGCGCCGGCATGACGTTGGCGCGTCTCGAGGGCAAGATCGCCATTGGTCGCTTGTTGGCCCGGGTGCCGAACCTCCATCGCTCGGGCCCTTACCGGCGCGGTGGACGGGCGCGCTTCCGCGGCTTTCTCTCCTACCCCATCGCCTTCGGTGCGGCCTGACAGGCAAACAACGAGAAAACAGGGAGGTTCTCCATACCATGCGGATCGCACGTCTTCTCCGCGGCGCTGCTCTGACCGCCGGCCTGTCCGGCGCTCTGGCGCTTGGCCTGGCGACCGAGCGCGCCTCGGCGCAGGAGCATCAGCTCAGGCTCAGTCATTTCCTGCCGCCGGTGCATGGCATCCACACCGACTTCCTGCAGCCCTGGGCCGAAGAGCTGGCCGCCTGCAGCGGTGGGCAGGTGGCCGTGGAGATCTTCCCGGGCGGCACGCAGCTCGGCAACGTCGCCAAGCAGCAGGAGCAGGTGCTGGCCGGCGTCGTCGACATCGCGCACGGGCTGCACGGTCTTCCGCGCGGCCGCTTCCCGCGCACCTCGGTCATCGATCTTCCCTTCCTCACCGAGTCCGCCGATGCGGCCAGCCGTACGCTCTGGGCGCTCCTGCCGGACTATCTGGCCGAGGAGTACCAGGGGCTGAAGGTGCTGGCGCTGCATGCCCATAACGGCGGCCTGATCCACACGCGCGGTACCCGGGTCGCGACGATGGACGACATGCGTGGTCTGCGGATCCGCACGCCGAGCCCCGCGATCTCCATGATGCTGGAGTCTCTCGGGGCGATCCCGCAGGGCATGCCGCCCGGCCAGGTCTACGAGAACCTGGAGAAGGGCGTGATCGACGGCACCGTCTTTCCCTGGGACCCGGTCCGCTCCTTCCGGCTCGCGGAGGTACTGGACCATCACCTGGACGCCCGTGCCTATACCGTCTCCTTTTTCTTCGTCATGAACCAGCGCAGCTATGACCGCCTGCCGGCCGAGGTACAGGCCTGCATCGACGAGTCCTCAGGCGAGGCCCTGGTCGCCAGGTTCGGCGAGTGGTGGGATGCCTGGGACGCACCGGGCCTGGCCGCGGCGACGGAGAAGGGGAACGCCGTTGCGGTGCTGAGCGATGCCGAGCGCGACCGCTGGCGCGCGGCGCTGGAGCCGATGATCGAGGCCTATCTGGACGCGTTGGAAGAGCAGGGCGTCGACAATGCCCGCGAGATCTACGCCAAGGCGCAGGAATACGTCGCCCGGTTCGAAGCCAATTGACCGGCCGTCCGGTGCGCGAGCGCCCGACCGACGGCGTCCTGGTCCGTCTGGACCGTTGGCTGACCCGCTTCGCCCATCTGGTGGCTCTGCTCGGCATGCTCGGGTTGGGCGGCGCCATGCTGGCGACCGTGCTCGACGTCGGGCTCCGGCCCCTCGATGAGGGGCTCTTCGGCGTCGTCGATCTGGTGCAGCTCGGGGTGATGGCGGCGGCCTGGCTTGCCATCCCCTATGCCTTCCTGACCGACTCTCACGTCTCGGTCGATCTGCTGGCGCAGACCCTTCCCTCCCGGTTTGCCTCTCTGTTGAAGGCGCTGGGCGCCGGCCTGGCCGCCGGCCTGATGGCCTTGATCCTCTTCTACGGCTGGCAGGCGGCCGCCCAGCAGGCGCAGTTCGGGGACCTGTCTCAAACGCTGGGCCTGCCGCGAACCTGGTACTGGGCCCCACTGCTGTTCGGTGCCGCGCTTTCGGTGCTGGCCACGGTGCTGATTGCGGTCTCGGCGCTGTTGGCGGCCCTGCGGGGTACGCCGCCGGGGAGAGAACGGGCGTGAGCGATCCCGTTTTTGGCCTGCTCGCCTTCCTCTTCGCGCTGCTTCTCGTCCTGCTGCGCGTTCCGGTCGCCATCGCCATGGGGGTCGTTGGCGTCGGCGGGTTCGCATTGCTGAACGGCTGGTTCGGGGCCGCGTTCGTGCTGGGCGCCGCGCCCTTCGAAGCGGTCTTTCCCTACAGCCTGTCGGTGGTGCCGCTGTTCGTGGCGATGGGCGTTTTCGCGGCGCGCGCCGGCCTGTCGCAGAGCCTCTATCAGGCCGCCGGCGCCTTCATCGGCCGGGCCCGTGGCGGGCTCGCCATGGCGACCATCGGCGCCTGCGCCGCCTTCGGCGCGATCTGCGGCTCGAGCCTGGCCACGGCCGCGACCATGGGCAAGGTCTCCCTGCCGGAGATGCGCCGCTTCGGCTACGCCGACTCTCTGGCAGCGGCTTCCATTGCGGCGGGCGGGACGCTCGGCGTGCTGATTCCGCCCTCGATCCTGTTGGTGATCTACGGGCTGCTGACGGAGACCTCCATCGGGCAGCTCTTCGTCGGTGCGCTGATCCCGGGCCTGCTCGCCACCTTGCTCTACATCGGGGCCGTCTATGTACAGACGCGGTTGAACCCCGAGTTGGCGCCGGCCACCGCGAAGCCCGCGCGCGGCCACCGCCTGGCGTCGCTGAAGCGCGTCTGGGCCGTGGCGCTGCTGTTTTTCGTGGTGATCGGCGGCATCTACTGGGGCTGGTTCTCGCCGACCGAGGCGGCGGCGATCGGGGCCTTCGGCGCGATTTTGCTGACGGCGGTCACCGGTCAGCTCACCTGGCGGGTGCTGCTGGAGGCGGCGGAGGAGACGGCGCGGACCACCGGCATGATCTTCCTGATCCTGGTGGGTGCGGCGCTGTTCAACTACTTCATCGAGACCAGCGGCTTGCCGCGGCTGCTGACCGCCTGGGTCGAGGGCGCCGGCCTGGCGCCTCTGACCGTGCTGCTGCTGATCATGCTGTTCTACCTGTTGCTCGGCTGTTTCATGGACTCGCTCTCCATGATCCTGCTGACCGTTCCCTTCGTCTTTCCGGTGGTGGCGGAGCTGGGGATCGATCCGGTCTGGTTCGGTATCCTGCTGGTCACGGCGGCGGAGATCGGCCTCATCACGCCGCCGATCGGCATGAACCTCTTCGTGATTCAAGGCGTCGTGCCGGGCCTGCGCCAGGCCACCATCATTCGCGGCATTCTGCCTTTTCTCGCCGCCGACGGGCTGCGCCTCTGTCTGCTGATCGCCGTGCCGGCGCTCACCCTCTGGTTGCCGGGGCGCCTCTGAGTCTTCGCCGGCGAGACGGGCGTCATCAAAAATTCATACCGCCGTTCTGCGGCGTTTCTCATTTATCGCCAAGGCGTTACATGCTGTTTCACGGCGCGTAAGAAAACGTTTACGTGACCCTGTCGCGGGGCTCGCTCAAAGGAGGTGTCGACGTTTCTCCGACATGGCTCTGCGACCCCATGAGCTCGGTCAAGACCCCGCCTACGATCCGCACGGTTGCCGCGCGCGCCGAGGTCTCGGTTGCGACCGTCAGCCGGGTGGTCAACGGCCTCGCGCCGCCGCATTCGCCGGCGACCCAGAGGGTGCGCGAGGCGATCAAGGAGCTGGGGTTTCGGCCGAACCGGATGGGCCGCGGGCTCAAGACGGCGCGCAGCTCGACCATCGGCCTGGTGATCCCCTCGCTGGCCAATCCCGTCTTCGCCGGTTCCGTCCAGGGCGTCCAGGCGGCGGCCCGGGCCGCCGGCTACGGCGTGCTGCTGACGGCGACCAACTACGACAAGGGCGAGGAGGCCGGCGCGGTCGAAACGCTGCTCAGCCATTACGTCGACGGGCTGATCCTGACGGTCGCCAAGTCCGACGACAGCGAACTGCTGGACGCGTTGGACGAGCGCGAGGTGCCTTACGTGCTGGTCTACAATCAGCCGAGCGTTCGGCACCGCGCGGCAGTCACGGTCGACAACGTGGCGGCCGCCCGGGAGGTGGTCGAGCTGCTCAAGAGCTACGGCCACGATCGGATCGGCATGGTCGCCGGCCAGTTCTGCGACAGCGATCGCGCCCGCCTGCGCTGGCTGGGTTACGACGACGCCATGCTGCGCGCCGGGCTGGAGCCCGACCCGGTCATCGAGGTGGCCTTCGAGGCGACCGATCTGACGCAGGAGATTCGCGACGCCCTGTCGGTGCCGGAACCGCCGACGGCGCTCTTCTGCTCCACCGATCTGATCGCGGTTGCCGTGATGGGGGCGGCGACGCGCCTGGGCCTGGAGGTGCCGCGCGACCTATCGGTGGTCGGCTTCGACGGCATTGCCATGACGGCGGCGCTGCGTCCGCAGCTCACCACCATCGTGCAGCCCACGGAAACGATGGGCCGCGAGGCCTTCGCGCTCTTGGCGAAGTTGATGGCCAGCGGGGAAGAGGCCGAAAGCCTGCGCGCGCCGACCCTGCTGTCCCACAGCCTGCGCCGGGGTGAAACGGTCGGACCGGTGCGGACCGGCAGGCCGAAGCTGCCGCCGCCGGTTTGACGGCACGCGGGTCCAGGGCGGGAGCCGGCGAGGTTTTCGAGGCAATCCCTATGGCGAACACGAGGAAAGGACGAAGATCGATGCGTAACGTGATGTTGGGCCTGGCGACCGCCGGGGTCCTGGTTGCTTCCCTGCCGGCTGCGCAGGCGGCGGATGCCATCTGCTACAACTGTCCGCCGCAGTGGGCCGACTGGGCTTCGCAGCTCGACGCCATCAAGGACAACCTCGGCTACGAACTTCCCCACGACAACAAGAACAGCGGCCAGACTCTCAGTCAGCTCTTGGCGGAGCAGGGCAATCCGGTCGCCGATATCGCCTATTACGGCGTGACCTTCGGGATCAAGGCGAAGGCCGAGGGCGTAACCGCCGCCTACAAGCCGGCCGGCTTCGAGGAGATTCCCGAGGGCCTGAAGGATCCCGAGGGTCATTGGTTCACCACCCACTTCGGGACGCTGGGTCTCTTCGTGAATCTCGACGCTCTGGGCGACGCACCGGTGCCGCAGTGCTGGGCCGACCTGACTAAGCCCGAGTACGACGGCATGGTGGGCTACCTCGACCCCTCCAGCGCCTTCGTCGGCTACGCCGGCGCCGTGGCGGTGAACCGGGCCATGGGCGGCGACCTCGACAACTTCGATCCGGCCATCGCCTACTTCCAGGAGCTGGCGGAGAACGACCCCATCGTGCCGAAGCAGACCTCCTACGCCCGCGTCGTCTCCGGCGAGATCCCGATTCTCTTCGACTACGACTTCAACGCCTACCGGGCCAAGTACACCGAAGACGGCAACTTCGAATTCGTGCTGCCCTGCGAGGGCTCGGTCGTCGTGCCCTACGTGATGAGCCTGGTGAACAACGGCCCGAACAAGGAGCGCGGCAAGGAAATCCTGGACTTCATCATGTCCGATGCGGGTCAGCAGATCTGGACCAACGCCTTCCTGAAGCCGGCGCGGCCGATCGAGCTGCCGGCCGAAATCTCCGAGAAGTTCCTGCCGGACAGCGAGTATGCCCGGGCCACCCCGGTCGACTATGCGAAGATGGAGCAGGTTCAGAAGGGCTTCGGCGAGCGCTACCTCAACGAGGTGCGTTAGCAGGCGGGCCTCCCCGTCTTGGCTGTGCCGCCGGCAGCTCCCCTACCTGGGGCAGCTGCCGGTGCGCTGTTTCGGATGCCCCCTTGGACGCCCTTCATATGTCCCGAGATCTGTCTCGCCAGCTTGTCCTCCTTCTGCCGCTCGCCATCCTGGTCGGCGCCTTCTTCCTGCTGCCCATCGGACGGCTGATTCTGGTCGGTGCCGGCGGCGACGCGGGGGCGGCCGCCTACGCCGCGGTGCTGACCACCCCGCGCTACTTCGAGAGTTTTCTCAATACCATCCTCCTCTCGGCCGGGGTCACGGTCGTCACTCTGGCGATCTCCACGGCGGCCGGTCTCTTTCTCCAGCGCAACGTCTTCCCGGGACGCGACCTGCTGATCGCGCTGATGACCTTTCCGCTGGCCTTCCCCGGCGTGGTCGTCGGCTTCATGGTGATCATGCTGGCCGGCCGGCAGGGCGTGATCGGGAGCGTCACCGATGCGCTCTTCGACGAGAAGCTGGTCTTCGCCTACTCCATGGCCGGGCTGTTCATGGGCTACGTCTACTTCTCGATCCCGCGGGTGATCCTGACCGTCATGGCGGCCATCGAGAAGCTCGATCCTGCGCTGGAGGAGGCGGCGCGCTCCCTGGGCGCCGGGCCCTGGACAGTGCTGCGCGACGTCGTGCTGCCCGGGCTCAAGCCGGCCTTCCTGGCCTCCGGCGCGGTCTGCTTCGCCACGGCCATGGGCGCCTTCGGCACCGCCTTTACCCTGGCGACCGACATCGACGTGCTGCCGATGACCATCTATACGGAGTTCGTGCTCTACGCCAATTTCGCCACGGCGGCGGCGCTGTCCATCGTGCTGGGGGCGATCACCTGGCTGGTCCTGGCGCTCTCGCGCAGCCTGGCCGGCACCACCGTCGCGGCGGCGGGCTAGAGGGATGCTGCACGGCACGACGCAGAAACGCGGGTGGGGCTTCTGGGCGCAGCTCGCCTTTACGCTGCTGGTCTGTGGCTTTCTGATTTTGCCCGCTCTGCTGTCGATGCTGGCCGGGGTGACGGTCAACTTCTTCCAGGGCCTTTCCAGCGGCCTGACGCTCAAGTGGGTGTTTCAGGTTTTCGAGCTTTACAGCGATACGCTGCTTCTGACGCTCGGCGTCGCTTTGGGGTGTCTCGGCGTCACGCTCTTGATCGGCGTGCCGGCGGCCTACGTGCTGACCGTGCGGCAGAGCTGGCTGACCCGCCTGATCGAGGAGGTGGTGACCCTGCCGGTGGCGATTCCCGGACTGGCCATCGCCCTGGCGCTGCTGCTGACCTACGGGGGCTTCGGCGAGTTTCGCAGGTCCTGGGGCTTCATTCTGGTCGGTCACGTGCTCTACACGCTGCCCTTCATGCTTCGGGCCGTCATGGCCGTACTGGCCTCGATCGACATCCGCACCTTGGAGGAAGGGGCGGCCAGCCTGGGGGCCGGCTTCTGGACCCGTTTCTTTACTGTCGTCCTGCCCAACGCGCGCTCGGGCATCCTGGCCGGATCCCTGATGGTGGTGACGCTCTCCATCGGCGAGTTTAACCTGACCTGGATGCTGCACACCCCCTTGACCAAGACCCTGCCGGTCGGTCTGGCGGACTCCTACGCCTCGATGCGGCTGGAGGTCGGCAGTGCCTTCACCCTGGTGTTCTTCGTGATGATCGTTCCGCTGCTGGTGGCGATGCAGACCCTGAGCCGGCTGGAACGCCGCGCGCGTTCGGCCCGGCCGCTTGCCGACGACAGGGCGCAGGCGCCGGCGGTCAAGGCGACAGCGGTGGAGACGGTGAGATGACTTTCGCGGAGACGCCGCGCACGCCGGTGCAGTTGCGCGCTTGCGCCAAGACCTTCGCCGACGGCACGCGTGCGCTGGAGCCGCTGGACCTGGAGATTGCCGGCGGCGAGACGCTGGTGTTTCTCGGCCCCTCCGGCTGCGGCAAGACCACGACGCTGCGTCTGGTCGCCGGGCTGGAGGCGCCCGACCCGGGCGGGCGCGTGCTGTTCGACGGGCAGGACGTGACGCCGCTGCCCATCGAGAAGCGCGAGGTCGGCATGGTGTTTCAGTCCTACGCGCTGTTTCCCAACATGGACGTTGCCGGCAATGTCGGCTACGGCCTGCGGGTGCGGCGTGTGGCCGAAGCGGAGCGGGCGCACCGGGTTGCCGAGGTGCTGGAGATGATGGCCATCGGCGATCTGGCGCACCGCCGCGTGGATCAACTCTCCGGCGGTCAGCGCCAGCGGGTTGCGCTGGCGCGGGCTCTGGCCGTGCGGCCGCGGGTGCTGCTGCTCGACGAACCGCTGACGGCGCTCGACGCCGCCCTGCGCGAACGACTGCGCGTGGAGATCGATGCCCTGTTGCGGCGGCTGGGGATCACGGCGATCTACGTGACCCACGATCAGTCGGAGGCCATGGCGCTGGGCGACCGCATCGTGGTGATGCGGCAGGGGCAGGTGGCACAGGTCGGACCGCCGCGGGAAATCTACTTCCGGCCGGCCAACCGCTTCGTCGCCGAGTTCATCGGCACCATGAATCTTCTGCGCGGTTCGCGGCGCGGCGGCCGGCTGCAACTGGCCGGCGGCGAATTGGCGCTGACGGCTCCGGGCGCGCCGGGGGAGGATCTGCCCGATGCGGTCGAGACCGAGTATCTCTTCCGTCCGGAAGCGGTCGAGGTGATCAGTCCGGAGGATGCGTCGCTGTCCGGCCGGGTCGCCTCCGCCCTGTTCCTGGGCGACCGCACGCGGCTGGTGATCGAGGGCGTGACGGACAGGCCTGTGATCGCGGAAGCGGCGGGCCGGCGCGAGTTCGCCGACGGCGACCGGGTGGGCTTGGCCCTCGATCCCCGCGACCTGCTGCGGCTGCCCGGCTGATCGCTTTCCCCAGTCTTCCATTGTTTCCAATCAGTTGCGTTGACTCGCGCCGCGCGGCGCAGGGCCCGAGGCGGCGACGGAACGCCGCCGCGCCGCGCCTCGTCTTCATCAAGTCTCAACTTGTCTATATAACAATATGCTGATATAGCTATTCAGGTCGGATGATCGCCAGAAGTCGGCGCTTTCGGATCATTTAACCTCTTGTCGCTAGCCTGCGGGCGGCGCAGGACCGAGAACAGAGGACAGGGCGCTCCATGTCGCGGATGCCGCAAGTTTCCTTCGAGGTCTTCCCGCCGTCGCCGAAGACGGAAGACCGCTTCTGGACGACCGTCGCCCGCCTCGCGGTGCTGCAGCCGGCCTATCTCTCCGTCACCTACGGCGCCGGCGGTTCCGCCAAAGATCGCAGCGACGCCGTCCTTCGCCGTCTGCTGCGCCTGAGAGGGCCGCAGCCGGCGGCGCACCTGTCCGTGGTGGATGCCAGCCGGGCCGAAACGGACGACCTCGCGAAGGGCTGGATCGATGCCGGGGTGACCCGTTTCGTGGCGCTGCGCGGCGACATGCCGGAGATGGGGGCTGCCTTCCGGCCGCATCCCGACGGTTATGGCGGCGCGGCCGAGCTTACGTCGGCGCTCAAGCGCCTTGGCGCCACGCACGTCTCGGTCGGGGCCTATCCGGAGCCGCATCCCGACCACCGGGGCGGCGACTCCGATCTTGCGCATCTGCACGGCAAGTTCGCGGCCGGCGCCGACGACGCCATCACCCAGTACGTCTTCGAGCCGGAGGTCTTCTTGCGTTATCGGGACCGCGTAGCTGCGGCCGGCATCGACAAGCCGATCGTTGCCGGGATCATGCCGGTCTTCGATTTCGCCAAGGTGTCCAGTTTCAGCCGCCGCTGCGGCGCCAGCGTGCCGGCCTGGCTGGACGCGCGCTTTGCGCCGCTCGCCGACCAGCCCGACGCCCATCATGCGGCCGCCGTCGAGACGGCCGTGTCCTTCTGCCGCCGGCTGCAGGGCGAAGGGGTCGAGGCTTTCCACATCTACACCCTCAACCGAGCGGAACTGACCATCGACATCTGTCGCGATCTCGGCTGGGCCACGCCGGCCAGGCTGCGGGAGGCGGCGGCCTGATGGTTTCGACAGCGATCAACCCGCGCCGCCTGGAGCAGGCCGTCGCGCTGCGCGTTCTGCTGGCGGCGGACCCCTGCGCACTTGCGGCCAAAGAGGCGCCGAACAACGCGGCGCGCGACCGGCTGGGGCTGGACGACTGCATTCAGGCCCTCGCCCTGACCCGTGCGGTGCAGGTGCGCGCGACAGCCGTGGCGGCCCTGGAGGCCGGCGCCGATGTGCTGCTGCTCGATACGCCGCGCCTGCAGGACAGCGACCTGGCCGATGCCGGTTTCGCTCTGGCCTACGCCGCGGCCGAGCTTGCCTGTCAGGCCATCGACGCCGTGGCGGGCGCAGGGCGCCGCCGTTTCCTGCTGGGTCGCGTCGATGCCGCGGAGACGCCGCAAGTCGCGGGACTGATCGCCGGCGGTGTCGACGCCCTGATTGCCGAGGAGCCTGCGGCCCTGGCATCTGTCGTCGCTGCGGCCGAGGCCGAAACCGGGCTGCGCCTCCCCTTGCTCGATGGCCGGCGGCTGGCTCTGGCGACGCTCGAAGCCTCGGCCCTGCCGAAGGCGCTGGCACAGGGGGCGCGTCTGGTGACCGGCAGCGATCTCGCCGGGTTGGATGCCGCCTTGCGCGCTGCCGCAGCCGACGGCTGGCGGCCGATGGCCGCCGGGGTGGCGCCGGAGGAGGTGCAGACGCCCTCGAGTCTCCATC
>JANQPZ010000121.1 GCA_028285215.1 Rhodovibrionaceae bacterium | reverse complement strand
GCCAGATTATGCCGGTCGGCCAGGTGCGTTCCGGTGACGCCGAGCGAAACGCACCGCGCCGCCTCGGCATAGGGTGTCTCGGCAAGCAGAACCTCCAGGCCCTCGGGACGGCGCGGCCCACGCATTCTGTCGCGCCCGCGATCGTTTTGGTCTGCCTTGCCGGCCACGTTGGGACGGGCCGCGGCGTTGACCTCCTGCAGGCAGATGACATCGGCCTGGAGAGCCAGCAGCAGCGGTCGCAGAGCAGCGACCCTGGGCTCCAGCGGTGGCCCGCCGCGGTCGCCGTCGCCGAAGCTTTCCAGATTGAAGGTCGCCAGTCGCAAGGTCCCGCTCATGGGCGCGACTATGCCACCGCCGGGCCGGACACTGGAAACCGAATGCCGCGCTGCCTATCTGACGGGCACTGTCGGGTACGGCGGCACCTCTTTGAACAACCGGTCCGTGTAGGACGTGCAAGCATGACGCTGGTGCATATCTGGCAACCGGACGAGGAGCCGGAGCTCGGCACCATTCTCGAGAACGTCTGGCATCTGCTGGGAGCCGGCTTACGCAACCGCAAGCACGGCTTTCATTTGCCGGTTGTCGCGACCTCGACGCCGGACGAAGGTCCGGACGTGCGCAAGGTGGTGTTGCGCGGCGTCGACCGCGCTCATCGGCTGCTGCGCTTTCACAGCGACGCCCGCAGCAGCAAGATCCGACAGATCGAGCAGAACCCGCGCGTGGCCTTCGCCTTCTACGACGCTGCGGAAGAGACCCAGGTGCGCATCCGAGCTCAGGCGAAAGTGCATCGCAGCGACGACGCAGCCGACGCCGCCTGGCAGGGTACGCGCCTGTTCAGCCGGCGCTGCTATCTGGCCGAAGGTGCGCCGGGTAGCCCGAACGAGTTGCCGACATCCGGCTTGCCCAATGTGTTCAGCGACCGCAATCCGACGGAGGAAGAGAGTCGCGCCGGGCGGGCCAACTTCGCCATCGTGCTAAGCGAGATCCGCCGTTTGGACTGGCTCTACCTCTGCCATCAGGGCCACCGCAGCGCCCGCTTCACATGGGATGAAGCCGGACAGCTGACCTCGACCTGGGTACAGCCTTAGGTCGGGATCGCCTTTGGTGGAATCGCTCTCTAGCCCTCCGCGCCCGTCAGCGCTGGCCGCAAATCGCTTTCGAAGAATTCCAGCAACCGGACGATCCTGTCGCCCCGGCAACTCTGACTCGGCAGCATAGCGCGCACCTCTTCCTCGGCCTCGACGACCAGGCGTAGACGCCTTGTGCCGATCCGGTTCTCCACGGCGACATTGATCGCCTGCGCCATCGCCAGCTGCTGCGATTGGCTGAACTCGATCCCGTAGCAGGATTCGGCCGCGGCAATAGCCCGGTGATGCTGCAGAAAAATCTCTTCCGCCTCGTCGTCGGTCAGAGCGGCAAGCGGTCCGGTAAAACTGAATGCCGCAACGGCGGCGACGGAAATGACAAAGGCGCGACGCATCGCTCAGACCTCCCGGTCGATCGTTTGTCTTCGGCCAAGAGTTTAGAGCAGAACGGATCCCCGCTGACAAACGAACACCGAGACCAAGTTCGCGCAGGCGACTATCTGCTGTTCGGCAAGTCGCCGCCCGATCTTGTCGGCTGATCCTGGGTCAGAACGACGAGTTCGGCTGCGTCAGGAAGGCCGCCTCTTCCCCTGTGCTCTCGCGGCCAAGCACGCCGTTGCGATGGGGGAAGCGACCGAACCGCTGCACGATTTCGCGGTGGCGCTCCGCATACACGAGCCAGTCCGGGTCTTCGTCTAACTGCCCGATCAGCCCGACCGAAAGCTCCTGATCGGGCACGTCTTCGCTATGCTCCAAAGGCAAGTAGAGAAACAGCCTTTGCTGCTGGCTGAGCCGGCGATCGAGACCCGTGGCCACCGCCTGCCGCGTGATCGCCCGCGCCCGCGGATCCAGAGCGTAAGCCTCGGCCTTGTCGCGGAAAAGGTTTCGCGGCGCCTGATCGAACAGCAGCACCAGGGCCAGAGCCCCCTCGGCCGTCGCCGGCCAGTGACCGCAGGCGCCCGCCTTTGCCGCCCGCAGCCGCGGCCCGAGAAAGCGTTCGACCTCGGCGTCGAAGCCCGAATCCTTGACAAACCACTTCGGGGCGACGGCCTCGGAGAACCAGAAGTCCAGAACCGCCTCGATGTCCTTCATGTCGCCCAGCTCCCGCGTCTTGCCCCTCGCCCGATCCGGCGTCTTTCTGCTACAAGCCCAAGCAATGGACAAGACCGCCACACGCTCAGCGAGCCTCGTCGTCGCGTTAGCTGCGCTCGCGGCTCTCTCGCTGACCCCGCTCTCAGCTATCGCACAAGATCTGCCGATCGTGTCGCGCCAGCTGCAGTTCCACACGACACCGGCTGAGCGAACCGCGGCCGCGCAGCAGACCGCCGGACAGGCTAACAGGGTCCAGGTCGACCTCAGCAACCTGCCCCGGGTGCCCTTGCCGGCCGGCG
>JANQPZ010000116.1 GCA_028285215.1 Rhodovibrionaceae bacterium | reverse complement strand
GGGCAGGCAGGGGGTCAGTCCGCCGTCTTTGGGCTGGCCGGCGGCGATCCAGTAGATCGCCGGGTAGCTGGCCAGAGCCTTGGCCGCCGCCTCCGGGTTGGTTGCCTTGGAATCGTTGACGTAGGAGACGCCGTCGATCACCGCGACACGTTCCTGCCGGTGGGGCAGGCCGGAGAACGACCGGATCGATGCGGCCAGCGGTGCGCCGGCCACCTGACACGCGCGGCCGGCCGCGTAGGCCGCGGCGGCGTTTTGCCAGTTGTGGCGCCCCGGCAGGCTGGGCACCTCGTGCAGGTCGAGCGCCGGGACGCGTTGTCCGTCGAGATCGTCGTAGAGAACGCCGTCCAGGACGTAGACGCCGCCCGGAACTTCGCGCTCTGCGGAGATCCCGATCACGCGCTGGTCGCCGACGGCGGCCAGTTCGTCGTGGATGTTTCGGCAGGTCTCGTCGTCCAGGCCGAGAATCGCCGTGCGCGGACTGGTTTGCCTGCGGAAAATCTCTTTCTTTGCGGCGACGTAGCCGTCGAACCCACCGTGGCGCTCCAGATGATCGGGCGTGATGTTAAGCAGGAGAGCGACGTCGAAAGTGATGCAGAAGGTCAGCTCCAGCTGGTAGCTCGACATCTCCAGCACGTAGCTGCCGCTGTTGCCGGCGGGGGCCAGCTCCAGCACCGGCAAACCGATGTTGCCGCCGATCTGGGCATCGATGTTGCAAAGCTGCAGCATGTGGCCGAGCAGCGCCGTGGTCGTCGACTTGCCGTTGGTCCCGGTGATGCCGACGTAGCGCGCATCGGGTTGGGCGCGGCCAAGCAGCTCCACGTCGCCGATAATCTCCGCCCCGGCTTCGCGCGCCAGTTCGACGACCGGGTGCGGTGCCGGATGGCTGTGCGGGATGCCCGGCGAGAGGATCAGCGATGTCGGCTCCTGCCAGTTGCAGCGGTGGAGATCCACCAGCGGCACGCCGCGCTCCGCCGCGCGGGCACGGGCGTCCTCGCTGTCGTCCCAGGCCCAGACCTCGGCGCCGCTGGCCTGCAGCGCACGCGCCGCCGCCAGGCCGGATCGTCCGAGCCCGAGCACTCCGACCGGCAGGCCATGGAAGAAGGGAAGTTCGATCATCGCGCGCCTCCCCTCATCGCAGTTTCAAGGTGGAGAGGCCGATCAGCGCCAGCACGAAGGCGATGATCCAGAAGCGGATGACGATGGTGGGCTCGGCCCAGCCCTTCTGCTCGAAGTGATGATGCAGCGGGGCCATGCGGAATACGCGTCGGCCGGTCGCCTTGAAGGAGAGCACCTGGATCATCACCGACACGGTCTCGAGGACGAACAGACCGCCGATGATCACCAGCACCAGTTCATGCTTGGTCACCACGGCGATGCCGCCAAGCGCACCGCCGCAGGACAGCGATCCGGTGTCGCCCATGAAGACCATGGCGGGGGGTGCGTTGAACCAGAGAAAACCCAGGCTGGCGCCGACCAGCGCACCGCAGAAAACCGCCAGCTCGCCGGTGCCGGCGACGTAATGGATCTGCAGGTAATTGGAGAAGACGGTGTTGCCGACCAGATAGGCGATCAGCGCGAAGCAGGAGGCGACGATCATCACCGGGACGATGGCCAGTCCGTCCAGGCCGTCCGTCAGGTTGACCGCGTTCGAGGCGCCGACCATCACGAAGGCCGCAAAGGGCAGAAAGAACCAGGACAGGTTGATCAACAAGTCCTTGAAGAAGGGAACCGCCAGGTGGCGATCCATCTCCGGCGGCGCGATGTCCATAATCCAGGCGGTCGCCGCCACGGCGATGACGATCTGAACCGCCAGCTTGCCGCGGCTCGACAGCCCCTTGTGACTGCGCCGGGTCAGCTTCAGGTAGTCGTCGCCGAAGCCGATCGCACCGTAGCCGATGGTCACGAAGAGGATGACCCAGACGTAGGGATTGGTCAGGTCCGCCCACAGCAAGGTCGAGACCGCCAGGGACAGCAGGATCAGCACGCCGCCCATGGTCGGCGTGCCCTTCTTCGTCAGGAGATGGCTTTGCGGGCCGTCCTCGCGGATCGGTTGGCCTTCGCGCTGCTTCTGCTTCAACCAGGCAATGACCCGCGGTCCGAGCAGGAAGCAGATCAGCAGCGCCGTCAGCACCGCGCCGCCGCTGCGGAACGTCAGATAGCGGAAGAGGTTGAAGAGCTGGAAGTCGTCCGCAAAGGGGACCAGCAGAGTAAGCATGTCGCTGTGCTACTCCCCCTAGCCGCCGTTGGCCGCGCGCGGCACGGCCAGGTGATCGGAGGAAGCGCTCGCGTCCGGTGACAGGGCATCGAGCCTTGCGATGATCTCGCGCATGCGGCTGCCGAGAGATCCCTTGACCAGGACCACGTCGCCGGGCATCAGCGCTTCCGCGACCAGAGGTGCCAGCGTCTTGGAATCTGCCGCGAGCGCAGCCAGCCGCGAGGGCGGAAGGGCGCCGGCCAGATGCGCCATCAGCGGTCCGCAGAGGAATGCGAGATCGACCCCGGCCTCCATTGCGGCTTCGGAAAGATCGGCGTGATAGGCGGGGCCGTGGGCGCCCAGCTCCAGCATGTCGCCCAGCACCGCGATGCGCCGGCCCGCACCCTCGGGTTGGCAGCGGCCGAGTACGGCAAGGGCCGCCTTTACCGAGTCGGGGTTGGCGTTGTAGCTCTCGTCGATCAGAAGTGCCTGGCCGCCGCCGGGCAACTGCAGCTTGCGCCGCACGCCCCGCCCCGAGACCGGTTGCAGTCGTGCGAATTCCGCCGCCGCGCGCACGGGATCCGCGCCGAGCGCGGACACGGCGGAGAGCACGGCGAGAGCGTTGGTCACCCAGTGCTCGCCCGGCAAGGCGATGCAGAAATCCAGCGGCTTGCCCCGCAGCTCTGCCTGAACGGCGCTGCAGGCGGCATAGAGGTCCATCTTGACCAGTCGGGCGCTGGCCTCTTCGTGCTGTCCGAAAGAGAGCACCTTGGTCACGCCAGCCTCGGCTGCCCTGGCGACCAGCCGATCATAGAAGCGGTCGTCGCGCGGCAGCACCGCCGTACCTTGCGGGCTCATCCCCTGAAAGATTTCGCTCTTGGCATTCGCGATGCCTTCCTGACTTCCGAAGAACTCGATGTGGGCCAGGCCGATCGTGGTGATCACCGCAACGTCGGGGCGGACCAGATCGGACAGCTCGGCGATCTCGCCGGCCTGGTTCATGCCCATCTCGAAAACGCCGTAGTCTGCGGTTTTCGGCAGCCGTGCCAAAGACAGCGGCACACCCCAGTGGTTGTTGAGGCTGCCGGCACTGGCAAAGGTTCCCCCTTGCGGGGACAGGCAGGCCTTGAGCGCTTCCTTCGTCGAGGTCTTGCCCGAAGATCCGGTCACACCGCAGATGCGGGCCTTGGTCCGGGCGCGGCTCGCCCTGGCCAGCGCACGCAAGGCCTCCAGACTGTCGTCGACCGACAGCAGCGGCGCATCTGCAGCGACGTCCGTCGGCTTGCGATGCACCACTGCTGCGGCCGCCCCTTTGGCCAGGGCTTCGGCCACGAAGTCGTGGCCGTCGAAATTCGGACCCGTGAGCGCGACGAAGAGATCGCCGACCAGAACGGTGCGGCTGTCAATGGAGACTCCATGCGCCTGCCAGCCGCTCGGGCCGGTCCCGCCGGTCGCTGCAATCGCCTCTTCTGCGCTCCAGAGCGCTTCTGTCATGTTTGTCCTCCGGCCAGTTGTGCCATGGCCGTGCGGGCGACGTCGCGATCGTCGAACGGCAAGACGTTGTTGCCTACGATCTGGCCGCTTTCGTGACCCTTCCCAGCGATTACCAACACATCACCCGCGTCGAGCCGGGCAAGCGCAAATTCGATGGCTTCTCGCCTGTCACCCACTTCCATCGCGTCGGGACAAGCCTGCAGGATCTGCGAGCGGATCGCGGCGGGGTCTTCGCTGCGGGGATTGTCATCCGTCACGACGGCCTTGTCGGCGTGAGCCGCCGCTGCCGTACCCATCAGCGGTCGTTTGCCGGGGTCTCTGTCTCCACCTGCACCGAACCCCACCCAGAGGCGACCTGTCGCATGCGGCCGCCCGGCCTGCAGCACCACGGCTAGCGCATCCGGCGTATGGGCGTAGTCGACATAGACGTGACCGCCGGCCGGCGTGGCGCCGACCGGCTCGACGCGCCCGGGCACACCGGTGAGGTGGGGCAGGGTCGCGA
>JANQPZ010000115.1 GCA_028285215.1 Rhodovibrionaceae bacterium | reverse complement strand
AAGGAGCGCTTCACCGCGCTGCAGTCGGGCGAGATCGATCTTCTGGCCCGCAACACGACCTGGACGTTCAGCCGCGACGTGAACCTCGGGTTCGAGTTCGTCGGCATCAACTACTACGACGGCCAGGGCTTCATGGTCCGCACCGACCTGGGCGTGGATTCGGCCCTCGAACTCGACGGCGCCAGCGTCTGCATCCAGACCGGCACCACGACCGAGCTCAACCTGGCGGACTACTTCCGCACCAACGGCATGAGCTTCGAGCCGGTCACGGTCGACACCGCCGACCAGGCCCGCGAAGCCTATGAGGCCGCCCGCTGCGACGTCTACACGACGGATGCCTCCGGTCTGGCTGCCCAGCGGTCCTCCATGAGCGATCCTTCGGCGCACAAGATCCTGCCGGAGATCATTTCCAAGGAGCCCCTGGGGCCGCTGGTGCGCCATGGCGACAACCAGTGGGGCGATATCGCGCGCTGGGTGCTGAACGCCATGGTCACGGCGGAAGAGCTCGGCGTCACCTCCGAGAACGCGAGCGACATGACGGACTCCGAAAACCCGGAAATCCGCCGCCTGCTCGGCAGCGAGGGTGAGTTGGGTGCGATGCTCGGCCTGTCGAACGACTTCGCCTACAACGTGATCACCATGGTCGGTAACTATTCCGAGGTTTACGAGAACAACATCGGCGTCGACACCCCGCTCGGTCTCGAGCGCGGTCTGAACGCCCTTTGGAACGACGGGGGCGTCCTCTCCCCGCCGCCGTTCCGGTAATGGCACCGGCCCGCACCCTTCTCCGGCTGCGGCCCGAAAGCTTTTTGGGAGCCGCTCTCCTGCGATCCGTCGCCTGAAGAGCCGGCCTCCGCGACAGACGTTCTGCCGTGAATGCGGAGCTGCGGCAGGAAGGTTGGGACGAAGGGGACTTCGGTCGATCTGGGAGCGACCGGAAGCGTAGAGCCCTCGTCCGCGACTCAGCTTAGCAAGCCAGGCGGTGCGGTGCGGCGACGTGGGAGCAACCTGCGCGTCGAGAGCCTTCGATCCGCCGCCTTTGGGCTTAAGTCGCGCTTTCGGGGCGCGGAGCCGCCGGGCTCTGTCTCCGAAGATGCGGGGGGTGCCGAACTATGGCTGTCGAGACGGCCGCCCAAGACCAGAAAGCGCTGGGGTCGCTTTGGACCGACCAGCGTTTCCGTGCAGTCTTCTTCCAGGCTCTGACCCTGGGGGTGACCGGCACCTTTCTGGCCTTCATCATTCACAACACCGCCGTCAACCTGGAGAACCGGGGCATCGCCACCGGCTTCGGGTTCTTGTGGAGTCAAGCCGGCTACGAACTCGAGAACACGCTGATCGAGTACGGGCCGACCAACACCCACGGCCGCGCCTTCATCGTGGGTCTCTTGAACACCCTGCTGGTCGCGGCCGTCGGTGTCGTGATCGCCACCATTCTCGGCTTCATTCTCGGCGTGCTGCGGCTGACGCCGAACTGGCTGCTGAGCAAGGCGGTCTACTGGTACATCGAGATCGTGCGCAACGTTCCGCTGCTGCTGCAGATCTACTTCTGGTACGCGGTCATGCTGGCGCTGCCGACGGTTCGGGAATCCATCGACCTCGGCTTCGGCGCCTTCATCAACAACCGGGGCATGCAAGCGCCGGCACCGATTTTCGAACCCGGCTTCATCGCGATCCCGATCGCCATGCTGGCCGCAGTGATCGGCACGGTGACGCTGAAGCGCTGGGCGAAGAAGCGGCAGGAGACGACCGGCCAGATCTTCCCGGTCTTTTGGGTCGGAACCGCCCTGATCCTGGGACTGCCGGTGCTGACCTACTTTGCCGCCGGGATGCCGCTGGACTTCGAGACGCCGGAACTCGGCCGTTTCCGCTTTATCGGCGGCTTTACCATCTCGCCGGAGTTCGTGGCGCTGCTGCTCGCGCTCTCGACCTACACGGCGGCCTTCATCGCGGAGATCGTCCGCGCCGGCATTCTGGCGATCAGCCACGGCCAGACCGAGGCGGCCTACGCCCTGGGGATCAAGCCGAACTGGACCATGCGTCTGATCATCATTCCGCAGGCGCTGCGGGTGATCGTGCCGCCGCTGACCAGCCAGTACCTGAACCTGACCAAGAACTCTTCGCTCGGCGTCGCCATCGGCTATCCCGAGCTGGTTGCCACCCTCAGCGGCATCACGCTGAACCAGACGGGGCAGGCGGTCGAATGCATCGTCATCACCATGGCGGTCTACCTGACCATCTCGCTGCTGATCTCGTTCTTCATGAACATCTACAACCGCCGTATCGCCCTGGTGGAGCGCTGAGGCCATGGTGATGTCGGAAAGCCAAGTTCCCCAAGACGACGGCCAGGTCTACAAGCCGGGTCAGCATCCCGATCTGCCGCCGCCGGCCGGGACCGTCGGCCTGGTCGGCTGGTTGCGCGGCAACCTCTTCTCGGGTCCGATCAACACCATCGCGACCCTGATCGCCGCGCTGGCGATCTATGCCGTGGTCGTGCCCATCGCCAATTGGGTGGCCATCGACGCGGTGGTCAGCGGCGAGGACCGCCGGCTCTGCGACCTCGGGCGCACGGCCGGCCTGATCGGGTCGAACATCGCCGCCTTCGACGCCGACGACTTCGCGTTGGACCCGCAGGCGCCGGGCCTGAGCGAGGAGGCCGCGGCCGCCGCCACGGTCAGCAAGCGCCTCGCGGACAGCGCCTTCGACAACATTGCCGGCTCGCTCGCCATCTTCGTCCAGCGCTACGAGGCCATGCCGCCCGAGCTGATCCCGGCCTCGCTCGAACCGGTGATGGCGGGGGTGCGGCCAGCGGACCTGCTCCCCCAACTGCAGGCGGCGGTCGCTGCCGGCAGCGTGGCGGCCGCGGAACCTCTCTTCACTCAGCTGCAGCCGCTGATCGACTGGGGCGGTGCCTACGACGGCGCCTGCTGGGTCGTGATCAAGCAGCGCTGGGTGCTGTTCATGACCGGCTTCTACGACCGCTCGGAGAACTGGCGTCCGCTGCTGGCCGGGATCGGCCTGGTGTTCGCCGTGGCGCCGCTGCTGTTCACCGGCTTGCCGTACCGCAAGCCCTTGCTCTACTTCGCGGCGGCCTATCCCTTCCTCGCCTACTACCTGTTGACCGGCGTGAACCTGGCCGCCTCGCCGATGCGCCTCGTGCTTGGCGTCATCATCCTGATCGCGGCCGGCGCCATCATCTGGATGCGCGACATCTCCGGACGATCGCGTTTGCTGCCCTTCGCCTACGTGGCGCCGCTGGTCGCCATGCTGGTGCTGTTCGGCTTCAGCGGCGACCGGCCAATGGTCGATTTCGAGCCGACCGTCTCGCAGGTTCAGGTCACGCCGGCGATGGCCGCCGAGCGCGACGACCTGCGCCCCGGCGACCGGATCCAGGTGAGGGAAGGTCCGGTGAGTCAGTTCACGAGCGGGCGTCTCTATCTGCTCGGCTTCGGGCTGGCGCCGCTCTGGTGGCTGGTCACGGCCGGCATCTTCGGTCTGGGTCTGGCCAAGGTGCTGAAGCATGCAGGCGGGCGGACCGACGAGGTGGAATGGCGCGTCTGGGCGCCTCTGGCCGCGACCTGCAGCCTGGCGGCCGCCTTCCTGCTCTTCGTCGCGGGACAGGCGATCTTCGAGGGCGTCATCCTGATCGTCGAGTCGACGGACAAGTGGGGCGGTTTGCTGGCGACGCTGGTTTCGGGCGTCGTGGGCATCACGGCCTCGCTGCCGATCGGCGTCGTGCTGGCGCTCGGCCGGCGCTCGAAGATGCCGATCGTGCGGATGCTCTGCGTCTCCTTTATCGAGCTGGTGCGCGGCGTGCCGCTGATCACCATCCTCTTCATGAGTTCGGTGATGCTGCCGCTGTTCCTGCCGGAGGGTGTGAACTTCGACAAGTTCCTGCGGGCGCTGATCGGCGTGGCCCTCTTCGCCTCGGCCTATATGGCCGAGGTGGTGCGCGGCGGCCTGCAGGCGATCCCGAAGGGGCAGTATGAAGCGGCCGACGCCATCGGGCTGACCTATGCCAAGTCGATGCGCCTGATCGTTCTGCCGCAGGCGCTGAAGATCGTCATCCCGGGCATCGTCAACACCTTCATCGGGCTGTTCAAGGACACCACCCTGCTTGGGATCATCGGCATCCTCGACCTGCTGCAGGTGGCCCGCTCGACCAACACCGATGCCGCCTGGATCGGTTTCTTCGAAGAAACCTATGCCTTCGTCGGGATCGTCTTCTTCATCTTCTGTTTCGGCATGTCGCGCTACTCGATCTACCTTGAGGGCAAGCTCGACACTGGATATAGACGCTAGCCGGATGCTGCCGGTCAGAGCCGCTGGAGTGACGTCATGAGCGACCTACAAGCCCCGAACGCCGGACTGCCCGAAGATCGGCAGGTCGACCGCGCCAACATGCAGGTCGGCGACGAAGTCGCCATCGACATCGTCGGCATGCACAAGTGGTTCGGCGAGTTCCACGTGCTGAAGAACATCAACCTGACGGTCAACAAGGGCGAGCGGATCGTGGTCTGCGGGCCCTCCGGCTCCGGCAAGTCCACGCTGATCCGCTGCATCAACCGTCTGGAGGAGCACCAGCGCGGCGATATCATCGTCAACGACGTGGAACTGACCAGCGACGTCAAGAACATCGCCGAGGTGCGGCGCGAAGTCGGCATGGTGTTCCAGCACTTCAATCTCTTCCCGCACCTGACGGTGCTGGAGAACTGCACGCTGGCGCCGATGTGGGTGCGGCGCATGCCCAAGCGCGAGGCCGAGGAAGTGGCGATGCAGTACCTGACCCGGGTGAAGATCCCGGAGCAGGCGCTGAAGTATCCGGGACAGCTCTCCGGAGGTCAGCAGCAGCGCGTGGCCATCGCCCGGTCGCTCTGCATGAATCCGGCGATCATGCTGTTCGACGAGCCGACCTCGGCGCTCGATCCCGAGATGATCTCCGAGGTGCTGGACGTGATGATCAATCTCGCCGAGTCGGGCATGACCATGATCTGCGTGACCCACGAGATGGGCTTCGCCCGCAAGGTGGCCAACCGCGTCATCTTCATGGACGGCGGCGAGATCATCGAGCAGAACGAGCCGGAAGAGTTCTTCAACAACCCGCAGTCCGACCGCACCAAACTCTTCCTCAGCCAGATCCTCAGTCACTAGAGCAGGATCGCCCTCCAGCGTCTGACCTGCCGGATGCTCCGGCCTGAGCCACGGCCGGCGTGCGTTTCGGCCTAAGCGGCGCGCGCATCCTGCCCAGGGCGGGGCGCGGCTTATCGGAGGAAGCATGCAGGCCGGAGGAAGCATGCAGGTTCGTCTGATCGTCTCTCCCTACGATTCCGGACAGAAACTAAAGCGTATGGGCCGCGGCCCGGACCGCTTGCTCGGCGAGGGGCTGGCCGCGGCGCTCGCGGCCGACGGCCACAGCGTCGAGCTGCGGCGCATCGATTTGGGCGAGGCCTTTCCGAGCGAGATCGCTGTCGGTTTCGCGGCCATGCGGGCGGTTGCCGAGGAGGTGCGGGTGGCGCGCGACGCTGGCGCCCTGCCGGTGATCCTCGGCGGGAACTGCAACACCACGGTCGGTGCGGTCGCCGGACTGGGCTGTGCGGAGGCCGGCGTGCTCTGGCTCGACGCGCATGGCGACATCAACACGCCCGACACCTCGCAGAGCGGGTTTCTGGACGGGATGGGCGTGGCCATCCTGACGGGACGGGCCTGGTCGGCTTTGGCGCACTCCATTCCGGGCTTCGCGGCTCTGCCCGACGAGCGGGTCGTCCTTGCCGGTATCCCCGCGACTTGGACAGCGAAGAGGCAACGCTGCTGGCCGACTCCGCCATCGCCGTGGTCGAGGCCGCGAATATTGGTGAGGCCGGCGCAGCGGCGGCGCTCGAGACTGCGCTGGCCGCCCTGGCCGGACGGATCGGCTCCTTGCACCTGCATCTGGACCTCGACGTCCATGACGCCGGCGTGGCGCCCGCCAATCACTTCCGTCCACCGGGCGGGCTCGCACCGGATCAGGTCGGCGCCGTCATCGATGCCGCCTTGGCGCGCTTGCCGCTCGGATCGATGGCCGTCACGGCCTACGATCCCGCGGTTGATCCGGCGGGCGTAACGGCGGCAGCCGCCATCGACCATGTCCGCCGTGCGGTCAGGGCGAGAGCGCAGGGCCTCATCGGCAGGAGGACGACAGTCACCGAGACGATTACACTCTGACCTGATGAGAGAGCAGGGATATCTACCGAAACAGTAGATAGAGCGTCTGCTCGTTCGGCAAGCCGGTCTCGTCGATTTCTTCCGAGGCCTGAAAAGCTCTCACGGCAGCCTCCGTAATGCTGTTGTATTCTCCATTGGCCTCCCCAATGAAGAAACCTCGTTCCGTTAGCTGCACTTGAAGGCGTCGGATCATGGTTGAGTAGAGTTCTGCGCGGGTCTCGCCTGTTCCGATCTGCTGTCGTCCCGGATCGCTTGTGATTCGTTGTGGCGCCAGGGCTGTAGTCATCTGGTTGATAGCGGCGAAAAACGTCAGATCGGGATCGGCGCGGCAGATGTTGGCGACGACGGCGGCCAGAAAATCCGCACTCTGCCACGGAGCGATATCCAGCGTATCTTCGACGAACTGATTGTAGCCTGATAGATAGCCGAGCATCCAACTACCGAAGCGAAGGTACTCCGTGTTCGCGGTTTCCCTTGCTGCCAAGAAATCGCTGCAGCTCTGCTGACCGTATCCCTTCAGGGCGAAGTCGCCGGAAGAAGAGGCGGCCATGCTCTGAAGAGGCATGACCGCCAGAAAGATGGAGGCAGTTAGTCTTATAAGGGGTTTCATCATGCCTGGGAGGGGCGACGTTGGAACAGGCGCAGGCTGAAGATCGAGGCAAGCGCGGTGAGCAGGAACCAAGCTGCTGCCGGCAGGGGCACGGGAGCGACTTCGAGTGTGCCGCTTTCGGGATCGAAGTTGCCAAGGACGAAGCCGGCCGCTTTGAATGACAGGTTTTCGCCGTAGACGATGTTGCCGCCGACAGACGCCTGAATGAAATCGTCAAGATCGAGTTCACTGAGCTGGACGCCTTCTCCGAAGATGAACTCGATCTGACCGTTCAGGATCGATGTTCCCTCGACGATCAGCTTATCCTGTTGACCGTCGGCTTCGATCTCCAACTGAAGTATGCCGTTGTTGAAAACGAGGTTCTCCAAGGTCAGCGTGCCCGGCGACAGACCCGGCGCGAGCAGGCCGCCGTTGACGATGGTCGTTCCGGTCACGCTGCCGTTGCCGCCGAGGATACCGTTTGTCCCGATCGTCGTCGTTTCGGCACGCAGCTCACCGCCATTGCTCACGACCACGATGCCCGATCCGGTGTCTTCGCCCTCGGCGTTCTGGCCGATAAAGAAGTCTTCGCCGACATCCAGTACAGACCCCGCACCGTCGATCGTTACGAAGCCGCTGCCGTCTTGATCAAAACCTACGAAGGCTTGCAAGCCATTGTCTGCCGCCTCGTCAGCATCTTCCATTACCACCTGGCCGCCGTTGGTAATGTTGAGGCGGCCAAGCCCATTTACGCCGATGAACGCCTGCGCATTATCGCCGCGCACGCGTATCTCGGAGGCATCCACGTTTAGGACACCGGTACCGCCAGCCGGTAGGTTGGTAGAGCCGCCGATCTGAAAGCCTGCGCCGTCGCCTTCGGCCACGGTGCCGCCGGGATCGATGGTGATGGACGCATTGTTCGTCAGGCCGAGCGTCCCATCGCCGCCCCGGCCGACCGAGAGGAAAGCGCCCTGACCCTCGAACCCGCTGCCGGCATCGCCGATGCCGGAGAGCTGGATGCTGCTGTTGTCAATGGTGCCGCTGAAAAAAGAGCCGTTTTGCGTTCCGAAAGTCCCAAGCAGCGCGCCTGTAATCTCGGCGCCGTCGCTCATGTTCAGGGTGCCCGTCCCTGTGCCACCGATGTTGAAGGAGCCGGGTCGCCCGCTGATGGCGATCGACGCATCGGGTCCCGTCAAGTTGAGTGCGCCTGTGCCTCCTTTGAAGTCGCTGCTGCTGGTGTCGCTGCTAAGGCCTCCGACCGTAAAACCCGGCAGTGCGCCAGTATCGCTGCCGATCTCGACACGCCCCTCGATGTTGGCCGTACCGAAGCCGCCGAGGCCGACTCCCATGAACGCGCCGAACTGCGCACCTTGGTTCTGGCCTTCCAGCCTCACCAGAGACTGACTGTCGACGTTGAGTGTACCGACGCCACTGGCGCGGTCTCCCAAACTCAGGTCAAGTCCTTCCAGACGCCCACCGTTGGTAATGTTGACCTCGCCTTGTCCCCATCGACCGATACTGACGTAGGTCTCATTTCCGGTGATAGCGACGCGCGAACCGGAGCCATCGATGTTCAGCGTTCCATCCGATGCACCATTTCGGCCGACATCGAGAGCCGTCACCAATCCCTCGCCACTGCCGACGGGTGTGCCATCAATGGTTATAGACCCGCCGGACGCTACCGTGGCTATTCCTTTGCCACCTTGACCAACGACGAAGTAGGACTCGGCACCAGTCATCGAAATGACCGCGCCGTTTGTAATCAAAAGTTCGCCGCTTGCCCCTTCACCGCTGGCGACTTGGAAGTACGGACCGAACTCACCTGCAGACTCGTCAGCATCCCTTGTCTGTGACAGTGAAATCGTTGTGCCCGGACCATCTACTTCTAGTCGGCCGGTGCTTCCGTCGAACTGTGCAATTTGAAGTCCGGCTCCAACACTATCAGTATTGAAAGTTGCTCCGGCACGGATCTCCATATCGGCCCCGCCTTCAAGTCGTAAGAGACCATTGCTACCGGCCTCCCGTCCAACGCGGACGAGACCACCGATCGTATCTAAGTCAGGGTTCGAGAATCCTCCATACTCAGTCGATACGATAACCTTTGTACCTTCTCCCGAAATTACAGCATTACCGGCGCCTTCCCGCGCTACTTCGAACTGAAGTGTTTCAATCTTTGCACTGTTGTTGACGGTTAGAGAGCCTTGCCCACGAAACCCAACCTGGACGCTGTTATCCGGTCCAATCGTACGAATTGTAGAACCATTCCCGGTGACAGACGCCGTGCCCCGCGATCCAGAGTTTCGCCCTAGAAAAAGGTCGTCGTTCACCGTTAACGTCGAGCCAGAATCCACACTCAAGGTTCCATTACCTGAGACCCCGATCTCCAGGTCACCCGCAACGCTAGCGTCGCCGGCATTGTTCACGGTGGGGTTTGCGGAGCCGCTGGTTATGACGGCTGCGTTAGCTGCAAACGGGAACGTCAAAAGCGTTCCTGTCAGTAGTGCCGCGCGGAATGCCATTCTAAAGCGTGTTGAAACCACCATGCCCTGTCTCCCCTCCCCATACTTCGATCTCTGATCGAATGCATGATTATGAGATGAAGAGGAGCAGTGCTGTCTTCCCCCATATGGGTGAGGAACTCGTGTCGCTAGCGAGGACGTGACTGTCAGGCTTCAAGGCTCCGGAAAGGCCGGGAGTGACGTACCTCAGTAAAGCGGTGATGCGCTTGGTCCGCAGCTTCTATCAGTCACCCGGTGCGTCACTGGATGTGGCTCAAAGCTGGGGAGGCGCAGCGCTATCCTGTCTGTTAGAGCTATCTGCTACTACCGCGACATAGAATTGGAGAGACTTTTGGAGACGACGCGTGGAACGACTGCAGCGCGCTATTCTATATCAGTCTCGGCCCGGCCGTTCGAAGAGCTGGTTCGTAGCATCAAAGATACCAGCTCAGCCTGACTGTGCGTGCCCGTCTTGGCGAAAACTTGTTTGAGATGAGATCGCAAAGTTTCTGAAGACCGTCCGGTTGAATCGGAAATCTGTTTAAGCTTCATTCCCCCGGAGATGGCAATAGCGAGCTTGGCTTCAGAGGTTGTAAGCCCATAAAGGCTTTGAAGTAGACCTGGGTCGAGAATCGCCTGTTCGCTTTGATCGTGCATGACAATTAGGACGGCGGAGCGTTCTAGACCAAAAGCATGGGTCCGAGCTGGTAGCGGCGACACGGTAAGGATTAGAGGGCGACGGCCCGACTGTCGCGGCACGACAAGCCGCCCGCCAGGACTCGGAACGTCACTTCCTGGGCGCAAAAGGCATCCGAGTAAATGTCCAAGATGACCGGCGGTTGCGCGATCTGCAATTGCAATTCCATGACAAGTCAAGGTCAGGCCGTCGCCTGTCGCTAATCTTGAAGCCGTTTCGTTAGCGTAGATAACTTTACCACTAGGATTGAGAATCACGATTCCAAGCGTAAGGCTCTGCAGCACTTCCTCGCTTGCGGAAAGTCGCAAATCGCAATGATTGACGAGCCGACCGATTTGCATGGCGCGGCGCAGATGGGGAACGAGCTGCCCGAAGCGCTCGATCTCCTTTGTCAAGAAATGCTCTTGCTTAGGCGAGCGCTGCAGAGCCGCGAAAGCTTGGACCGCATCATCTTGAAGAACTGTACCGGCCAAATAGTAGCGGAAGTCGCCCTGCTCGAGCCACGCGTAGTACGGGTCGCGGTCCATCTCGGCTTCACTGGTATGAAGATAATCGTAGATCAGACGGTCCGGATGCTTGAGCCCATAGCTCACACGCGGATCAACCATAATGTAATGGTTTTGATAATCCTGCATCCGTTCTTCTGGGATGCCGTGACTAAGGCTCCGTAGACTTGCGCCCGATTGACTGTCTACCAGCTGTAGATTAATCGCTCGGGCACCGAACGCTTGGGCGATTCGCTCAAGAACGACTGGCCAAAGCGCCTCGTCCATGACTGCCTCATAGAGGCAGCCCACCAGTTCGTCCAATGCGAAAGCGCTGGAGTTGGCGTGCACCCGGCTCCCCCGATTGCAAACACGAAGAGAAAAGTATCAAGTAGAGCTCTCGTTGATCGTGCTCACAGATCCACCAGTAACTTCACGCGTCAGCAAAGTTTCCCGAACTAATTATATATCATTTTACCGCAAATATCCCTCAAATGCAAATTGATCGCGGCAATAGGCGTTGAATATGAGCCTAACCCGCGCGCGCGAAGCGCAGCGCCTCTTCGGCGGCGCGCATCAGGGCGCGGGCCTTGTTGACCGACTCTTCGAATTCGGCCTGCGGGTCGCTGTCGGCCACCACGCCGCCGCCGGCCTGGACGTACATGGTGCCGTCCTTGATCAGGGCGGTGCGCAGGGCGATGCAGGTGTCCATGTCGCCGCCGGCGCCGAAGTAGCCGACCGCGCCGGCATAGAGTCCGCGCCGCTCCGGCTCCAGTTCGTCGATGATCTCCATCGCCCGCACCTTGGGCGCTCCCGAGACCGTGCCGGCCGGAAAGCCCGCGACCAGGGCGTCCAACGCGTCCAGGCCGGGGCGGATCCTGCCTTCGACGGTGGAGCTGATGTGCATGACGTGGCTGTAGTGCTCGATGACGAACTGCGCCGGCACCTGCATGCTGCCGATCTGCGCCACCCGGCCGACGTCGTTGCGTCCGAGGTCCAGCAGCATGAGATGCTCCGCCAGTTCCTTGGGGTCGTTCAGCAGATCCTCGGCAAGGGCGCGGTCTTCCTCGGCCGTGGCGCCGCGCGGGCGGGTGCCGGCCAAAGGCCGCAGCGTGACGGTCTCGCCGCGCAGCCGCACCAGCACCTCCGGCGAGGAGCCGACGGCGGCGAAATCGCCGAAGTCCATGAAAAAGAGAAACGGCGAGGGATTGAGACGGCGCAGGGCGCGGTAGAGCGCGAAGGGCGGCAGCTTGAAGGGCAGGGCGAAGCGCTGCGAGGGCACCACCTGGAAGATGTCGCCGGCAGCGATGTAGTCCTTGGCCTGCTCGACCATGCCGCAGAAGGCCTGTGGCGTCATGTTCGACTGCGGGGCGGGCAGGGCGTCGGCCGTCTCGGCCCGCTCGCGGCGGTAGGGCAGGGAGCGGCCGAAGTCCTCGACCGCCTCGGCCAGCCGCTCCCGCGCCAGATCGTAGGCCGCGGCGGCCTCCACGCCCTCGCGCGGCCAGACCGGCGTGATCACCGTCACCACGTCCTCGACCCGGTCGAACACGGCGGTCACCGTCGGCCGCACGAAGAGCGCGTCGGGAATGCCCAGGGCGTCCGGGTTGTCGTCCGGCAGGCGCTCCATCAGCCGCACGGCGTCGTAGCCCATGTAGCCGATCAGGTTGGAGGCCATGGGCGGCAGCTCCGGCGGCAGCGCGATCCGGCTTTCGGCGATCAGGCTGCGCAGGGACTCCAGCGGCGGCCCCTCGATCGGCAGGAAGGCATTGGGGTCGCTGCGCGCCCGACGGTTGATTTCCGTCCCCGCGCGCCCGCAGCGCCAGATGAGGTCCGGCTTCATGGTGATGAAGGAGTAGCGCCCGATCGTGGCGCCGCCTTCGACGGATTCGAAGAGGAAGGAGTAGGGGCGGTTGTCGGTCAGCTTGAGGAAGGCCGACACCGGCGTTTCCAGATCGGCGATCAGCCGCGTGAAGACGACCTGCGGCCGGCCGGCCGCGTAGACGCTGCTGAAGGCCTGCAGCTCGGGCGTGCAGAGCATGATCCCTAGAAGTCCGCCAGCACGCGGTCGATCACCGCCTCGTTGATCTGCACGCCGTAGTCGCGCTGGAGCTGCGTGCCGTAGAGGTTCAGAAGATCGCCCGCCAGGGTCGTCGCGAGCTGGCTGCGCAGCGCGGCGACCTCGGCCTCCGCGGCGGCCGGATCGGCCTCGATGATCTCCCGCAGCACGGCGACGATCTGGCCGTCCTCGCCGGCGGCGATGGTCGCTTGACCGATCTCCAGCCCGAAGAGTTGGCCCGGCAGGCGGGCGCTCGGCGTCGCGCCGGGATCTGCCTCGGTGCGGGTCAGCGGCGCCGTGGTCTGCACCTGCAGACCTTCGGCCTCGGCGACGCGCTGGATCGTCTGCCCCTCCTGCAGCCGCGCCACGATGCCGCCGGCACGTTCGAGCAGCAGGGCCTCGCGCTCCTCGGCCATCCAGTCCGCGACGACCTGGTCGCGGATCTCCGCCAGCGGGCGGGGGGCGGGCGGGATCACCCCGTCGACGCGCAGGATGAAGTAGCCGCCCTCGTCGGTTTCCAGCAGCAGGGAGGTCTCCCCGGCCTCGGTCGCGAAGGCGGCGTCCCGGAAGCTCTGGGTCTGGGCCAGTCCCTCGAGGATCCGGCCGTCCCGGTCGGTGCCGTCCCGGCCGAGGGCATCCAGGCTGTCGATCGGCACGTTCAGCGTCTGCGCCGCCTCCTCCAGGGTGGCGCCGCCGGCCAGCTCGTCGTCGAGCTGGTTGGCGATGGAGATCAGCTCGTCGATCGCGCGGCCGAACAGCAGCTCTTCGCGGATCGCGTCGCGCACCTCGTCGAAGCCGGGGGTTTCGCCGGCCTGGATTTCGGCGACATGCATGACGTGCCAGCCGAAGTTGGTTTCCACCGGCTGGCTGCTTCCGCTTTCGGTCAGACCGAAGGCCGCCGCCGCGAGCTCGTCGGGCAGGTCGGACAGCGCCACCAGGCCGAACTCGACCGGGGGTTCGCCGGTCAGCTCTTCGGCCAGGGCCGCGAAGTCGGCGCCGGTCTGGAGACGCTGGGCGGCCTCCGCAGCCGCCGCTTCGTCGTCGAAGACGACCTGAGAGACCGCGCGGCGCTCCGGTGTGCCGAGCGTATCCGCCTGCTCTTCGTAGGCGCGGCGCAGCTCCTCCTCGCCGATGGACATCTCCGCGATCAGGGCCTGCGGGCCGAGATCGATGAAGGTGACCGTCCGGTACTCCGGCGCCATGTAGGCGTTCCGCGTCTCGTCGTAGAAGGCTTGCAGAACCGTCGCGTCGGGTTCGGCGATCTCCTCCAGAGCGCTGGCCGGGAGCACGAGGTAGTCGGCGACCCGCGTCTGCGCTTCGTAGCGGAAGAGGCCTTCCGCCAGGACTTGCGGCGCGACCGAGGCGTTGCCGATCGCCCCGACGACGTGGTCGCGTATGACCTGCGCGGACAGCCGCTCCAGGAACTGCGCTTCCGAAAGCCGTTGGTTGTGCAGGAAGGCCTGGAAGCGGTTCCGGTCGAAGGTGCCGAGCGCGTCCCGGAAGCGCTGGTCCGCCAGGATGGCCGCGCGCAGGGTATCCTCCGTCACCGCCAGATCCAGGTCGTCGGCCTGCTGCACGAACATCGCGTCGACGACCAGGCCGTTCAGGGCCTGCTGCGGCAGGCCGATCGCGCGCGCCATCTCCGGGTCGAGCTGGTTGCCCAGCTGCTGGCGCAGTACGCTGTACTGCTGGGCCAGCAGGCTGCGGAACTCGGCTTCCGGAATCTCCTGATTGCCCACGGTGGCGACGGTCTGACCGTGGCCGCCGCCACGAAAGATGTCGCCGACGCCCCAGATCGCGAAACTGACGATCAGGAGGCCGAAGAGCGTGTAGACGAAGATCTTGGCGACGATGCCGCGCAGGAGATTCATAGGTCTCGCGTTCCGTTAGATGGACAAGTGATCGATGGTGCTGGCGGTCTGTGCAGGTCGCCGAGCGTTCCTCGCAGAAGCCGCCGATCCTAATGTAGGAACGCAGTAAGGGAAATCGCTAAGGAAAGCGCGCCGAGCCTCCGCAGACGGCGACACGACGGGGCGCCGCCGCCCTCTGGGCAGCCCTCTGGCCGGAAGCGTCGCGCCGGATCGATTTTCGCCGTCGCCACGCCGTTCAACGGCTGGCCCGGACTCACTCACTCGTGATAAGGCCTGCGCCTGCTCGCGGGGAGCGGGGCTCACGGCCAAAGGGGGAGGGGACGCATGCGGCGCAATCTGATTGCCGGGAACTGGAAGATGAACGGCATGACGGCCGATGGCCTCAAGCTGGCCGAAACCCTGGCGCAGCGCGCCCAGCAGGCTGCCGACTACGGGGATCCGCCGCCGCCGGCCTGCGATCTGCTCGTCTGTCCTCCCTTTACGCTGCTCTGGCCGGTGCGCGACGCCATCGTCGGCAGCGGTATCGCGCTGGGCGGGCAGGACTGCCATACCGCGCCCTCCGGCGCGCATACCGGTGACGTCTCGGCGCCGATGCTTGCCGACATCGGTTGCAGCTTCGTCGTCCTGGGGCACTCCGAGCGGCGTCAGAACCACGGGGAGGACGACGCGACGGTGCGTGCCAAGGCGGAGGCCGCGCTGGCCGGCGGGCTGACCCCCATCGTCTGCGTCGGCGAGACGGAGGCGGAGCGCGATGCGGGCCAGACCCTGGCCGTGATCGCCCGCCAGGTGGAGGGGTCGCTTCCGATCGAGGCGCTCTCCGCCGCGGACGCCGGTCTGGT
>JANQPZ010000110.1 GCA_028285215.1 Rhodovibrionaceae bacterium | reverse complement strand
CTGGGGAGATCCGGCGGCTGGGTCCGGAGGAAGCGGAAGCCTACCGGCACCTGCGGTTGGAGGGGCTGCGCCGTCACCCTGATGCCTTCGGCGAGAGCTATGCGGACGCGGCGGGCAAGCCGCCGCACCACTGGCCGGAGATGCTGGAGACGGCGGGTGTCTTCGGGGCCTGGCGGGAGGGGCGGCTGATCGCCACGGCCGCCTGCGTCACGGCTGCGGAGTGGGGCCTGCCGGCACATCTGTTGCACAAGGCCTTCCTGATCGGCGTCTATACCCGGCCCAAGGCGCGTGGCGCCGGCTTCGGGCGCGCGGTCTGCCAGGCGGCTGTGGACCACGCCCGCGGCCTGCCGCGGATCGACCAGATCATGACGGCCGTGCAGGTCGATAACGTTCCGGCGAGAACCCTCTATGAGACTCTGGGGTTCGTCGTCTGGGGCCGCCAGCCCCGCGCCCTCAAGGTGCAGGGCCGCTATCACGACGAGTTCGAGATGGCGCTGTTGTTCGACGGGGCAGAGGCGGAGTAAGACAACGCGAACGCTCTTGTGAGGAAGGCACGCGATGAGCCTGATCGAAGGTGAGACCGGACCCTGGGAAGTGGTGATCGGCCTGGAGGTGCATGCCCAGGTGATCTCCCATGCCAAGCTCTTCTCCGGGGCCTCCACGGCCTTCGGGGCCGAGCCGAACAGCCAGGTGTCGCTGGTCGATGCCGCCATGCCGGGTATGCTGCCGGTGCTGAACAGGGTCTGCGTCGAGCAGGCGATCCGAACCGGCCTGGGCCTCAACGCCAAGATCAACCACTTCTCGGTCTTCGAGCGGAAGAACTACTTCTACCCCGACCTGCCGGCCGGTTATCAGATCAGCCAGTACGCCCATCCCATCGTCGGGGAGGGCACCCTCCTGCTGGACCTGGAGGAAGGCGAGACCCGCGAGGTCGGGATCGAGCGCCTGCATCTGGAGCAGGACGCCGGCAAGTCGTTGCACGACCAGGACCCCTACAAGACCTTCGTCGATCTCAACCGCGCCGGCGTGGCGTTGATGGAGATCGTCTCCAAGCCCGACCTGCGCTCGGCGGCGGAGGCCGGCGCCTATCTGCGCAAGCTGCGCTCGATCCTGCGCTACCTGGGCACCTGCGACGGCAACATGGACGAGGGGTCGATGCGCTGCGACGTCAACCTCTCGGTCCGCCGTCCCGGCGAGGCGCTGGGCACGCGCACCGAGACCAAGAACGTCAACTCCATCCGCTACGTGCAGCAGGCCATCGAGATCGAGACCCGCCGCCAGATCGAGGTGATCGAGAGCGGCGGCAGCATCGCGCAGGAGACCCGGCTGTTCGATCACCGCAGCGGCGAGACCCGCTCCATGCGCTCCAAGGAGGAGGCGCACGACTACCGCTACTTCCCCGACCCCGACCTGCTGCCGCTGGAGCTGGACCCGGCCTGGGTGGAGGAGGTGCGGGCGGCCTTGCCGGAGCTGCCGGACGCCAAGAAGCGGCGCTTCACAGAGACCTACGGCCTCAGTGCCTACGACGCCGCCGTGCTGGTGGCCGAGAAGGCCAGCGCCGACTTCTACGAATCGGTGGTGGAGGGCGGTCCGAAGGGCCGGCGCGACCCCAAGATCGCGGCCAACTGGGTCACGGTGAACTACTTCGGCGCGCTCAACGCCTCGGGCGTCGGGCTGGAGGCGGCGCCGGTCGATGCCGCCAAGCTGGGCGGCCTGCTCGACCTGATCGCCGACGACACCATCTCCGGACGGATCGCCAAGGAGGTCTTCGAAGAGATGTGGGAGAGCGGCAAGCCGGCCGCCGAGATCGTCGAGGCCAAGGGCCTGAAGCAGATCACCGACACGGGCGAGCTGGAGGCCATCGTCGACACCATCGTCGCCGACAATCCCGGCCAGGCCCAGCAGGTCGCCGAAGGCAACCCCAAGGTGCTCGGCTGGTTCGTCGGCCAGGTGATGAAGGTCACCCAGGGCAAGGCCAACCCCGGCCTGGTCAACAAGCTCCTCCGCGAGAAGCTGGGCGGGTAGGGGCCTTCGCCCGCTGCGCCTCTCGCGCGATCCGTCATAGGCGTTATGCAGTGCGGCCGGGTGCCTTGCGCGGCCCCGCGTGCTAGCGCTTCGCCGATGAGCACTGCGTCGAAAACCGCCGCCCGGTCTTTGGCCCTGGCCGCCAAGCTGGCACCGGCGACCTTCGTCTGCCTTTGGGCCACCGGGTTCATCGGGGCCAAGCTGGGGCTGCCCTATGTCGAGCCGCTCACTTTCCTCGCGGTGCGCTTCGCCCTGGTGGTGGCGATCATGGCGCCGGCGGCGCTGCTGCTCGGCGCGGTCTGGCCGAACCTGACCACGGCCGGGCATGTCGCCGTGGTGGGACTCTTGATTCACGGCGGCTATCTGGGCGGCGTCTTCGTTGCCATCTCCCTCGGCATGTCGGCCGGTCTCTCGGCCCTGATCGTCTCGCTGCAGCCCCTGCTGACGGCGGCGCTGGTCGGGCCGCTGCTGGGGGAGAAGGTCACGCTGCGCCAGGGGCTCGGCCTGGTGCTGGGACTGGCGGGTGTCGCCCTGGTGCTGTCGGGCAAGCTGGCGCCCGCCGGCACGGGCACGCTCTTTGCCGGCTTCGGCCTGGACGCCGTGGTCTGCGCGCTGGTGGCCCTGCTGTCCATCACGTTCGGCGTGGTCTATCAGAAGCGCTTCTGCGCCGAGGTCGACCTGCGGTCCGGGGCCGTCCTGCAGTATGCGGCCGCGGGGCTGGC
>JANQPZ010000041.1 GCA_028285215.1 Rhodovibrionaceae bacterium | reverse complement strand
GAAGGCGAGGTAGGCCAGGGCGACCCAGAGCCCGCCCGGCAGCAGGAAGGCCAGCGGTGCGACGGTCGGCGACAGGCGACGGGCGGCGGCATAGGCCAGGCCGGCGCCGAGAGCGGCTGCCAGAATATCGAGTCCGCGCAGCCAGTCCGGGCGCTTCAGACTCCGATCCTGCAGCAGGTTGTCCAACACCGTGGCCGTATAGACGGCAGAGGGCAGCGCTGCATCGTAGGGCGTGACGAAGACCGGCGCCGCGGCGATCGCCGTGCTGCCGACGATCACCGCCTTGTCCCGCAGCCCCTCCGCCGGCACGCGTCCCTGCAGCAGGTCGATTAGGCTGTAGCTTCGGAAGCCGCTTTCCGATCCAGGGGCGCCCGATCCGTAGAAGTTGACGGGAAGGCGCATCCGGCTGTCGAGGTCGACGCGCTGGCGGCCGAGTTCCAGGGATTGGCCGAGGTCCGCGGTCAGTTCGCTGGGCGGCAGGCGTCGAAAGAGGCGCGCCGCCTGCAGAGCCAGCGAAGGATAGAAGCCATCGCCCAGCGCCACCACCGTGGCTTCGCAGCGCAAGGCGCCGTCGGCTTCCAGCAGCACCGACATGTGGCCGATGGCGGCTGCGGCTTCGCTCAGGCTCGCCGGAGGAAGAACGGCGCCGTTGGCATGAGGCAGTCTGTTCGCGGCAGCCGGGCCGGTGCGATAGTGCTGCAAGGCCGCCATCGCCGGCGGTTCCGCCGCACCGGAAAGGCTGCTGCGGTTGCCGTTGAAGACGAAAGCGTAGCCCAAGACGACATTGCCGGCTTCGGCGATGGCCTCTGCCAGAACCGCGTCGGCCCGCCGGTCCTGCCGAGTCGCGCCGCTTTCGGCGAACAGTAGGTCGAAGACGGTCACCCGCGCGCCGGCGGAGCTGAGACGCTCGACGGCCTGTGCCAGGTGAAGGCGCGACGGGGGCCAGCCGCCCAAAGCCTGCAGGCTCGGTTCGTCGAGCAGCAGCAGCACGACGTCGTCGCTCGGTGAGACCGGGCCGCGCAGCAGGAACCGCCAGTCCAGGGTGGGGGCCTCCAGACGCTGCATGGCCGGAGCGTCCAGGAAGGCGAAGGCCAGGAGGCCGGCGAGCAGACCGACGGTAGCCGTTGCGAGGCGAGACGCGCGCTGGTGCTGCCTATCCGCCGCCCGGCCCTCCATGGCTTTGCTCTCCGTTCCTTTTCCAGCCAAGGCGATCGCGCTCTAGCGTAGCGACGTGCGCTCCGCGAAGGCGATCACCCGGGCCGCCGCCCACCGGCTCGCGGTCGCCGGCATGAGCGCGCCGAGCGTGATATCGACGCCTTCGCCGCCTGTCAGCAGCAGCGCCTCGCCCGCTCCATTCATCACGTCCACGCGGCCGGCGATAACCACGAGGGAGGTCGTTTCGCCGCGTGCTTCCATGATCCATTCGGTCGAGCGTGAGGAGGCGACGGCAGCCCGGGTCTGCACGGACCAGCCGAGCGATCCGATCTTGGGTACGGCGGCACGCAGGATGCCCACCACAAGCGTCAGAAGCGGCGCTCTGCTGTCGGCGCCGCCGAGCGTGTCGAGATAGTGCTGCACCAGCACACGAGAGTTTGGGCCGACGGTGATCACGGTGCCGTCGCGGAAGTTGAGCCGCAGGCGACCGTCGCCGTAGGTCATGACTTCGTCGAGGCGATGCACCTTCAGTCCGGCCTCGGCCGCCAGGCGGTCTGCATCGCGGCTCACGAAGGCCTGACCGGTCACGGCGTCGATATGGGCGACCACTTCCTGAGCGGCGGCAGATTGGCTAAAGGCCGGAAGTGCCAGACTCAGAAGTGTCAGACAGAGAAAGGCGCCTGTCGCGTAGCTCGAATACCGCGCAACAGGGGTGCGCCTTGCCGTGCAAGATCGCGAAGAGAAGAGTGCCATCTGCGGAGCCTCAATCGGGTTTCTTGGCCGCCGGCCGGCGCGACGAGACCCGTTCGTCTTTTCCAGCAGTCTAGCAGGAGCAGCCGTCCAAGCGGAGTCGACAGACTGAAGGCCTTCCTCTCGGGCCGCTGTGACGAAGACCTCACGGCCATGTCAACGGGATCGCAGCGGTCGCTGCGACCGCTGCCTCCCTCCGACTGCGGCTGACGGCCCTCGGTCTCGGCCGTCCTCTCAAGTATCGGCTTTGGAACAGCATCGCCTTGGTGGACTCGCCTCGGCGATCCCACCTAAGGCGTGATTCCTATTCTGACGATAGATTTAGAGAGCGCTTCTCTCCGAGGCGATGGCGCTTCAGGCGGAGGCGGTTTCCCGAAGTGCGAGTGCGGTCTTGACCTCCGGCGCCTGCCGGATCGTCTGCAGCACCACGCAGAAGCGCTCGGTGAGCTTCAGGAGCTGGTCGATACGCTCCTGCGGCTCGTCGGTCTCGAGATCGAAGGTGAGACGCAGGTCGCGGAAGCCGACCGGGGCCTCCTTGTCCACGCCGAGCGTGCCGCGGAAGTCCAGGTCCCCCTCCACGACGACCCGGCCGCCGCGCAGCTCGAAAGCGATGGCCGTGGCGACGGCCCGTAGGGTGACGCCGGTGCAGGCGGCCAGCGCCTCCAGCAGCATGTCGCCGGAGCAGGCCTGGTCGCCCAGGCCCCCGGCGGCCGGATGCAAGCCGGCTTCGACCAGCGCGCGACCGGTATCCACCTTGCAGGCGATCCCCTCTTCCAGGCGGCCTTCGGCGCGGAAGGTCACGACACCGGCCTCGGCATTCTCGCGGTACCGGGACTTCAGCGGCGCCTGCAGCGTCTTCAGTTCCTCGGCGGTGACGGTCTCGCTCATCTGCTTCGTCTCCTCAGGTTAGGTCGAGTGCGGCGACGATCTCTTCCTCCAACGCGCGGACCTCGGGGGCGGTGCGCGCACGTGGACGAGGCAGGTCGACGCGGATCTCGCGGTGAATACGGCCGGGGTGTCCGCGCATCACCAGAATACGGTCGGACAGTGTAACGGCCTCCAGCACATCGTGGGTGACAAACACCAGAGTGAAGCGCGAGCGCTCCCAGAGGGCCAGCAGATGTTGCTGCAGCTTCTGGCGCGTAAAGGAATCGAGCGCACTGAAGGGTTCGTCCAGCAGCAGGAAGCTTGGGCGCCGGACCAGGGCGCGGGCGATCGCCGTGCGCTGTGCCATGCCGCCCGAAAGCTGGCGCGGATAGGCCTCGGCGAAGCGACTGAGCCCGACGTCGTCCAACGCCTCCGCGATGCGTGCCTCCTGCTCCTGCTTCGGCAGGTCGAGCAGGGCCAGACGCACGTTCTCCCGGACGCTGAGCCAAGGCATCAGGCGCGGCTCCTGGAACACCATGCCGACCTCCGGCGTCGGGCCCTCGACCGCACGACCGTCCAGAGAGACCCTTCCGCTGCTTGGCGCCTCCAGGCCGGAGACGATGCGCAGCAGGGTCGACTTGCCGGAACCGGAGGTCCCGACCAGGGAGACGATCTCATGCTGGCCGACGCTGAGCGTGATGCCGTCCAGAGCCCGGTGCGCCGCGCCGGCCGTTGCTTCGAAAGTCTTGCCCAGACAGGTGATGTCAAGCATTCGGGGTCTCCTGGGTTTCGCCGTAGCCGTCCTGCCAGGACAGCAGGCGTTTCGAGACGGCCTCGATCAGGGCGTCGGAGAGTTTGCCGGCGAGGGCGAAGAGGATCAGGGCGCCGATGATCACGGCCGGCCGGCCTGTCATCTGCCCGTCGATCATCAGGAAACCGAGCCCCTCGCTGGCCCCCATCAGTTCGGCGGCGATGACGAACATCCAGCCCAGCGCCAGCCCGGCCCGCAACCCGGTCAGGTAGCTGGGCAGAGTGGCCGGCACGAGAACCCGCCGCACCAGGTCGAGTTGCGACAGGCCGCAGACCTTGGCGACCTCGACCAGCTTGCGGTCGGTGCCGAGAATGCCGGTCACCAGATTCAGATAGATCGGAAAGAAGACGCCGACCGCGATCAGCAGCACTTTGGAGGTCTCGAAAATCCCGAACCAGAGGATGAACAGCGGCACCCAGGCCAGGGACGGCACAGCCTTCAGCGCCTGGATCGTCGGGTCGAGCAGCTCTCGCAGCAGGCGCGAGCTGCCGGTCAGCGCTCCCAGGACCGTCGCCGCCGCCGCGCCGACGGCGAAGCCCAGCGCCACCCGCCAGCCTGTGATCAGGATATGGTCGAACAGGTCGCCGGACCGCCAGAGCGCCGCCAGTTCCCCGAACACCTCGCCGGGCGCCGGCAGGAGATAGGCGGGGATCAGCTCAAGACGAGAGGTTGCCTCCCAGGCCAGCAGCAGGCCCAGCGGCAGAAGCAGGCCTTTGAGACGAAGGGTGGAGAAGACCGCGGCTTTCGCCGCCGTCTCCCGCCAGCCAAGTGTCACGCGCCGCTCGGTCTCCTCGATGGCCATCACTCGGCGGCCCGGTTCGCCGGGCCGGCCTCTGCGCTCTGGCTGGCTGTACCGCTGTCTGCGGCCTGCCGTGCGATAAAGCTGCTGTCGATCAACTGATCGACCACGGTCTCGATCTCGACGTCGCTCTTGATCACGCCGATGTCCTGCAGAACCTTGCCGGTCGCGACGAAGGTTTCGCGGTGGGCCTCACCGACGACGGGATTGGTGATATCGGTCCGCTGCTCGAGCTGACGCGCCGCCACCTCGGGGTCGATTTTCGCCGCTTCCACAAGACCGGCCTGCAGTTCTTCGGGGTTTTCCAGGGCGTAACGCCGCGCCCGCTCGTAAACCTTGAGCACGCGCGCGACAGTCTCGGGATAGGCCTCGGCGAAAGCTTCGCGGACGTTCAGGATGCCGTAGGTGTTGAGGTCGGCGTTGCGGAAGAACAGCTTCGCGCCCGATTCCAGCTCCGCCTTGGCCATGTGCGGATCGAGACCGGCCCAGGCGTCCACCTGTCCGCGCTCCAGCGCCCGAAAGCCGTCGGGATGCTGCAGCAGCACCGGCTTGATGTCGTCCTCGCTCAGGCCGGCCTCGGCCAGGGCACGCAGCAGGAAGATGTGCGGATCGGTGCCGCGGGTGACGGCGACCGATTTGCCGCGCAGATCGGCCACGCTCCGGATGTCGCTGTCCGCCCGGGTCACCAGGGCGGTCCACTCCGGCTTGGAGTAGACGTAGACCGCCTTGATGGGCAAGCCGGTGGCACGGCCGACCACGGAGGCGCCGCCGGCGGTGGAGCCGAAGTCGAGCGATCCGCCGCGCAGGAATTCCAGCGCCTTGTTGGAGCCGAGCGAGAGCACCCAGCGGATCTCGGTGCCGTCTTCGGCGAACTCTTCTTCCAGCCAGCCCTTGTTCTTCAGCAGGATGGCGACGGGATTGTAGTAGGCCCAATCGATGCCGATGCGCGCGGGCGCTTCCTCGGCTTGGGCCGCGGCGGCTGCGACCGGATCCGCGGTGACGAGACCGGCCGTCGCGATGGCGGCGCCGGCCAGGGACAAGAAGATACGACGGGTCAACATAACAACTCTCCTCGCTTCGCTACGGCCTCCGCAGAGGCCCGTTTCGACACGAGGCTCTGCGATGCCGGGAAGGGGAGAGCCGCTTCAGACCGCACTTTGGGCACAAAAAAAGCCCCGGCGCGGCTTGAGCGGCGGGACCTGTCCCACTCGCTTTAGCTGGTATTTGTATAGCGCCCCGCAAGCTGAGCCTCAAAGCGGCGCTGTATCGTCAGCATCCTTGTACGACGCTGGCAGGTCAATAGGAAATTCAACACATAAATAAAAAGTTAATTGGGTGCCTCTTGATACGAACTGCGCCTCCCGGTCAAACTTGCGTGTAAACAAGTGCCTTGGAGTGAGGTTTCTATGGCGGGCGCGCATCACGACCACAGCCATTCGCAGGCCCATGATCACGGCCACGATCACGGCCACGATCATGACGCCGGTCCCGACCCCATGATGAAACGCGTGCAGGCGCTTGAGGCGCTGCTGGTCGAGAAGGGGTATGTCGATCCGGCGGCGGTGGACGCCCTGATCGAAACCTATGAATCGAAGATCGGACCGCGTAACGGCGCTCGGGTGGTGGCCAAGGCCTGGGCGGATCCCGACTATCGGCAGCGCCTGCTGGAGGATGCGACCGGAGCCATCGCCGAGCTCGGCTTCGGTGGGCGCCAGGGCGAGCACATGGTGGCTGTCGAGAACGCGCCGGGCCGGCACAACCTCGTCGTCTGTACTCTCTGCTCCTGTTATCCCTGGCCGGTGCTGGGGGTGCCGCCAGCCTGGTACAAGTCGGCGGCCTATCGCTCGCGCGCCGTGCTGGAGCCGCGTGGCGTGCTGGAGGAGTTCGGGGTTCGTTTGCCGGAGGATACCGAGTTCCGCATCTGGGATTCGACGGCGGAGATCCGCTACCTGGTCATCCCGGAACGGCCGGCCGGGACCGAGGGCTGGACGGAAGAGCAGCTGGCGGATTTGGTCACGCGGGACTCCATGATCGGAACCGGCCTTGCCAAGTCGCCGGCCGATTTGCCGGCCGAGCCGGCGGCATGAACGGGGCCCACGACCTTGGCGGCATGCAGGGTTTCGGGCCGGTCGAGCCCGATGCGACCTCGCGCGGCGGTACAGCGCCGATCTTCAAATCGGATTGGGAGCGCCGTGTTTTCGGACTGACCTTGGCCATGGGGGCGACCGGCGCCTGGAATCTCGACATGTCCCGCTACGCTCGGGAAAACCAGCCGCCCGCCGCCTATCTGGGCAAGAGCTACTTCCAGGTCTGGCTGCACGGTCTCGAGACGCTGTTGGTTCAATCGGGTCTCTGCAGCCGGAGGGAGATCGAGCGCGGCCGGGCGGAACGGCCGGCGGCTGCCGTGCCGCGAGTCCTGCAGGCGGCGGAGGTGGCGGCTACGCTGGCCAGGGGAGGCCCGGTGCAGAGAGCGTCCGAGCGCCCGCCCGCCTTTGCCATCGGCGATGCGGTCGTCGCGAAGGTCATGGCACCGTCGGGGCATACGCGTCTGCCGCGCTATGTCCGCGGCCGTCCCGGCAAGATTGTCCTGCTGCATGGAGCCCATGTTTTTCCCGATACCCATGCCAAGGGCGGCGGAGAGGCACCGGAGCATCTCTATACCGTCGCCTTCGACGCCGTGGACATCTGGGGCCCCGAGGCTTGTCCTGGCTCGGTACGCGTCGACTGTTTCGAGCCTTATCTGGAGCCGGCCGTATGAGCGACGCCTTGATCGCCGACAGCGGACGGCCCTTCGAAGAACCGTGGCAGGCGCGGGTCTTTGCCCTGACCCACGAACTGGCGGACCAAGGCGTCTTTACCTGGCCGGAACATGCAGCCGCCTTGAGCGCGGCGATCCAGCAGGCTCAGGCGGACGGCGATCCCGACCGCGGCGATACCTACTGGCAGCACTATACGGCTGCGCTGGAGGCCCTGCTCGAGGCGAAGGGTCTGGCCTAGAGGGCGATTCACGTCTCAGGCGGAGTCTTTTTCGCCTCCGCCTAAGACGATCCGGCTCCAGCGCCGCGAAGAAGCGCGGCCATTGCTGCCCGGCCGGTTGCAGATACTCTAGTATTTTGATCGTGATCCGGAGAAATGCTATTAATCCTATGGTAGAGTTTTGCGGACAATTCTTTCGGATGAAAGGGGTTGCAGTTTCTGACCGGGCCGCGCAACGAGCGTAACGGCAAAGCCGCCAGGACGAGGCGAAGAGGGGAAGCGCTTGGGACCTTGCCGATCGAACCGACAACAGTCGGAGGGGCGGGAAAAGTCTCCGAGTGGCGAGGTTGGCGTACTGCTGTTGACGACGGACGGCAGCCAGGTCGTACAAGCCAACGAGGCCGCATCCGAACTGTTGGGCTATACCTCGGCTGAGCTCCGCGCTCTTCCGCCGGGCCATCTTTTGGCAGGACCGCAGCCGTCGGACACCTGGCGGGTCGACAACGAGATCGCTGTGTTGCTGCGCGCCGACGGATCGCGCGTGGCTTGCCATGTCGGTGTCGGGCGTCTCGAACTCGCCGAAGGAGACCGGTTGATCGCGACCTTGCGGCCCAGGACCGAGCCGGCCGGGCAGGAGCGGATCGAGGCGCTGCTGCGGATCGCGATCGAACAACTCCCCGAAGCGATGGTCATCTACGACACCGACGACCGGCTGCTCTACTACAACCGGGCCTACTGCACGTTCTTTCCCTACATGCCGCCGTTCGAGGTCCTGGACGGCTGCCACTTCTTCGATGTGATCCGCTTTTCCATGGCGGCCCCCGGGGTCATACGCGATCCCTTGGCGCAGAGCGATCCCGAGGCCTACCTTCAAAAACGCCTCAAGCGACTGCACGAGGCTGCGGGCGTTCCTTTCGAGCAGGAAACCGCCGGCCGCTGGCACTTGGTGCACGAGCAGCGTGTTCCGGGCGTGGGCTTCGTCTCCTTGCGGCACGACATCACCGAGATGAAGCAGCTGCACAACGAAATGGCCGAAGCGAACCGCAAGCTTGCCGAGGCACGGGAGACGGCCGAGATCGCGCGCCAGCGCGCGGAGGAGGCAAACCGCTCGAAAAGCGAGTTTCTGGCCATGATGAGCCACGAACTGCGTACGCCGCTAAACGCGATCCTGGGCTTTTCCTCTCTCCTGGCCGACGAGCACCTGGGGCCGTTAGGGAGCGAGAAGTATCGGGACTACGGGCGGTCGATCCACGACAGCGGAGCTCATCTCCTGTCGATTATCAACGACATCCTCGATCTGGCGAAGGTCGAGGCCGGCAAGATGGAGATCGTCCCCGAATCGCTGAACGTGAAGGACCTGGTCGAGGAGTGTGTCTCGCTGGTCGCCGGCCTCGCGCAGGGGCGGGGCCTGGGGGTGGAGACCAGCTTGCCAAACGACGGCCTGATGCTGATGGCGGATCGCCGGGCGGCTAAGCAGATGATCGTCAACCTGCTGTCGAACGCCTGCAAGTTTACCAAGGCCGGCGGATCTGTCCGGCTGTGTGCGGTGCTGCTGGAGGATGCCAAGCCTCCGGGAGGCGTCGCCATCAGGGTCAGCGATACCGGCATTGGAATGACGCCGGAGGATATCGCGGTTGCCGTGCAGCCCTTCGGCCAGATCGGCAGCGTCGCGACCAGTGGTCGCCAGGGGACCGGCCTGGGCCTGCCCCTGGTCAAGAGTTTCATCGAACTTCATGGCGGATCCCTCAAGATCGAGAGCGAGCTAGGCAAGGGGACCGAGGTGGAACTGGTGTTTCCGGGGTAGCCACGCCCGGCGGCGGCGTCACGCTTCCTTCGATCCTTTGGGCGCCTGCCCTTTTCTTGCCGACCGTCCCCTCTCGGGTAGGCATGTTTGAGCTTCGCTGACGCCGACCGACCGCCTGAGATCGTGGAAGAATTTTTCGGCGGGAGCGCGATCGTCCTGGGCGGAAGTGAAGCGATCCCACCTGGGAAGGCCCTGCTCCAGCGTCGAGTTACTTGCTTCGCGCAAGACCGATCGCCGTGACGGTCAGTCGGCCAGCAGATACCACTGGTACTCTTGTGGTGTGATGGCGGCCTCGAAGGTCTCGTACTCGGCTTCCTTGGCCTGGACGTAGAGGTCCACGTAGTCCTTGCCCAGATAGTCGCGCAGGATCTTGCCGCGCCGCAGCTTTTCCAGGGCGCGGCGCGGGCGCATCGGCAGGGCGGGGTCGAAGGCGGTGGCGGCGTTGCCCTTGGCCGGCGGGCCGGGGTCGAGCTGCTTGGCGATGCCGTGGTGCATGCCGGCCAGCAGGCTCGCCAGCACCAGGTAGGGATTGGCATCGGCACCGGGCATTCGATGCTCGACCCGCGTGGCGCTGCCGCTGCCGAGCGGCACGCGCAGCGCGACCGAGCGGTTCTCCTGCGCCCAGGAGCGGCGGATCGGCACGAAGATGTCCGGCTGGTAGCGGCGGAAGGAATTGATGTTCGGCGCCAGAAAGGCCATGGCCTCCGGCAGGGACTCCAGCAGGCCGCCGAGGGCGTGGCGGAAGCTGTCGCTGATCCCGCCCGCGCCGTCGTCGAGGACGTTGCGTCCCTCGGTGTCGAACAGGCTGACGTGCAGGTGCATGCCGTTGCCGGCTTCGCCCGGGTAGGGCTTGGCCATGAAGGTGGCCTGCATGTCGTACTTGCGGGCGACGCCTTTGACCGCGCGCTTGAACAGCACGCAGTCGTCGGCCGCGGCCAGCGGATCCTCCACGTGCCGCAGATTGATCTCGAACTGGCCGGGCGCGTACTCGGCGGAGATGGCCCCGGTCGGAACGCCCTGCGCGCTGCAGCTCTCGACGATGTCGGTCAGCACCGTGCCGAAGGCGTCGACCTGGTCCATGCCATAGACCTGCGTGGCCCGGTCCCGCTCGCCGGTCGCCGGCGAGATCGGCGGCTGCGGTGCGCCCAGCGCGCCGCGCACGCGGTCGATCAGATAGAACTCCAGCTCGAAGGCGACGCAGGCCGTCAGGCCGAGTTCCGCCTTCAGCCGCTGGGCCACGCGCGCCAGCACGTTGCGCGGTTCGAAGAACAGCGGCGTGCCGCCGCGCTCCCGGAAGGTCAGCAGCACCTGGGCCAGCGGCTGCGCCGACCAGGGCACCCGGTCCAGGGTGTCGGGGATCGGCACGGCGAAGCAGTCTGGATCTCCGTCCGAGAAGCCCTTGCCGCCGGCATCCGTGTTGGCGCCGGCGGTGTCGAGCAGGAAGCTGGAGGCCGGGAAGGCCAGACCCTGGCTGTAGATGCGCGTCAGGTCGGCCACCGGATAGCGCTTGCCGCGCACCACTCCCGAGAGGTCGGCGAAGATCACGTCGACCGCTTGGGTATCCGGAAACTCGGCGAGAAACTCCCGAACTTCCTGTTGGGGTTCCGCGCTCATCGGGCGTCTAGGGGCATGAAGGTTCCGGTCGCCGACGGGCTATTCCAACTCGATGACGGCATCGACCTCGACCGCCACGTCCAGCGGCAGGGCGCCGGCCGAGACGGCCGTACGGCAGTGCTTGCCCTTGTCGCCGAAGACCTCGACCATGACGTCGGAGGCTCCGTTCACGACCGACGGCTGCTGGGTGAAGTCGGGGGTGGAATTGACGAAGCCGCCCAGGCGGACGACGCGCTTGACCTTGTCCAGGTCGCCGCCGGCCGCGGCGCGCATCTGAGCGATCAGGTTGATGGCGCAGATGCGCGCGGCCTGCTGTCCCTCTTCGACCGAGAAGGTGGTGCCGACCTTGCCGATGTACTGCGGCTTGCCGTCGACCAACGGCACCTGACCGGAAATGAAGACCAGCTTGCCTACGGCCACGAAGGGCACGTAGTTCGCGACCGGGGCCGCCGGCTCCGGAACTTCGATGCCCAATTCCTTCAGCTTCGCGTCGATCGACCCGGCCATGGCGCGGCTCTCCTCCCTCTCGGCTTTCGCGTGTGTGGTGACGACCGCAAGCGGTCGCTCACGGCGCGCGGAGATTAGCCGAGCGGGAGGCGGGAAGGAAAGTGGAAGCGAAGGTTCGCGTCGTTGCGATCCTGCAAAGCGCGATCAGGCGGCCTTGGACTCGGTACGGGCCAGCAGGCGCGCGCGCGCCTCGGTCATCTCGCGACGCAGCTGTTCGACTGTCGACCCCGACACCTCCAGGAGCTTCCAGGTCAGTTCGTCCTCGAGAAGGTCCTCGAGTCTGGGCTCGCGATTGTTGGTCCAGGTCTTAGCCATTGGGTCCTCACTGTCGAACGCTTGAGCGACATATAGGGAGTGCTGATATCGGCCGCCCATGACAAAGCCAGGGCACGATCATGGCAAGCCGGTGAAGACAAGCCCGGTCGCTGCCGAGACACCTCTCTTGTTACTCGCCCCGGTGGTAACCCTCCAGCTCTTAATAAGTTGTTAATCTCTAAGGTTAAGGCCGAAAAAAGGGCGGTCCTGCAAAGCTTCGCTGGCTTTGCAGGACCGGATTTCCCTCAAACAATAGGTGTACAGTGGATCGTCTCGATCCTATGGCGCGCGCAACGGCCCTGCCGGAAGATGTCGAGGGGGCTTACGAGCAGCCGCTGGTGGCGCCGCAGGTGTCGCACTTCAGGCAGGTGCCGTTGCGCACCAGGGTGAAGTTGCCGCATTCGCCGCAGGCATCGCCCTCGTAGCCTTTCATGCGCGCTTCGCGAATGCGCTCCAGGCGCAGGTCGACCTCGTCCCCGATCCGCCGGCTCACGGACACCTCCTGCGAAACGAAGCTTGCGGTCTGGACCCCGACGGGCGGCGAAGCGGTCTCGGCGGCGAAGCCCAGCGCGCCGCCCGGGGTGCCGTCCGTTCCCGTGGCCACCGCCTGTGCCGTCGCCTGGACCTCCTGGGCACCGCCCGGCAGCACCAGCAGCTGGTTGCGGACGTAGCCGCGCGAGGTGACCCGTCGCACCGTCTCGGTGATCGCCTGCTCGACCTGCTGTTCCAGGTTCGCCTGGGACTCGCCGCTGCCGGTCGCGTCCGGCAGCACGTCGTCGGGGGCGACATGGGCCAGGTCGTTGCGGCCCAGATAGCTGATCGCCAGCTCCCGGAAGATGTAGTCGAGTACGCTGGTCGCCATCTTGATGGCGTCGTTGCCTTCGACCATGCCGGAGGGCTCGAAGCGGGTGAAGGTGTAGGCCTCCACATACTCCTCCAGCGGCACGCCGTACTGCAGGCCGATGGAAATGGCGATGGCGAAGTTGTTCATCAGGCTGCGGAAGGCCGCACCTTCCTTATGCATGTCGACGAAGATCTCGCCGAGGCTGCCGTCCTCGTACTCGCCAGTCCGCAGGTAGACCTTGTGGCCGCCGACCACGGCCTTCTGGGTGTAGCCCTTGCGCCGCCCGGGCAGACGCTGCCGGCTGACTTGACGCTCGACGATGCGCTCGACGATCTTCTCGGCGACCAGGCCGGCCTTGGCCGCGGTCGGTGCCGCCGTCAAGGCTTCGGCCAGGTCGTCCGCATCCTCGTCCGCCTCTTCGTCGATCAGACCGGCGGCCAAGGGCTGGCTGAGCTTTGAGCCGTCGCGGTAGAGCGCGTTGGCCTTGATGCCCAGCTTCCAGGACAGTTCGTAGGCGGCCTTGCAGTCTTCGACCGTTGCCTCGTTCGGCATGTTGATGGTCTTGGAGATGGCGCCGGAGATGAAGGGCTGCGCGGCCGCCATCATGCGAATATGCGCCTCCACCGAGAGGTAGCGCCGGCCGGTCTTGCCGCAGGGGTTGGCGCAGTCGAAGACCGGAAGATGCTCGTCCTTCAGGTGCGGAGCGCCCTCCAGGGTCATGGCACCGCAGCAGTAGATGTTGGCGGCCTCGACCTCCGCCTTGGTGAAGCCGAGGGCGGCCAGCAGATCGAAGCTGAGGTCGTCCAGCTCGGCGTCGCCGAGGCCCAGCGCCGTGCGGCAGAAGCTCTCGCCGAGCGTCCACTTGTTGAAGGCGAACTTGATATCGAAGGCGCTGCCGAGGGCGGATTCCAGAGCGTTCAGGGCCGCCTCGGTGAAGCCTTTCGCCTTCAGCGTTGCGTGGTTGACGCCCGGGGCGTCGTCCAGCGTGCCGTGGCCGACCGCATAGCGCACGATCTCCTGCACCTCGACCGGGCTGTAGCCGAGCTGCTTCAGAGCCTCTGGGACCGTGCGGTTGATGATCTTGAAGTAGCCGCCGCCGGCCAGCTTCTTGAACTTGACCAGCGCGAAGTCCGGCTCGATCCGGGTGGTGTCGCAGTCCATCACCAGGCCGATCGTGCCGGTCGGGGCGATGACGGTCGCCTGCGCGTTGCGGAAGCCGTGC
>JANQPZ010000103.1 GCA_028285215.1 Rhodovibrionaceae bacterium | reverse complement strand
CGGCATCCTCAACGGCACCTGCAACTACATCCTCTCCACCATGCGCGAGAGCGGGCGGGAGTTCGGCGATGTGCTGGCCGAGGCGCAGGAGCTCGGCTATGCCGAGGCCGATCCGGCCTTCGACATCGACGGCGTCGATGCGGCGCACAAGCTGGCGATCCTCACAGCGCTCGCCTTCGGCTGCGAAGTCGACTTCGAGGCGCTGCACGTGGAGGGTATTCGCGGCATCTCCGCCCTGGACATGGAGTATGCGGAAGAGCTGGGCTACCGCATCAAGCTGCTGGGCATCGCGGAGCGGCGCGACAGCGGCGTGGTGCAGCGGGTCCACCCCTGCATGATCGAGACCACCACGCCGCTGGCCCAGGTGGACGGCGTCTTCAACGCAGTGGCGACGGTGGGCGACTTCGTCGACCGCATCGTCGCGGAAGGCCGGGGGGCGGGGGCGGGGCCGACCGCCTCCTCCGTGGTCGCCGATATCATGGACCTGGCCCGCGGAGCGCGCCTGCCGGTGTTCGGCGTTCCGGCGGAGCGTCTGAAGCGCCTGCCGACCCTGCCCATGACTGCGCATGTCGGGGCCTACTACCTGCGCCTGATGGTGGTCGACCGCCCCGGCGTGATCGCCAGCATCGCCGATGTGTTGCGCGACGAGGAGATTTCCGTCGAGGCGCTGCTGCAGCGCGGCCGGGCGCCGGGCGAGGCCGTCCCCATGGTGATCGCCACCCACGAGACCACCGAAGCCAAACTGCGGCGGGCCCTGAAGCAAATTTCGGCCCTCGAGACGACAATGGAGACCCCGCGGGTCATTCGCATCGAATCGCTGTAAAGAGGGCGTGGCACTCTCCCGTCCCGTCGCCGCCGCAGAGACTGGCCGGCCCAAGGCGACCTTCACGCAACACCAGGCAACAACAGGAGCCATCCTTCCCATGAGTTTTATGGACCGCAACCTGGCCCTTGAGGCCGTGCGCGTCACCGAGGCGGCGGCGCTCGCCGCCTCCCGCTGGATGGGCCGCGGCGACGAGAAGAGCGCCGACCAGGCGGCCGTCAACGCGATGCGCGAGGCGCTGAACGGTCTGGCGATGGACGGCCGGGTCGTCATCGGCGAGGGCGAGCGCGACGAGGCGCCGATGCTGTTCATCGGGGAGGAGGTCGGCAAAGGCGGCCCGAAGACCGACATCGCCCTGGATCCCCTGGAGGGCACCACCATCACCGCCAAGGGCGGTCCCAACGCGCTGGCGGTGATCGCCATGGCGGCGGAGGGCTGCTTCCTGAATGCCCCGGACGTCTACATGGACAAGATCGCGGTCGGGGGCGGGCTGCCGAAGGGCGTCGTCGACCTGGATGCCAGGCCGGAGGAGAACCTCAAGGCCCTGGCCAAGGCCAAGGACGTCGAGATCGAGGATCTGGTGGTCTGTATTCTCGACCGGCCGCGCCACCAGGAGGTCATCGCCCGGGTCCGCGATGCCGGTGCCCGGATCATGCTGATCGGGGACGGCGACGTCTCCGGCGTCATCGCCACCAGCCAGCAGGAGTCCGGCGTCGATCTCTACCTCGGCCAGGGCGGAGCGCCCGAGGGCGTGCTCGCTGCGGCGGCGCTGCGCTGCATCGGCGGCCAGTTCCAGGGGCGTCTGATCTTCCGCAACGACGACGAACGCGGCCGCGCCACGCGGATCGGGATCGAGGACTTCGACCGCAAGTACGAGCTGCTGGACCTGGCGTCCGGCGACGTGATGTTCGCCGCGACCGGCGTGACCGACGGCTCCATGCTGAAGGGCGTGCGCCGCTACCATGCCGGCGCCAGCACCCACTCCATGATCATGCGCTCGAGCACCGGCACCGTCCGCTTCATCGAGGCGCACCACAACTTCTCGCGCAAGACCTGGTACGACAGTCTCGGCGTCTAGCGGCCTCGGTGTCTCGGGGCCTCGGTGTCTAGGGGCCTCGGCGTCTGGCGGCCGGGGCGGCGTTGTCGCTTTCGCCTTGGACGGGACTCGCGCTCCGGTTCTATGAAGACCTGGGATAGACGGTTTTAGGGAGGCGGGACCCCGACATGGCTCCGGACAGCGGCCTGTTCGCAAAGCCCTCCGGCCAGGGCCGGGCCTGCCTGCTCGACGTCGCGGAATCGCTCAGCGGCAAACGGTGGGAGCAGCGGGGCGGGGATTCCCGCCTCGCGCTGACTCTGGCCCAGCGCTTCGACCTGCCGGAGATCGTCGCGCGCGTGCTGGCGAACCGGGATGTCGTTCCCGACGCGGCGGCGCTCTACCTGGAGCCCTCCCTGCGGGATCAGCTGCCGGATCCCTCGCGTCTGGCGGACATGGACGCGGCCGCGATGCGACTGGCCGCGGCGGTCCAGGCCGGGGAGACGATCGCCGTCTTCGGCGACTACGATGTCGATGGCGCCACCTCCTCCGCGCTGCTCCAGCGCTTCTTCGCGGCGGTCGGCGCAGACACGCGCATCTACATTCCGGACCGCATCGCCGAGGGCTACGGGCC
>JANQPZ010000085.1 GCA_028285215.1 Rhodovibrionaceae bacterium | reverse complement strand
CTCGGTGCCCTGATCGGCAGTGCGGTCGTCACCGTGGCCGTCACGGCGACGATCCTGTCGCTGACGGCGCGGCTGACCGGCGCCGCGCCGCGAGAGGAGGAAACGAAGGAATGAGCGAGGCGGCAAGCGACGGCGCCGCGACGCCCCCGACCGCTTCCCTGCCGGCGGGGCCCCGCGATCCGCTGGCCGGCGACCTTTACGAGATCTGGGTCTACCTCTCGACCTCGCCTCTGCTGTTTCTCACCCTGACCCTGGCGGCCTACCTGATCGGCGACTGGATCTACCGCCGGGCCGGGCTCAGCCCCTGGGCCAATCCGGTTCTGATCGCCGTGCTGCTGCTGGTCGCCCTGCTGCTGGCCACCGGCACGCCCTACCGCACCTACTTCGACGGCGCCCAGTTCGTGCACTTCCTGCTGGGGCCGGCGACGGTCGCGCTGGCGGTCCCGCTCTACCGCAACCTCCGCGCCCTGCGCCGCACGCTGCTGCCGCTGCTGGTCGCGCTGGTCGGCGGCGCCGCCACGGCCGTCGGCAGCGCCATCGGCATCGGCTGGCTGCTGGGCGCGACGCGGGAAACGCTGCTCAGCCTGGCGCCCAAGTCGGTCACCACGCCGATCGCCATGGGCGTCTCGGAAGCCATCGGCGGCCTGCCGTCGCTGACGGCGGTCCTGGTCATTCTGACGGGGATTCTCGGGGCGGTGCTGGCCACCGGCACGCTGAACCTGCTGCGCATCCGCGACTGGCGGGCGCGCGGCTTCGCCATCGGCATCGCGGCGCACGGGATCGGCACCGCCCGCGCCCTTCAGATCAACGAGGTGGCCGGCGCCTTCTCGTCCCTGGCGATGGGCCTCAACGGCCTGGCGACGGCGCTGCTCGTGCCGCTGCTTCTGCGCCTCTTCGCGTAAAGCAGCTCACCCCGCAGAAAGGCAGCTGCAGCGGGATCGCCTTGGACGATCCCGCTGCAATTGTAAGGCTGGAGGGCGATTCACGTCTCAGGCGGCAGTGCAGCGCTTCCGCCTAAGACGATCGCGTTCCCGGTCAGGTCAGGCCGCCGGGCTCAGGCGACTGAGGCGCTGCGGCGCGCTCAGGAAGCGCAAGAGGCGCTCGAGAGTCTTGGTCGACTCTTCCAGGTCGGCCTCGACCAGACCGCTTTCGCCCATGTCGCCGGCGTGGCGCCTGAAGAAATCCGCAAGCATCCTGCAGATATTGCGTCCCTCTTCGGAAGCACGCACGTTGAAAGACCGGCGATCGTGTTGCGAACGCTCCTGAATCAAGTAGCCGTTTTCGACCAGCTTCTTGACATTGTAGGACACGTTGCTGCCCAGGTAATAACCGCGCAGCGTCAGCTCGCCCACGGTGACTTCCTCGTCGCCAATATTGAAGAGGATCAGGGCCTGAACGTTGTTCAAGTCGCGAATACCGCGTTGATCCAGTTCGGACTTAATCACTTCGAGCAGTTGCCGGTGCAGACGCTCGACAACCTGGAGAGAATCGAGATAGGCGGCCAGCACGGCACATCCTCCAGTCTAAAACGACGTTTCAACCACCATTAGGCGCTGGGCCGGGTTAAGGCGGACTTAAAGGCAAAACCCAAGAAGTTACCTGCGGGCCTCCGGCCTATGTTGTCAAGCGCATGTTTTCATTGTCGCTCGCAGGCAACTACCTCGGCCAACCGGACCGTATGTACTTCAGTATTCTCGTCATGGCTGATTGTATTTTGAAATATGGAAACAATCGGAAGTTTCCTTGGCGCGAGATGCCGGCGGCCCTCCGCGGGGCGGGGCGTCTCTAGGCCGTCTGCTCGAAGAGTTCACGGCCGATCAGCCAGCGCCGGATCTCGCTGGTGCCGGCGCCGATCTCGTAGAGCTTGGCGTCGCGCAGCAGGCGGCCGGTCGGGTATTCGTTGATGTAGCCGTTGCCGCCCAGCACCTGGATCGCCTCCAGCGCCATCCAGGTCGCCTTCTCGCCAGCGTAAAGGATCGCGCCGGCCGCGTCCATGCGGGTGGTCTTGCCGGCATCGCAGGCCTTGGCCACCGCGTAGACGTAGCTCTTGCAGGCGTTCATGGTGGTGTAGAGGTCGGCCAGCTTGCCCTGCATGAGCTGGAACTCGCCGATCGGCTGGCCGAACTGCTTGCGCTCGTGCACGTAGGGCAGCACCACGTCCAGGCAGGCCTGCATGATGCCGAGCGGCCCGGCGGC
>JANQPZ010000080.1 GCA_028285215.1 Rhodovibrionaceae bacterium | reverse complement strand
ACAAGGTCATCGAGCGGGTATCGAGGTCGAGCGAAAGCGCGCCGTCGGAGAGGTCGAGCCCGCCGCCGATGTCGGCCAATGCAACACCGCTGAGCTCGGCCGAGGCAGTAATGTCGATCTCCTCGTCCGTCAGCGCGTCGATCAAGGGAAAGGCAAATCCCAGAAGGGCCGTAGCCTGCCCCCCGCTCCCGTCCAGCGGCACGCCCAGCTTGTCGATCAGGCCCAGGCGCGGATGGTTCAGCACTTCAAGCGCCGGCCGCAAGCCGCCTTCGACGGCGACATCGAGAGCCAGGCGGTGGTCCTCGCCGGACAGGCCGAAGATCTCTACCTTTCCCGGGCCCAGGCTGAGTTCCCGCAGCTGGCCCTCGGAAACGTCGAAGGCCAGACCGTCGCTGTCGAAGGTCGCGGTCCCGGAAACGCCCGTGACAGGCGGCATGGGGCGCAGGTAGTGAACCTCCAGGTCGGTGAAGGTGAAGCTGCCGCCGAAGCTGTTGAGGGTCGGCTGTTGCGTCGGTGTCTCCGGGAACCGCAGGGACGTCACCACTTCCAGGTTTTCCGCCGCGCCGGCCGCGATGTTTCCCAGGACCCAGTTCCGGCCGTTTTCGGAGACCTCGGCCGGCCAGTAGCGGGCGAGTTCCACCACGTCCACACGGTCGACCCGCGCCCCGATGCCGAGGTCGTAGAAGCCGTCTCCCAGGTCCAGGTTGAGCCGAGCCCGCAGATCGGGCCCCGCGCTCTCCGCTGTGCCGAGCTGCAGCGAAAAGTCTTCGACCGCGATTCGCCGTCGATCTGCATCGTAGCGACCCACGGCGGCAACCGATGTCACATCCAGGGGCGCTTCGTAGAAGTTTGGCAGATCGAGGTGGCCAGGCCCGCTGGCCAGATCGAAATCGAGCGTCTCGATACGTCCTTCCGACGTCAGCGCAACGTCGATCAGGCCGTCGAGTGGCACGTCGGCGTGAGACAGGGGGGCGAGGTCCGGCCCCAGTTCGCCCAGCTGCGACAGATCCAGGTCGCGGAAGACGGCTGCGATCTCCAGACGTTCGTGGACGGTGCTGTAGTCCAGGTTCGCTTCCAGCGTTACCGGTTGGTTTTCCAGGTCCAGGGACAGGCCGGCAACTCCGGAAATACCGTCGTCTTGTCGAAACAGCTCGATGCTGCCGCGGCGTGCGGTGATCGTGGTGCCGAGGTTGCGATCGATCAGGGTCACGGTAAGGTCGCGACCGCTCAGCGAGTTCAGGAAGGACAGCGGCTCGGAGGGATCGGCGGGCGCCAAGAGGCGGGCTGCAACGCCTGGCAGCAGCGCGGCGAGATCGTCGGGTACTTCCGTGGAAGGCACTCCGGCTGGCGGCGACTCCCTGCGCGGCGTTTGTTCACCGCCCAAGTCCGGCTGCTCCAAGATGCCGAAGTGCCCCTCGAGATCGCGCTCGAGAGTCAGGCTGGCGCCGGTGACTTCGATGGCGGTAGGCGCGATGACGCCTTGCGCAAGGGCCCGCAGGCTCAGCGCGACGTCGACCTCCGGCAGCCGCGCGACCTTCTGACCGTCGGGGCCATTCACCTGCCAGTCGCGCGCGCGCAGATCCACAGTGCGCTCCCAGCCGCTCCAGATCAGCTCGGTCGAGCCGACATCGACGCTCAGCGGGCTGTCGTTCGCGACAAAGGCCTGCTCCAGATGCGGGGTGAGAAAGTCGACCGAAACCGGCCCCTCGGAGAGTCGCCACAGCAAAGCCGCCGAGAGCAGGACGACGGCGAGCAGCAGCCCGACCAGCGCCTCCAGCGCAATACGGGTGGAGCGGCGAATCATAACCGAGAGACTAGCGGAGGCGGCGACCGCAAAACCAGTGAACTCCAACCGATTTCGCGCTTTTCGGCCCGACTTGACGCTTTGCCGCGGCCCGGCGCAGTCTGGCCGGCCCTTCGGACCTGCCGGTCATCCAGATGTCCTATGCTTTCCTGCCTGCTGCCGACTCCCTGCCACGCATCGGCGACCCTGTGCAGGCGGCCAACGGCCTCGAAGACCTGATCGAACGGGCCGAGCGTGCCGGACCTGAGACGGCAGGTGCCGTTGCCGATCTGTTGGAGGATACGGCGGGGCGCCGTCTGCTTGAGGTGGTTTTCGGCAACGCACCGTTCCTGGGCGGTTGCATCCTGGCCGATCCCGCCGGCTTTCTGTCGCTGCTTGAGGAGGGGCCGGACAGGCGAATTGCCGCTGCGGTTCGGCAGGCAGAGAGTGCGGCTTTTCTGGACGATGCGCAGCGGGCCGGTGTCGAGCTCAGGCGTGCGCGGCGGCATTGCGCACTCACGACAGCGCTGGCCGATATCGCCGAGGTCTGGAGCCTCGAGCAGGTGACCGCTGCGCTGTCCCGGTTTGCCGGAGCGGCTATCGACGCCGCCTTGGGGTTTTTGCTCCGCAGGCTGCACCAGCGCCAAGAGCTGGTGCTGCCCGATCCTGCGCGGCCGACAGATGGGTGCGGCTACCTGGTGCTGGGCATGGGCAAGCTCGGTGCCGGCGAGCTCAACTACTCGTCCGACGTCGATCTGATCGTCTTCTACGACCCGGACCGCATCGATTGCCGCAGTAAGCGCGGCACCGCCGAGACGATGATCCGATTGACCCGCGATCTGGTCCAATTGCTGGAGGAACGGACGGCGGAGGGCTACGTCTGCCGCACCGATTTGCGCCTGCGCCCGGATCCGGGCGCCATGCCGGTCGCCATCTCCTTCGGCGCGGCCATGACCTACTACGAATCGCTTGGCCAGAACTGGGAGCGGGCGGCCATGATCAAGGCGCGACCCGTCGCCGGCGATCGGCGCCTGGGCGATCTCTTTCTTCGAGAGATCCGTCCCTTCGTCTGGCGTAGACACCTGGACTTCTGGGCGATTCGCGACATCCATTCGATCAAGCGGCAGATTGCGGCCCATAAGGGCGGCAATGCCATCGCGGTCGAAGGCCACAACGTCAAGCTCGGTCGTGGCGGCATCCGTGAGATCGAGTTCTTCGCCCAGACCCAACAGCTGATCTTCGGTGGCCGCAACCCGGAACTTCGGATGCCTCAGACTCTGCTGGCTCTGGCCGGCCTGGCCCAGTTCGGCCGTGTGGAGGCAAGCACGGTCGGCGATCTCGACTCGGCCTATCGTTACCTCCGGCGGCTTGAGCATCGTCTGCAGATGGTCGGCGACCAGCAGACGCATCTGATTCCAAGCGACCCGGAAGGCGTCGCGCGGATCGCCGCCTTCCTGGGTGCGGCCGACGCCGACGGCTTTCGCGCGGAGTTTCTCGGCCACCTGGAGCAGGTGGAGCGACACTATGCCGAGCTGTTTGGAGAGGCGCCGAGCCTGTCGGAACCCGGAAATCTGGTGTTCACCGGCGGCGAAGCGGAGCCCGGAACCCTGGAGACTCTCGCCAAGCTCGGCTTTGCCGATGGCACGCGCGTCTTCAGCCTTGTGCGGGCCTGGCATCACGGACGCTATCGTGCGACCCGTACCACGCGGGCGCGCGAATACCTGACGGAGCTGATGCCCAACCTGCTTCAGGCCTTCGGCCGGACCGCGCAGCCTGACGATGCGCTGCTGCGTTTCGACGCCTTCCTCTCCGGCCTGCCTGCCGGCGTACAGCTCTTCTCGATGCTGTACGAGAACCCGAAGCTGCTCGATCTGCTGGCGGAGATCATGGGCGACGCTCCGGCCCTGGCGCAGCACCTGGGGCGGCGTCCGGCCTTGCTCGAAGCCGTTGTCGAACCGGGGTTCGCCGACCGCTTGCCGGACATGGAGGTGCTTGCCGCGGAGCTGGACGCGTCGCTCGGTCAGGCGCGCGACTTTCAGGAAACCCTCGATCTGGTGCGCCGCTGGGCCGGGGACCGCCGTTTTCAGATCGGCCTGCGCATCCTGCGTGGCGACTGCGACACCGCTGTTGCCGGTCACGCCTATACCGCCGTCGCGGAAACGGTGCTGCGCGGTTTGCTGCCGGCCGTTCAAGCCGAGCTTGCGCGCCAGCACGGCGAGATGCCGGGACGTGGTCTCGCGGTGCTGGCATTGGGTAAGCTGGGCGCCCGCGAGATGACGGCGACCAGCGACCTGGACCTGGTCTTCGTCTATGAGGTTGCCGAGGGAACGCGTGAGTCCGACGGTCCGAAGCCGCTCGATCCGCCGGTCTACTTCGGCCGTCTGAGCCAGCGCCTCATCACGGCCCTGACCGTGCAGACGGCCGAAGGCAGCCTCTACGAAGTCGATCCACGCTTGCGGCCCTCCGGTACAACCGGACCTCTCGCCGTCTCGCTGGCAGGCTATCGCCGCTACTTCGCCCAGGATGCCTGGACATGGGAAGAGATGGCCTTGACCCGGGCACGGCCGATCGCCGGCGACCCCGGTTTGACGGCGGATCTCGAACAGACGTTCCGCGAGGTGCTTTCGCGGTCGCGCGACCGGGACCAGACGCTGGTCGACGTGGCCGAGATGCGGCGGCGGATTGAGAAGGAACACCCGGCGAAAGGCTTGTGGGACCTCAAGTATCTGCGGGGCGGTCTCTATGACCTCGACTTCGTCGCTCAGGGCCTGCAGTTGCTCTCCGCGCACGATCATCCCGACGTTCTCCGGACCTCGACCATCGCGGCGCTGGAGGCAGCGGGCGCGCAGGGGGTGCTCGGCCCCAAACGAACGGCGGGATTGGTGGAGGCCGCAAAGCTGCTCAGTGCGATCCAGCAGGTGTTGCGGCTGACGGCCGGCGAGCGTTTCGACGCTCAGCAGGCGCCGGAGGGGCAGAAGCGGGCGTTGGCGCGTTTCGCCGGTGTCGCAGACTTCGAGGGCTTGCGTGACGCGTTGATGCTGGCCGTCGAGCGGGTGAGCGAGAGCTACGCCGAGTTGATCGAAGAGCCCGCCCGCGTTCTGATCGCGCAGCGCGAGAAAGCCGCGGAGAGCGTGCAAGATGGTGGTGGTCAGGACTGATGCCTGCAGTTCGGGCGCGATCGCCGAACCGGCCAGCTTGACTTTCGCTACGACCGAGTCACCTTTGCCTCGACCTTAGCGAGATGGAGAAGGCACAGATGAGCGTCGCAGTTGGCAAGCCGGCTCCGGACTTCACCCTACCGACCGACGGTGGCGGCTCGGTCTCGCTCAAGGGACTGCGCGGCAAGAAGGTGGTGGTCTATTTCTATCCGAAGGACGATACGCCCGGCTGTACGAAGGAAGCCTGCGGTTTTCGCGATCTGCTGCCGGACTTCAGCAGCCTCGATGCGGAGATCATCGGCGTATCCAAGGACAGCGTGACCAAGCACGACAAGTTCAAGGCCAAGTATGAGTTGCCTTTCACCTTGGCCTCCGACGAGGACGGCAAGATCGTGGAGGCCTACGGCTCCTGGGTCGAGAAGTCGATGTACGGCAAGAAGTACATGGGGATCGACCGTTCGACCTTTCTGATCGACGAGAAGGGCGTGCTCCGCGCCGAGTGGCGGAAGGTCAAGGTCCCCGGCCACGTCGAAGAGGTTTTGGCCAGGGCCAAGGAGCTCTAGGAGGAAGGGAACCGCTGCGCCGCCGCCTCGACGGCTTCACGCACCTGGACCGAGATCTCACAGTCCAACGCATGATCCCACAAGAAAAAGCGGCGTCCCGAAGGACGCCGCAAGAGTTTACCGCGAAGCAACCTCTCAGCTAGGGGTGCCGGTTCGTCTGACGGGGAGATCCGCAAGACTGCGGACGACGAACCGACGTATTGGCCGCGCCCAGACCGGTGTTGGCCGGCCCGACCAATGATTTTCCGGTCTTCTGACAAATCGGCGAAACCGCGTCATCGTCCCGGAATTCGACCACGCAAGCAGCGGAAATCGCTATTTACGCATTGTCTATGCGAGAATGTGGGTATGTGTTGCCCGGTTGCAAGAGGGGTCGCGAAAAAAAAGCAACCACCCGTTAAACCACTTGATTCTACTGGGTTTGACGCCGACTGTCCGCGTTCTTCTTGGCATCTTCGACGCGCGACGACGGTCAAGCTGCAGAGGTAATTTTCCACTAAGATCTGCGCTAAAGGTTCCGGGCCATGACTGCAGCCCTCGCCGCGACTTGGAGCCTCCTAATCGGTCTCGTGCTGATCATGGTCGCGCATGGTCTGCAGTCGACTCTTCTGGGCGTCAGGGCGGGCTTGGAAGGCTTCGACGAGATGGTGACCGGCGTGATCATGGCCGGTTACTACGTTGGTTTCCTGGTTGGGTCTCTGGTGACCCCGCTGATGGTCAAGCGGGTGGGTCACGTGCGCGTCTTCGCCGCCGTCGCGTCCCTGGCGTCGGTCGCGGTGCTGGCCCATTCCGTCCTGGTCGAGCCGGTCAGCTGGACGGCGATGCGTGTCACAACCGGGTTCTGCATTGCCGCCCTCTACATCGTCGCCGAATCCTGGCTGAACGACCGCGCGACCAACGAGACCCGCGGGCAAGTGCTGGCCATCTACATGATCGTGCTGATGCTCGGCATGGCGGCCGGTCAGTACCTGCTGCCTTTGTCGGATCCCAGCGGTTTCGTGCTGTTCATTCTGGTCTCGGTCCTGCTCTCGATCTCGCTGGTGCCGATGCTGCTGTCGGCCAGTCCCGCGCCCTACTTCGACGCTCCGCAGCCGGTTTCGTTGAGGGTGCTCTACGTCACCTCGCCCCTGGCGGTGGTCGGCGCCGGCCTGCTCGGCGTCGCCCAGGGCGTGCTGCTGGGGATGAGCGCGGTCTACGCCGTCTCGGCCGGACTGACAGGGGCGGAAGTCTCGATCTTCGTATCGGCTTTCATGATCGGCGGCGTCCTGCTGCAGTTCCCGATCGGACGGCTCTCGGATCGCTTCGACCGTCGCCTGGTGATGACGGTCGTTACCTTGGCGGCCGCGGGTGTTGCCCTGTTTTCCTGGTGGTTCGGCAGCGGCGACCGCTGGCTGCTGTTCTTCTTCGCCGCGCTGTTCGGCGGCTTTTGCCTGTCGATGTACGCGCTGGTGCTCAGCCACGCCAACGACCATCTGGAACGTGAGCAGATGGTGGCGGCCTCTTCCACCCTCTATCTGGTCTATTCGGCCGGCGGCATTCTGGGGCCGCCGCTGGCCGGGGCGGCGATGGGGCTGATGGGGCCTGACGGTTTTTTCGCCACCGTGGCTCTGCTGCATCTTCTGTTGGGCGTTTTCGCGCTCTACCGCATGACCCGCCGCCCCGCCATCCCGCTCGAGGAGCAGGGCGCCTGGGTTGCCGTGCCGCAAAGTTCGACCTCCGTCGCCGCGGCCATGGCCGCCGACGAATATGCGGAAAGCCAGGCGCAGCGCGAGAGCTAGAGCGCGATCCTGCTCTAGCCGCGCCGCAGACTGTGCAGCAGGAAAACCGTCGCTGCGATCAGGAGCAGAGCGCCAGCTTGATGCAGCGCGCCCAGCCATACGGGCACGGCCAGCAGCAAGGTGGCGATCCCCAGGCCGAACTGGGCCAGCGCCACACAGGCGACCGCTGCGAAACCTTGTCTGGTGGCCGGCGCTAGATCCCGTCCGTACGACCAGAGCCAGAGCAGGAGAGCTGCCAAGACCGTCGTGCTCGCCAAGAGGCGGTGGTTGAACTGGATGGCGGCGATGGTCTCGAACCAGTTCAGCCACCAGGGTTGCAAGGCCGCATAGCCTGCCGGAAGCAAACGGCCGTCCATAAGCGGAAAGGTGTTGTAGGTCAGGCCCGCGTCGGTGCCGGCGACAAAGCCGCCGGAAATCACCGTTACGGCGAGGAGGACGGCAAAAAGCCGCCCTGCAGCGCCCAAGGGTCCGGTCCTTTGTTCTGCCGCTTGCGGACGCAACAGGCTGAGCGCCAGCCACAGCAGATAGGCATAGATGATCAGCGCCAACGAAAGGTGCAGGACCAGCCGGTACTGGCTGACGTCGGTGCGCTCTCCGAAGAAGCCGCTGGCCACCATGAACCACCCCATGAAACCCTGCAGCCCGCCGAGCCCGAGCGCGATCAGGAGATGCGGCTTCAGCCAGCGTGGCAGATCCGCGCGCAGCCAGAACCACGCCAGCGGCACGGCATAGGCCACACCGATCAGCCGTCCCCACTGCCGATGGATCCACTCCCACCAGAAGATTTCCCGGAACTCGTCCAGCGTCATGCCGCGGTTGATTTGCTGATACTCCGCCGTGCCCCGGTAAAGCGCCAGCAAGCGCTCCCACTCCGCAGTGCTGAGCGGCGGGAGAATGCCCGAGACCGGCGCCCACTCCATGATCGACAGACCCGACTCGGTCAGGCGGGTGATGGCGCCAATGACCGCCATGGCGAAGATCAGCGCTGCCACGACCAGAAGCCAGACGGCCACGGCGCGTGAGGCGGCCTGTTCCTGGGAGAGGATGGCAGGCGTCGGAGACGGAAGGCTGGAAACGCTCACGAGAACACTGCTTTGGCGGTTGCGACGAAGTCTGCGGCGCAAGCTATGCGCTTGACGGCCTCCGACCAAGCGGCGAAGCGTCGCGATGGGCAGTCCGCTGCATCGGGGCAGCTGCCTCGCGGAACTAGGTTTCGCGAGCAGGATCGCTTTCTAATGCAGGGTCAGCAGTGCGTCCGCGATGCGGGTTTCCGGGGGCACGATAAGCTTCTGCCCGGCCACCTTGACCGAATGCAGCGGCCCGTCCAGCTCGCGAGTCCAGAAGTCCAGGAAGCGGCGGAGCACGGGATACTGCGGTGCCTTGTCATAGTCTTGCCAGACGTAGGTCTGTAACAGGCCCGGATGGTCCGGCATGTGGTACAGAATCTCTGCGGTCGTCAGCCGGTAGTCGTTCAGCAGCAGTTTCAGGCTCACGGCACGAAACCTCCTGTCCCTGTGACCGTCGTCCAAGCCAGGATGCTGCCGTGCCCCGCGTTGTCGGCGCAACGCAAAAGTGCAATAAAACCAGCATATTGGCAGCAGATACGAGAGGCTGCTGCCAAGCCTGTCGGCAGGTTACAGCGTCTGGTGGCGGGCCCGGGCGGCGCGCTCTATCGCTGCGGCGGGCAAGCGACCGACCCGCAGGCGATAGCGCAAGAGCTCCAGCAGCCGCATCTCCTCCTGTGCCACCTGACCGTCCGCGGCGGCGACGTCGCAGGCGATGGCATAGGCGGTCTCACGCAGGTGATCGGGCAGCGCCTCTTCGATCGCGTCCAAGGCCTTGTCGAGCCCTTCTTCGTCGCTGAGCAACTCAGCGCAGGCATCGGCGATGGCCGGCAAGCGCTGGGAATCGAATCCGCGAAAAACCGGCAGGTAGCGAACGGTCTTGCCCATGGTGTCGAGCTCCGCGTCGGTCATGTCGTCGTCCGAAGCGGAGACCAGAACCATGACGTAGACCAAGGCGGAATGGGAATCGATCTGCACCGAGGAGCCTCCTGGTTTCGTGGGCGGGGCCAGTGATGCCTAGCCCGCAGGTTCGCGTCAAGCAGTGCCGGTACCAGAGGCCGGGAAGTCTTATAGTCATAAGTAAACTGTGAAAATTTGCGCGCCGCCAAAATAATATGGTAAATTCATAGGGAGCTGCATTGGGCTGCGCGGCCAGAAACGGACCGCTTTAGGAAGGCTTGCCCGATTTCTCGGCTGTGCGGACCGCCGATCGAGCGAGGACCCGCCATGGCCACGATACGCAATCCCATCGAATGGGGGCTGGAGCAGTTCAAGTCGGCTGGGGCGCATGCGAGCGCCGTCGGCCACTCACTGGGCGGGCAGAAGGTCGTCGAAAGCGCCTTCGGACCTCAGGTCAGGCGTATCGCAGCCGCGGATCTCCGTGACGTGCTGCGCAAGGGCCTGGAGGACTTTGCCGCCTACCGCAGCGACGTCGTCCTGATCTGCCTGCTCTATCCTCTGGTGGGTCTCGTTGCCGCCCGGCTCGCCTTTGGTTACGACCTGCTGCCGTTGCTGTTCCCCCTGGCGTCCGGTCTTGCCTTGGTCGGCCCGGCCACCGCAGTCGGCTTGTACGAGATCAGCCGACGCCGCGAGCAGGGCCTGCGGGTGACCTGGGCAGACGCCTTCGCCATCATGCGCGCGCCTGCCTTCGGGGCCATCGCCGTGCTGGGACTCCTGCTGTTCGCGATCTTCTTCGTCTGGCTCGCAACGGCGCAGTGGATCTATAACGCGACCCTGGGGCCGGAACCTCCGGCTTCGCTTTCTGCTTTCCTCCGCGATCTCTTCACGACGGACGCCGGCTGGACGATGATCCTCGTGGGCGTTGGCGTCGGTGGCGCCTTTGCGGCTCTCGTGCTGGCCGTCAGCGTCGTCTCCTTCCCCCTGCTTCTGGATCGCGAGGTCGGTGTGCGCAGGGCGGTTGCGACCCCCCTGCGGGCCGTGATGGTGAACCCGGGGCCGATGGCCGCCTGGGGCGCGATCGTCGCGACCGCGCTGATTATCGGATCGATACCTCTGTTCCTGGGGTTGATCGTGGTCATGCCG
>JANQPZ010000074.1 GCA_028285215.1 Rhodovibrionaceae bacterium | reverse complement strand
CGGCATGATCGAGGCGTCGACCACGCGCAGCCCCTCGATCTCGTAGACCTTTCCGGCGGCGTCCACGACGGCCATGGGGTCGCTGTCGGGGCCCATCTTGCAGGTGCAGGAGGGGTGGTAGGCGCTCTCGCCGTGGGCGCGGACGAAGGCGTCGATCTCCGCGTCGCTGGTCGCCTCCGGGCCGGGGCTCAGTTCCGCCCCGCGCAGGGCATCGAAGGCGCTCTGCGCGAAGATCTCGCGGGTCAGCCGGACGCCCTCGCGCATCTCGCGGCGGTCCTGCTCGGTCTGCATGTAGTTGAAGAGGATCGACGGCGGCGTCTTGGGGTCGGCCGAGCGCAGCGTGAGTCGGCCGCGGCTGGTCGGCCGCATGGGGCCGACATGGGCCTGGAAGCCGTGTCCGCGCGCGGGACTGCTGCCGTCGTAGTTCATAGCGATCGGCAGGAAGTGATACTGCAGGTCCGGGTGCTCGACACCGGCGCGGCTGCGGATGAAGCCGCCGGCCTCGAAGTGGCTGGTGGTGCCCAGGCCCTTGCGGAAGAACACCCAGTCGATGCCGATCTTCAACTTGTTCCAGGGCTTGAGCGCCGGGTAGAGCGTCACCGGTTGCCTGCAGGCGTGCTGGACGTAGACCTCCAGATGGTCTTGCAGGTTCTCGCCGACGCCCGGGCGGTCGGCCGCCACCTCGATGCCATGGGCGCGCAGTTGGTCGGCCGGGCCGATGCCCGAGAGCAGGAGCAGTTGCGGCGAATTGATCGCACCGCCTGCCAGGATCACTTCCCGCTCGGCGCGGGCCCTGGCCTCGGCGCCGCGTCGCCGGTAGGTGACGCCGGTCGCGCGGCCGTTCACGAGATCGATCCGGCCGACCAGCGCGCGGTCGATGACCGTGAGGTTGGGCCGCTCTATCGCCGGGCGCAGGTAACCCTTGGCCGCCGACCAGCGCTCGCCGGCCCGGCAGGTGCGGTCCATGCGCGACAGGCCTTCCTGTTGATGGCCGTTCATGTCCTCGGTCACCGGATAGCCGGCCTGCCGCCCGGCCTCGATCCAGGCCGAGTAGAGCGGATGATCGAGACAGCCGGCGGTCACGTGCAGCGGACCCTCGCCGCCGTGGTAGGCGTCCGCGCCCCCTTCGTGGGTCTCTGCCTTGCGGAAGTACGGCAACAGGTGGCTGTAGTCCCAGCCGGGCAAGCCCTTCTGGGCCCAGCGGTCGTAGTCGCGCGCGTGGCCGCGCACGTAGGCCATGCCGTTGATCGAGCTCGATCCGCCGATCACGCGGCCGCGCGGCTGATAGATCGAGCGGCCGTCCATGAAGGGCTCGGGCTCCGAGCTGTAGGACCAGTTGTAGCGCTTGCCCTTCAGCGGTTCGGCCAGAGCCGCCGGCATATGGATCATCCAGGACATCAGGCCGCGGTCGGGACCGCCGGCCTCCAGCAGCAGGACGGAGACCTCGGGGTCTTCGCTCAGCCGGGCGGCCAGCACGCAGCCGGCCGAACCGGCGCCGACGATGACGTAGTCGTAGGCTTGCTCGGGCATCTTGGTCTTCTTGCTTTGCCAGGATCGGGAGGTGTGGGGGTCAGTAGGGACTCTCGACGTCGCCCATTTCGACGAAGACGGACTTCAGCTGGCTGTAGTGCTCGATCGCCGCCTGGCCGTTCTCGCGGCCGAGCCCCGACTGGCGGTAGCCGCCGAAGGGCATCTCGATGGGGGTCAGGTTGTAGGTGTTGATCCAGCAGGTTCCGGCCTGCAGCCGGGCGATCACCCGGTGCGCGCGCTGCAGATCGCGGGTGAAGACGCCGGCTGCCAGGCCGAAGGGCGTCGCGTTCGCGCGGGCCACCACGTCGTCTTCCTCGCTGAAGCTCAGCAGCGAGAGAACCGGGCCGAAGATCTCCTCCTGCACGATGCTCATCTCGTCCGTGCAGGCGTCGAAGACCGCCGGCGCGACGTAGTTGCCTTCGGCCAGCGCCGGATCGTCCGGCAGGGCTTCACCGGTCATCAGCTTCGCGCCCGCCGCCACGCCGGCACGGATGTAGTCCCGCACCTTGTCGCGGTGCTCTGCGGAAATCAGCGCGCCGACCTGCGTGTCCGGGTCGAGGGGATCGCCGATCCGCATAGCTTTCGTGCGCGCGACCAGCCGTTCCAGGAAGGCTTCCTTGATCGGCGCCTCGACGAAGACGCGCGTGCCGTTGGAGCAGATTTCGCCCTGCGTGAAGAAGTTCGCCAGCAGCGCCGCCGAGACGGCGTTGTCCAGATCGGCATCGGCGAAGACGATCAGCGGCGACTTGCCGCCCAGCTCCAGCGTGACCTCCTTCAGGCTGGCGGCGGCGGCGGCCATGACCTTCTTGCCGGTTCCGACCTCGCCGGTCAGCGAGACCTTGGCGATGCGGTCGTGCTGGGTCAGCAACTGGCCGGTTTCGGCGAAGCCCTGCACCACGTTGAATACGCCGTCGGGCAGCCCGGCTTCCTTGAAGACCTCGGCCAGCTTCAGCGCGGTCAGGGGGGTCAGTTCCGCCGGCTTGAAGATCATGGCGTTGCCGCAGGCCAGGGCCGGTGCCGCTTTCCAGCAGGCGATCTGCAGCGGATAGTTCCAGGCGCCGATGCCGGCGCAGACGCCCAGCGGTTCGCGCCGCGTGTAGAAGAAACTGTGGTTCCACTCCGCGCCCAGGTCGACGTGCTCGCCGCCCAGCGTCGCCGCCAGACCGCCGTAGTACTCCAGGCAGTCGGCGCCGGAGTGTACGTCGACCGTCTCTGCTTCCGAGATCGGCTTGCCGCTGTCCAGCGTCTCCAACACCGCCAGCTCGCGGTTGCGCGCCCGCAGCAGGTCTGCGGCGCGTTTCAGGACGCGCCCCCGGGCCGTGCCGCCCATGGCCGACCAGACGGCGAAGCCGGCCTCCGCGGCCTCGACCGCGGCTTCGACTTCGGCGGCGCCGGAGACTTCCACCTCGCAGAGCGGCCGGTTGGTCGCCGGATTGAGGGTCTGAAAGGTCCGGCCGTCGCGGTTGTCCAGGAACCGGCCGCCGACCCAGGCCTTCTGGGTTGTCAGAACGGGCAGGGGGGCGGCGTCAGGCATTCACGGTCTCCCGCGCGAGTTGGGCGTCCAGATAGTCGCGAGCGATGCGTCGCGCCGCGGCGCTGCCCGGCTGACCGCCGGCCAGGGTCGCGCGCAGCCAGAGGCCGTCGATCAGGCCGGCCAGACCCTGGGCGAGATCGCGTGCCCGACGCGGCGGCAGAACCTGCTTCAAGGCGTGGAAGAGGTTGTCGAACATGCGCCGCTGGTAGATTCGTTGAATGCGTCCCAGCGTCGGGACGTGCAGGGACTGGGCCCAGAAGGCGAGCCAGACCTTCGCAAGACGGGGATCGAACTGGTTGGAGGCGAGATTGGCGTCGATCACGGCCTCGACGCGCGCGCGCGGCGTTTCGGCCGCCGTCAGACGGGCGATCATGTCGCGGTTCAGATCCTCGAAAAGAGCGCGCAAGGTTGCTTCCAGCAGGCCGTTCTTGTCTGTGAAGTAGTGAGCCACCAGTCCGGGAGAGACGCCGGCACGCTTGGCGATGGCCTGCAAGCTGGCGGCTGCGAAGCCGACTTCGTGGACCGCATCGATCGTCGCCTCGATCAGTTGGCGCCGCCGTAGTCGTTCCATGCCGAGCTTGGGCATTTCTGCCGCCTCGAACCGTCGTCTCGGGTCGGTTTTTATCCCAGTCTCGGCCGGGACAAAAGCCAAGAAGAGCCTAAAATTAACATTCTTGATTGAACGTTCAATCAAAAACCGCTTTTATTATGACAAGCTCCGATCTTGGCGATCACGCGGGATGCCACCGGGTTTGGCATCGGGCGACCCAGGCCGTCATAGGTGTCTGGCCATTGTAGGTGTTTGGCCGTCGCAGTCGTATCGCCGACCCGGATCGCCGCAGGTGCGCAATCCGGACGAAATCTGAAAAAGCGCCAAGCCGGTTCTGGCTGAAGGCACGTTTTGGGAAAGGCAGGGAGACAATCCATGAAGGTTCGTTGGCTCAGTGCGGGCAAGGTTGCGGCAGCGGCGACGGCAGCGCTTTTGGCGACGACGGCGCAGGCGCAGGTGCCCGAAGCCTGTCGCGCCGTGGTGTTTTCCGATGTCGGCTGGACGGACATTACGGCGACCACCGCTCTGGCAACGACCGTGTTGGGCGGGTTGGGCTACGAGACCGAGACGGAGGTGCTCTCGGTGCCGGTCACCTACGCGTCCATGCGGAACGGCGACGTCGATGTCTTCCTCGGCAACTGGATGCCGACGATGGAAGCGGATCTCGCCCCCTACCGCGAAGACGGAACGGTCGAGGTGGTCCGCGCCAACCTGCAGGGGGCCAAGTACACCCTGGCGACCCTGCGCTACACGGCCGACGCGGGACTGACGGACTTTGCCGACATCGCCGCCTTCTCGGACGCACTGGACGGCAGGATCTACGGCATCGAGCCGGGCAACGACGGCAATCGCCTGATCCAGGACATGATCGACGGCGACACCTTCGGCCTTGGCGACTTCGAGGTGGTGGAGTCGAGCGAGCAGGGCATGCTGTCCCAGGTGCGGCGGGCGGAGCGGTCCGAAGAGCCGGTGGTCTTCCTGGCCTGGGAGCCGCACCCGATGAACGCCAACCATGAGATCGTCTACCTGACCGGCGGCGACGACGTCTTCGGGCCGGACTTCGGCGGCGCCACGGTCTACACCAACGTGCGGGCCGGTTTCCTGGAGGACTGCGCCAACCTCGGCCGTTTTCTGACGAACCTGGAATTCACCCTGGCCATGGAGAACGAGGTCATGGGGGCGATCCTGGACGAGGGCGAAGCGCCGGACGCCGCCGCCGAGGCCTGGTTGCAAGCCAATCCCGCTGTACTCGACGGGTGGCTCGAGGGAGTCACCACGGTGGACGGCGAGCCCGGCTTGCCGGCGGTCAAGGCGGCGTTGGGCCTCTAGCGGCGCCGGGACTCTAACGGTGTTGGCGCTCCGGCGGTGAGGCGGCTTTAGCGGTTCGCGGGACTCCGGCCATCCCGCCGCGCGGCGCCGACGCCCCTTCACAGGGATGGGAAGGCGGCCATGGAAGACTGGATTTCGTCCAGGAAGATCCCGATCGGGGAGGCCGGCGAAGCCCTCTTCGATCTCCTGCAGACTCACCTCTATTGGTTCTTTCGCGGCCTGTCCGACGGACTGGGCTTTGTCGTCGAGGGGGTCAACGACGGGCTGCAGGCCATTCCGGCCTTGGTCCTGATCGCGCTCCTGGCCGCACTGGCCTGGTGGCTGCACCGGAGCTGGAGGTTGCCGGCGGCGGTGGTGGTGTCGCTGCTTCTGGTCGTGAACCTCGGCTACTGGGAAGCGACGGTCGAGACCCTGACCCTGGTGCTTTTCGCCACCACCGCCTGCATGGCGATCGGCGTCCCGCTCGGGATCGCCGCCGCTCACCGGCCCTGGCTCTACACCGGGCTGCGTCCGATCCTCGACCTGATGCAGACGATCCCGACTTTCGTCTACCTGATCCCGACGCTGATTCTCTTCGGTCTCGGCATGGTCCCCGGCCTGATCTCCACGGTGATCTTTGCGATCCCCGCGCCGATCCGTCTGACCTACCTCGGCATTTCCTCGGTTCCGAAACAGCTCGTCGAGGCGGGCGAGGCCTTCGGAGCGACGCGGCGCCAGCTGCTGTGGAAGGTCGAGCTGCCGCATGCCATGCCGACGATCATGGCGGGACTGACCCAGTGCATCATGCTGAGTCTCTCCATGGTCGTGATCGCGGCGCTGGTCGGTGCCGACGGTCTCGGCAAGCCGGTGGTGCGTGCGCTCAACACCGTCAACGTCGAGATGGGCATCGAAGCCGGTCTCGCCATCGTGATCCTGGCCATCCTGCTCGACCGTTTCTGCAAGCAGCCGAAACTCGGAGGCAAGTCCTAGACCATGTCCGCACTCACCTTTCAGGGAGTCGATATCGTCTTCGGCGACGAGGCCGAGCAGGCGCTTCCCTTGATCGACCAGGGGCGGACCCGCGAGGAGATTCTGGAGCGCACCGGCTGCGTGCTCGGCGTGGCGCAGGCGGACCTGCAGGTGGAGGCTGGGGAGATCTGCGTGCTGATGGGCCTGTCGGGCTCGGGCAAGTCGACACTGCTGCGGGCCGTCAACGGTCTCAATACCGTCACGCGCGGCCGCGTCCTGGTGCGCAACGGCGAAACCGAGGTCGATGTCGCCGCTTGCGACGAGGCCACTCTGCGCCATCTGCGGACCGAGCGCATCGCCATGGTGTTTCAGCAGTTCGCGCTGCTGCCCTGGCGCACGGTGCGCGAGAACGTCGGTTTCGGCCTGGAACTGCGCGGCCTGCCCAAGGCCGAACGCAGCCGTGTCGTGGAGGAGAAGCTGGAACTGGTCGGGCTCGACCAATGGGGCGACAAGTACGCCCATGAACTGTCCGGCGGCATGCAGCAGCGCGTCGGCCTGGCCCGCGCCTTCGCCACCGACGGCGACCTGCTGCTGATGGACGAGCCCTTCAGTGCGCTCGACCCGCTGATCCGCACCCACCTGCAGGAAGAGCTGCTGAGCCTCCAGGCCGAGCTGCGCAAGACCATTCTCTTTGTCAGCCACGACCTCGACGAGGCCCTGAAACTCGGCAATCGCATCGCCATCATGGAGGGCGGTCGGGTCGTGCAGGTCGGCCGGCCGGAGGAGATCGTCCTGCAGCCGGCCAACGACTACGTGCGCGAGTTCGTGGCGCACATGAACCCCATCAACGTGCTGCGCGGCGCCTCCATGATGACGCCGCTGGCCGAGGTGCCGCGGCAGGGCGAGGCCCTGGTGCTGGACGCTGCCGGCCGCTGTCTGCTGAGGCTGAACGGCGTCGGGATCGCCGGGGCCGAAGAGGACAGCCGGCCTCTGACGCTGCATCGCTGGCTGCCGGATCGCTCCACCGACGCCGTGCCGCAGGCCGCTCTGGTTCTGGCCCCGGCCGAAACCACGCTGCGGCAGGTGATCGAGCTGCGGCAGGCCAGCGGTCGGCCGGTCGTTCTCTGCGACGGCGAGCGGCCCGTCGGTCTCTGCGGCGATGCGGAGATCTATCGCGCGATCCTGCACCAGAGCGCCGAAGCGGTTTAAGGCCGACAAGATCTGCGGCGCCGGGGATGCGTTTGCCCGGGGATGCGTTTGCCCGGTCGGCTGCGTAGTATAAAGCGCCATGCAACCGAAACCGATCTTCTGCCGAACGGCCGTCCCGACCGCCGCCTCGCTCCTCGCTGTCCTCCTGCTGACGGCGGGCCTCCCGCTGCCCACGGTCGCGCAGGCCGCGGAGCTGGCGCAGACCGACATTCCCTTGGCGCCGCCCCCGCCGCCGCTCGAGCAGCGTCCGCCACAGTCCGATCCGTCCTCTGCGGCCGACCCGTCCCCTGCGGCGGATCCGGCCGACGGTGCGCCGCGCCCCTTGCTGCCGCCCGAGCCGGCGGAGGAGCCGGTCGTTTCCGCGCCGCCGCCTGAGACCGAGCCGCCTGTGACCGAACCTTCGGTGCAGCCGGCGGCAGAGCCCGCTCCGGAGGCAACGCCGACGCCGGCTGCCCTGCCGGAGCCGGACGGAGAGGGCGCTCGAGTTCCCCTGCCGCCGCGCCGGCCCGCGCCGCCGACGGATGCCGTCGCCGCCCCGCCGTCACCCGCGCCGCCGTCACCTACTGCGCCGCTCTCCGGCGATGCCGCGACCTTTACCGACGAGGGCTCCCAGCGCTTCGGCCGCGATCTCGATGCGCCGCGCGCCGGCTTCCTTCGGGTCGCCGGCGATCTGCACTGGGAACGAGCGCCGATCCCGCCGGCGGTCAAGACGGCCTGCACGACGCGGGTGGCGCGCCTGGGCTCCAGCGTGGCCGCCAGCTTCAAGGAACAAGGCCTCTGGACGCCGCCGGAGGCCCTGACCCTCACGGTGGACTGCGACGACGGCGAGGAACGGCCGATCGGGACCTTCGTCTGCAAGGCGCAGGATTTCGCGCCGGTCCTCGACCTCAGCTGCCGGCTGCCGCCGCCGGCGCGGTGGGCGCCCGGGGGCCCGTTCCTGCGGTCTCGGTCATGAGTCGCCGCTTTGTCACGATACTGTCGTGGCTCTCGGGCTAGGAAACGGTTTCGACATCCGGCAACCGTTTTCACTTCATCCTCTATGACGGGAGCGACCGACAGATGCGCAAGACGCTTCTCGCCGTAGCCGCGCTCGCCGCCTTCGGGTCGGCGCCGGCCGCGGCCCAGAACGGTGAGTTGATGCTCTATACTTCGCAGCCTCAGGATCTCCTGGTGCAGATGATCGAGGTCTTCAACGAGACCCATCCGGACATCGAGGTCGCCTTCTTCCGCTCCGGCACGACCGAAGTGATGAACAAGCTGGAGGCCGAGTTCGCGGCGGGCGATCCGCAGCCGGACGTGCTGCTGGTGGCCAATTCGCTTGTCATGACGGAGCTGAAGAACGACGGCCGGCTGATGGCCTACCCGGAGGCGCCGACCGAGCTCTACGATCCGGCCATCATGGATCCCGACGGCGCCTTCGTCGGCACCAAGCTGATCACCACCGGCATCGTCTACAACACCGATCTGGTCGCGGAACCGCCGACGAGCTGGGCCGATCTGACCGACGCGCGTTTCGCGAATCAGGTCATCATGCCGAGTCCGCTCTATTCCGGGGCCGCCGCCTTGCACGTTGGCACGATGACCGCCCATGAGTCCTTCGGGTGGGACTACTACGAGGCGCTGGCCGACAACGGCGCCATCGCCGGGCGCGGCAACGGCTCCGTGCTGGAGGCGGTGGCCACCGGCCAGAATGCGGTGGGGATCATCGTCGAGTTCATGGCCTTCAACGCCAAGGCCGAAGGCTCGCCCGTCGGCTTCGTCTTCCCGGCGGAAGGCGTCACGGCCATCACCGAGCCGGCCGCGATTCTGTCGACGGCCAAGAATCCCGTCGCGGCGGAAGTCTTCATTGACTGGTTGCTGAGCGAGGCCGGGCAGCAGTTCTCGGCCGAGCAGGGGTATCTGCCCGCGCTGCCGGGGGCGCCGACGCCCGCGACCTTCCCGGACGGCGTCGACCTGGAGATTATTGCGGTCGATCCCGGCACGCTGATCGCCAACGACGAAGAGATGAAGAAGAGCTTCGCCAACCTCTTCGGCGGCTGATGTCGCTGAAGGCTACGTCGCCATCGACGCTGGAGGAGGGCGCGCGCCGGGGGACTGCGCCCGACGCCGTTCCGCGGCTGCGGCCGGCCGGCGCCGGCGACCGGCAGGAAGGATCGTTGCTGCTTCTGGTCGCGGCCTTCGTCCTGCTGTTCTGTCTGCTGCCGCTGCTGCGCCTCTTCGCCGAGGTCTTCGCCGCCGGTCCGGCCGAAGGACTGGAGATTGCCCGCGCGCTGTTCGAGAACCGCTTCGCCCGCCAGGCTGTGGTCAACACCCTGGAGGCCGGGCTGCTGGCGACCCTGGTTTCGATTCTGCTTGGGGGCGGACTGGCGCTCGCCATCGGCTTGACCGACCTGCGCGCCAAGGCGCTGCTGACCTTTCTCGCCTTGCTGCCGCTGCTGATCCCGGCGCAGATCGCGGCGCTGGCCTGGCTGGAGCTGGTCGGGCCCTCCAGCTTCGTCTGGCAGCTGCCGGGGCTCGACTACCCGGCCGGCAGCCGCAACCCGCTTTACGGGCGCGAGGGCATCGTGCTGCTGATGGGCGTCGAGCATGCGCCCATGGTCTTCCTCACCGTGCGGGCCGGGCTGCGCGCCTTGCCCGACGAGCTGATCGAGGCGGCGCGCGCGGCGGGCGCCAGACCCCTGCGCCTGACCTTCGGGATCGTGCTGCCGCTGCTGCGCCCGGCCTTGCTGGCCGGTGGCGCGCTCGCCTTCGTCTCGGCCATCGGCAACTTCGGCGTTCCGGCGCTGCTAGGCATTCCGGGGCGCTACACCATGCTGACGACCTTCATCTATCAGCGCCTCAACGGCTTCGGTCCCAGCGTGCTGGGCGAGGTGGCGCTGCTGGCGGCGCTGCTGGCCGTCATCGCCGCGGTGGGCCTGGCCGTGCAGGCGGCTGCCGCCGGGCGCGGCAAGCTGAGCCTGGAGCGCGGCGGCCGGGCGCTGCAGCCTTTCGCGCTCGGCCGCCGGCGTTGGCGGGTCGAG
>JANQPZ010000048.1 GCA_028285215.1 Rhodovibrionaceae bacterium | reverse complement strand
CTCCTCGATGTAGCCGCAGCCGCCGCGCACCTCCATGGAATCGCCGGTTACCTTGCGGGCGTCGCGGCAAGCCCGAAACTTGATCAGTGGCGTCAGGGCCCGCAGCAAGGTCTTGGCGTTGGGGTCGCCGGCGTCGGCGCGGGCCATGACTTCCGCCGTGTACAGCACCATGGACAGGGCCTGTTCGCTCGGCAGCAGCAGCTTGAGCAGCTGTCGGCGCATCAGCGGCAGTTCGATCAGCCGGCGGCCGAAGGCGCTGCGCTGCTCCGCCACCGCCAGGGCTTCGTGCCAGGCGCGCCGCATCAGCCCGGCGGCGCGCACGCCGTTGGACAGGCGGGAGACGTTGATCATCTCCGCCATCTGCCTGAAGCCCTGTCCCAGATCGCCGACCAGGTAGGCCTCCGCGCCCTCCAGGGCGATCTCCCCGGAGGCCATGGAACGCGTGCCGAGTTTGTCTTTGAGCCGGACGATGCGGTAGGCGTTCGCGCGCTCCTGTCCGTCGGGTCCGGTCACGCTGCGCGGCATCAGAAACAGTCCCAGGCCTTTCGTGCCGGCTGCGCCGCCCTCCGGACGGGCCAGCACCATCGCCCAGGCGGCATCGGGGTTCGAGCAGAACCACTTGTCGCCCTGCAGTCTCCAGCCGCCGCGTCCGTCGGGCCGGGCGCTGACGGTGCTGGCGCCGACGTCGGATCCCGCGCCTTGCTCGGTCATGAACATCGCGCCCTGTGCCAGAGCGTCCAGATCGGTGGCGACCAGACCCGGCAGCGCGCGTTCCACCAGCGCCGGATCGCCGAAGCGGCGCAGCGTGCGGGTCAGCGCGTCCGTCATGCTCAAGGGACAGCAGAGGCCGAACTCGGACTGCACCAGCAGGTAGGTGAAGGCATACTTGCCGGCCGGCGGGATCGGCTCCGGCCAGCCGAGCACGCCGCCGCGGTGGGACATGGCGGCCAACCCGAACTCCTCGAAGGCGACGCGCTCTAGCTCTCTGTAGGCCGGGTGCTTTTCGATCCAGGGCCGGTCTCGGCCCTGGCGGTCGCGCTGATGCAGAACCGGCGGATGGCGGTCGGCGGTGTGGGACAGATCGTCGAGACGCGTCGTGACCATGGCGCCGAGACGCGCCAGATGGGGACGCAGGTGGTCGTAGAGCTCTGCCGGTAGGTACAGGCCCAGCAGCTGTTGCAGGGACCTGTCTTGTGCCCAGAGGTCCAGTCCCCGGGTGTCGGGCAGTGTCGTCTCGGCAGGTAACGGGCTGGGCTGTTCGCTCTTGGCTTCCAGCGTGTCTGGTTGTGTCCGTTCGAGAGTCGCCTGGCTCATGCCGACGTCTCCATTTCCGGGGCGGCCTCTGCCTCGTCTTCCTCGCCGGCGACCAAGATGCCGGCCGCGACCAGATCGGCGATCTGCCGCTCGCTCCAGCCGCGGGTGCGCAGCACCGCGCGGCTGTCCTGGCCCAGTGCGCCCGGTGCGCGTCGCACCGCGCCGGGCGTACGGGACATCTTGGCGGGGATGCCGGTGCCCCGGTAGCCGTCGATCTCCACGACCATGTCCTGGAAGCGGGTGTGCGGATGATCCAGGACCTCCCTCAGGTCGCGAACCGCGCCGGCCGGCACGCCGATGCCCAGAAGTGTCTCGGTCAGGCTCTCCGCATCGCGATCCGCCAGCAGTTCCATCAGCTCGCCGCGCAGGGCGTCGCGGTTTTCGACACGGCGCGCGTTGTCGAGAAAACGCGCGTCCTCTGCCAGGTCCGGCTTGCCCAGGAATGCGCAAAGCTTCGCGAACTGGCGGTCGTTGCCGATGGCCAGAAATACCGGGGCGGTCCTGGTCGGGAAGAGGTCGTAGGGCGAGATGTTGGGATGGGCGTTTCCGATCCGCTTCGACGGCTTGCCGGTCATCAGCACATTGGCAGCCTGCGGATGCAGCATCGCGATGGCGCTGTCGTAAAGGGAGACGTCCAGCTTCTGACCGAGGCCGCTCTTCTCGCGCTCCAGCAGGGCCATCAGGATTGCGATGGCCGCCGTCATGCCGGTGCCGAGGTCGACGATCGGGGTTCCCATCCGCAAGGGGCCGCCGTCCTGCAGGCCGTTGATGCTCATCGTGCCCGACAGGGCCTGGATCACGGCGTCGTAGCCGGGCAGCCCGCCCATGGGGCCCTCGTCGCCGAAGCCGGTGATATGGCAGTAGATCAGGCGCGGAAAGCGCGGCTGCAGCACCTCCGTCCAGCCCATGGCCCACTTCTCCAGCGTCCCCGTCTTGAAGTTGTGGATCAGCACGTCGGCCGTCTCGAGCAGCTTGAACAGGACATCGCGGCCTTCCGCTTTGGAGAGGTCGAGAGCCATGAACTCCTTGTTGCGATTGGCGCCGGAGAAGTAGGCCGAGAGTCCGTCGTGGAACGGCGGCCCCCAACCGCGCGTCTCGTCGCCGGTCGGCGGTTCGATCTTGATCACCTCGGCGCCGTGGTCGGCGAGAATCTGGGTACAGTAGGGCCCGCCGAGCACCCGTGTCAGATCGACGATCGTGGTGCCGGCGAGAGCGCCGAAGGCGCCTGTGGAGTCGGTCATTGCGGTCTGCGCTCCAAACTGGTGCCGGCTGCGGGCGCCGCCCCGGTGGCGGTGCCGAACAGCTCGGCGGCAAAGCGAGGGTAGGTTTCGGCGATCTCGTCCGCGACCTTGGTTCGCAAGGTCGCGAGTTCGTCTTCGCTGGGCTCGGGCGTGGTCGGGACGGTATCCGGCACGTCGAAGTCGAACCCGGTCCTGTCCCTGACTTCTTCGAGCGTGTGGCCGGCGTGCAGAGAGGCCAGGCGGAAACGGCGGC
>JANQPZ010000037.1 GCA_028285215.1 Rhodovibrionaceae bacterium | reverse complement strand
CCGCCCTGCACCGGCTCGCCGAAGCCAAGGGCGCGGTCGAACTGCTGCTGGCCGACTGCTACGTGCGCCGGGATCAGGTCGCGCTGCTGGCCTTCCGCGGAACCGGCGCCGAACTTCTGCTGCCGCCGACCCGTTCGCTGGTCCGGGCCAAGCGCGCCCTGGCGGCCTTGCCCGGAGGCGGCGGAACGCCGCTCGCCGCCGCCATAGAGTCCGCCTCCGCGCTCGGCGTCACCCTGCTTCGGCGCGGCATCACGCCGCTGCTGGTCTTCCTGACCGACGGCCAGGCCAACATCGCGCGCGACGGCCGGCCCGGCCGTCAACAGGCGCAGGCGGACGCGGAGAAGGCGGCCAGACACCTCGCAAGCCAGCGGCTTTCCGTCTTGCTGGTCGACACCTCTCTGCGACCCAGCGAAAAGGCGCGCGCCCTTGCCGCGGCGATGGCGGCCCTGTATCTGCCGCTGCCCCAAGCCGATGCGCGCAAGCTCGACGCCGCCGTCCGCGCCACGCTCGCACGCTGAGTTTCTGCTGTATGATCGCCCCCTGCCGAACCGCTTCGGATCGTAGATCGCCGAGCAGGCCGCAGAAACGGACAGGACGGGACCGAAAGAGATGTTCGGCGAGCGCCTGAAGTGGGACCTGGACGGTCGCGACTGGCCCCATCGAGGGGCCAGCCGCTTCGTCAGAGCGGGGCGTCTGCGCTGGCATGTCCAACTGCTCGGGCCCGCGCGGCGCCGCGAGTCCGCACCCGTGTTGCTGCTGCTGCACGGAACGGGGGCTTCCAGCCATTCCTTTCGCGATCTGGCCCCCCTTCTGGCGCGGCACTTCCTCTGCGTCATCCCGGATCTGCCGGGGCACGGCTTCACCGACCTGCCGCCGCTCCGCGGCCTGTCGCTGCCGGCTATGGCGCGCGGCCTGCAAGCCCTGCTGCAGGAACTCTCTCTCGCCCCCAGCCTGGTCGCGGGGCATTCCGCCGGCGCGGCGATCCTCGCGCACATGTGCCTGAGAAACCAGATCGCGCCGGCCGCGGCGATCGCTCTCAACGGCGCCTTGTTGCCCTATCCCGGCGCCTCCAGCCCTTGGTTCGCGCCCACCGTCAAGCTGGCCGTCTGGAACCCCGTGGTCCCGCGTATCTTTGCAGCCCGCGCGGACGAGCCGACCGTTCGACGGCTGATTGCCGGTACGGGCTCGACGTTGGACCCGCGGGGACTCGAGCTCTACGGCAGGCTCGCACGCAATTCGGTTCATGTGGCGGGCGCCCTGGGCATGATGGCCGGCTGGGACCTGCTGTCCCTGCGGCGGGTCCTGCCGAAGCTGGAGGTGCCGCTGGTGCAGCTCGTCGGCAGTGCGGACCGGGCCATTCGCCCCTATCAGGCACGCCAGATTCTCGGACAGGTGCCGGATGCCGAGTTGATCCTGTTCGCAGGATTGGGGCATCTGGCCCATGAAGAGGATCCGCTTGCCACCGCAGAGGCCATCCTGACGGTGGCGCGCAAGCGCGGCCTCCTCGCCCAGCCGAATGTCAATTTATCCTGACGTTTGTTTATGTCGTGACGACTGGACAGTCGACCTGCTAAGCTGGCGCCATGTGGACGATGGATATCAGCGGGCGGGGCGGAGCCCCGGCGGTCGTCGGGTCAGGAGGGGAGCGGAACCAACGGCCCCACGCCATCGTCATCGGCAGCGGCTTCGGCGGGCTCGCGGCCGCCGTCCGCCTCGGTGCGCGCGGCTACCGCGTGACGGTGTTGGAGAAGCTCGATGCGCCGGGCGGTCGCGCCTGTGCCTTTCGTCAGGACGGCTTCGTCTTCGACGCGGGCCCGACCATCGTCACGGCGCCGTTTCTCTTCGAGGAGCTTTGGGACCTCTGCGGCAAGCGGTTTGCCGACGACGTTGCGCTCCGGGCGATGGAGCCCTTCTATCGCATCCGCTTCCACGACGGGGCGCACTTCGACTACAGCGGCGATCCGGAGCGCATGCGCGCGGAGGTCGCACGCTTTTCCCCCGGCGACCTGGAGGGCTACGAGCGCTTCCAGCGGGAGACGGAAACGGTCTTCCGCATCGGATTCGAAGAGCTTGGACACGTCCCCTTCGCACGCCTCTCGGACATGCTGCGGGTCCTCCCGGATCTGCTGCGACTGCAAGGCTACCGTTCGGTTTACGGCATGGTCGCAAAGTATCTTCGGGATCCGCGGCTGCGCGTCGTCTTCAGCTTCCATCCCTTGCTGGTCGGCGGCAATCCCTTCGCCGTGACCTCGGTCTATACGCTGATCAATCATCTCGAGCGCAAGTGGGGCGTCCACTTCGCCATGGGCGGCACCAACGCGCTGGTGCGCGGTCTGGCCGGATTGATCGCCGACCAGGGGAATCTGATCCGCTGCGACGCGGAAGTGGCGGAGATCCTGCTGGACGGCCGCCGCGCCGTCGGCGTGCAGTTGCGCAACGGCGAGGTCCTTTCCGCAGATGTCGTCGTCTCAAACGCAGATACGGCCTGGACGTACAAGAACCTGCTGCCGCAGAGGGCGCGCAGACGCTGGCGCGATCGCAAGCTGGAGCGGGCCCGCTACTCGAACGGCCTGTTCGTCTGGTACTTCGGCACCAACCGTCGCTACGAAGAGGTTCTGCATCACACCATTCTGCTCGGACCGCGGTATCGCGGCCTGATCCGGGATATCTTTCGCAACCGGGTGCTGGCCGAAGACTTCAGCCTGTATCTTCATCGTCCCACGGCGACCGACCCGTCTCTCGCGCCGGACGGCTGCGATACCTTCTACGCGCTTTCGCCGGTCCCCCACCTGGACAGCGGCACCGACTGGGCCGTCGCGGCCGAGCCCTACCGTCGCAAGGTCGAGGCCTATCTGGAAGCCACCCTCTTGCCCGGTCTCGGCAAGGCGGTGGTCAGCCAACGCATGATGACGCCGGCCGATTTCGAGACCCGCCTGCTCAGCTACAAGGGGGCCGGCTTCGGCATGGAACCGGTGCTGACCCAGTCCGCGTGGTTTCGCCCGCACAACGCCAGCGAGGATATCGAACGGCTTTACATCGTCGGCGCCGGGACGCACCCGGGCGCCGGATTGCCCGGCGTGCTCTCGTCGGCGCGCATCCTCGATAAAGTGGTGCCCGATGCCGTCGCACTGGTCTGAACCCGGTTTTCGACCCATGCTGGCGCGCGCGGCCGACCGGACCGCATGCCGCAGTTTGATCCGCACGGGCTCGCGGTCGTTCTATCTTGCATCGATGTTGCTGCCGGCGAAGGTGCGCGAGCCTGCCTTCGCGCTCTATGCCTTCTGCCGTCTGGCCGACGATGCCGTCGACGAACAGGCGGGCGAAGGCCGCTTCGCAGCGGTCGAACGCCTGCGTGCGCGGCTCGACAAGGTTTACGACGGCCGCCCGGCGAACATCGCCGCCGATCGCGCTTTCACCGAAGTCGTGGAGCGCTACGTCATCCCGCGCGTGCTTCCCGAAGCCCTGATCGAGGGCTTCGCCTGGGACGCCGAAGGCCGCCGCTACGAGAGGCTGTGCGACCTGCGCGACTATGGCGTCAGGGTGGCCGGCTCGGTCGGTGCGATGATGGCGCTCTTGATGGGCGCGCGTTCGCCGGAAGCGGTCAGCCGGGCCTGCGACCTGGGCGTGGCGATGCAACTGACCAACATCGCGCGCGACGTCGGCGAGGATGCACGCGCCGGCCGGCTGTACCTGCCACTGGCTTGGTTGCGGGAAGGCGGCCTCGATCCCGAGGACTGGTTGAGCGCGCCTGCCTTCTGCGGTGCGGTCCGGCAGACGGTGGCGCGGCTGCTGGGCGCAGCCGATGCCCTCTACGCGAGAGCCGATCCGGGAATCGCGGGGCTGCCGCGCGGATGCCGGCCCGGCATCTATGCGGCCCGGTATCTTTATGCCGAGATCGGTCGCGATATCGCGCGCGGCGGGTACGATTCCGTGTCGGTCCGCGCGGTCGTTCCGCGCAGACGCCAGCAAGCCCTGCTCCTGCGCGCCTTGGCCGCTGCGACGCAACCGGCCGAACCAAGCCAGTGCCCTCCCTTGTCGGAGGCGCGCTATCTCGTCGAGGCCGTCCGGCGAACCGTGCCGCCTGAGCCGTCGCTCAGTGGAGAAACCCCCTGGTGGAACCTGAGCGCGAACATCAGCCACGGCGTCGAGATCCTCGCCCGGCTCGAGGAACGAGAGCGAAAAAGCCATGCCGACACGCAGTCGACGGGGGGAACCGCCGCTTCGGCGCACCGGGCTTGAGATCCAGGCCGAAGTCCGGGCCTGGCTGGATGATAACGCCGGTGCGGCCGCTTGATTGCTTGCACCTGGAGCGGATCGACCCAAGTCTAGCTGTGGTTTCTTATACAGCCGGACGTTTGGCGTGACGTGCTCGAAAGACTGACAGATCCCGTAAACCTCGCCCTCCTGGGCTTCATCGCTGCGAACTTCCTGGTCGCGATGAGCGGGGCCGTGTTCCAGCCAGGGGCATGGTACGAAGGTTTGCGCAAACCCCGATGGGTTCCGCCGAACTGGCTTTTCGGGCCCGTTTGGATGGTGCTCTACGGCATGATCGCCGTGTCCGGCTGGTTGATCTGGCAGAAGGTCGGCTTCCAGCCCGCCGCCGTTGCCGTCTATGTCCTGCAGCTTGCACTCAATGCTCTCTGGTCCGCAGCTTTCTTCGGCCTTCGCAACATGCGCCTGGCGCTCTATGACGCCGGACTGCTCTGGCTGGCGGTGGCCGCCAACATCGTGGTGTTCGCGCAGTTCGACATCGGAGCGGCCTTGCTGCTTGTCCCCTACCTCTGCTGGGTCGGCTTGGCCTTCGCGTTGAACTACACGATGCTGAAACTGAATCCCGAGACCGACAGACGAGCCGAGGCCTAAGCCATGAGCGGCGCGGGACTGAAGCTGTTCGAGCTTATACTGCTCCCGTCCCTGGTTTTCGCGTGGGGCTTCTGGGAGCTCTACAAGTTGAAAAAAGACAAGGAGAAGCGCCAAGCCGAGAAGAAGGCTGAACACGCGCGCGATTCTAGAGACGGAAACGGGAACCCGGCTGCGTCTTAAACCCTGGACCTGCCCGTCCTGCGCGGCATTCGAAAGGGCAGCATGAGCTTGACCAGGGGATTGGCGAAGCGATCGAGGTCCAGACTTTCGTGCACGGCTGCCACCGAGCGGCCGCAGAGCCGGCCAGAGAGCTGAGAACGGGTGTAGAAGGGCGCATCTTCAAAGGTACGGACCAGCTGGATCTGCCCTTCGTCGCCGCGCGCCGGCCGTCGCACGCCCCATAGCCCCGGTCTCAACTGGGTTGAGGGCGGCAGCTCTACTTCATCGATCTCGCCGAATCGATTGAAATCCAAACCCAAAGAGATGTCACCGCCGTCGCGGCGATGCGCGTCGTAGGCAACCGTGGCCCCCCGGGCGTGCGCCGCACGCGCCCAGCTCCAGAATCGGAAGGCGGTCTCCAGCGGCTCCTCTCCGGCATTGCTGTCCAGGTATCCGGGACCGGACCATTGAAGATCCGGAGATCGCATCTCGACCTCCACGCGGCCGACCGGCGCGAGGGGCCACCAACGATGGCGCCCCTTCGTGTCCAGGGCGAAGCACCTTTCGGTGACGGCCTCGGGAACCAGCCTGATCCGGCCGCAAACCCTGCGCGGCAGAGGAACGGCGATCTCCTCGACCTCGACGGTCAGCGCATCACCGTCCCAGCTCAGCGACGAAGGGCCTATCGCCAGTCGCCGCTCGTCTCTTTCCAGTGCACCGCGTCCTCGCTCCGTCATGGCCCAGCGCGCCCGCGAACCGTAGAGCGCGACGTTCAAACACAGATGGTTCGTCGGATCCTTTCGGCCGGCCCAGGCGTAGTACGGCGAGAACACGCTGCCGATAAAGGCGATGACCGTCAGTCCATGGCGCCCGTCGTTGCTGAGGGCGTCCAGGTACCACCAGCGATAGCCACCCGGGACGACCTGCGCCTGGAAGTTGAATCCTTCAGCAGGCACGCCACCGCCAAGCGGCCCGACAGCGCGGCCATCGGCACCCCTGGACCCGGATGCACGCTGCCGCCCGCCAGATAGAGGCCCGGCAGCTTCGTGCGGGCGCCCGCCCTCTGGAAACTTGCCATCCAGCCGTGCGAGGCACGGCCGTAGAGTGCGCCGCCCGTCGCCGGAAACAGCCGATGGAAGTCGTTCGGCCCGGTCGCCACCGTCATCTCCGGTCGGCTCTCGATTTCCAGGCCGCAGCGGCGCAGAAGGGCGAAGGTTCGCTCCGCGCATTGTGCAATCTCCTCTGAACTGAAGGGCTGCCGATCGCCGCGCGGCGGCGCGTTCACCAGCAGATAAAGGCGTTCTTCGCCCTGCGGATCGGCGTCGCCATGGCCGTCTCCGTCGTTGCGATCCTGCGCGCAGACATAGACCGTCGGCTGCTCCGGGAGCCGACCTTGCCCGAAGATGGCGTCGAACTCGGCTCGGTAGGCGTCGGAGAAGAAGACGCTGTGATGTTGCAACGGGAAGCCATGGGCGCGCCCGAGCAGCGTCCAAACGATCGCCGAAAGGGAACGCTTGCCCATCGGCAGACTGGGCACGGCCTTGCGCGCCTGGGCGCCCAGAAGACCTGCCGAGAGCGCCGAGACGTCGCCGTTGAAGATCACGGACCCGGCCGGAAGCACCTCGCCGTCCGCCAGTCGGACGCCGCCGACACGACCGCGGTCGACCAGAATCTCGGCGGCCTCGCTCTCGTAGCGCAGCTCCGCACCACACTGGACAGCCAGGTCGCTCATCGCTCTGGCCAGCCGGTGCATTCCACCATCCACCAGCCACAGACCATCCAGTTCGACATGCGCCACAAGCATCAGCGTTGCCGGCGCATCGAAGGGAGAGCTGCCGCAGTAGGTGGCATAGCGGGCGAAAAGCTGGCGCAGGCGCGGATCTTCGAAATAGCTGCCGAGGGCAGTCCAAAGACTGGAGAAGGGTTTGATCGCGGTCAGGTTCGGAATGCCGGCGCGGCGGATCAACTCCAAAGGGTTGGGACGCTGAGCGGTCATGTAGCTGTCCTTCAGCGTCCCGAAGATGCGCTTCGCATCGCGGCGGAAGGCCTCGAAGCGCCGCGCCTCGGCGGCACCTGCGAAGTCACCGATGGCTGCCCCGGTGCGGGCGGCATCGGCAAAGAGATCGAGACGGCTGCCGTCGGTCCAGGCATGGCGGCCGAGGACCTCCGCGCGCCGCAGTGCGATCTGCCGCTCCAGGCTGGTGCCCGCCTCCGCGAAGAGTTCGTCGAAAACCCACTTCATGGTGAAAACCGTGGGTCCGCCGTCGAGCAGAGCATCGCCGACCGGGACTTCCCGCATCTTGCCGCCGGGGGCGGCCGCCCGCTCCACCAGGGTGACTGCAAGGCCCCGCGACGACGCCGCGATCCCTGCGGCCAGCCCACCGACGCCGGCTCCGACGACCACGACGCGGTCCGCTGCGGCAGAGGGGAGTACGGGCATTCGTCGAGAGCTCCCGATGGTGGGCATATGAAAAGGAGCTGGAAGTGTACAGAAAACTTGACAGTTATAAATGACAATATAGCCTTACAGATAATGCTAGGCAGGGAGATGGCTTTCATGGACGCCGGGACGCGAATTGAACAGGCCCTGAATGGAGCGGTCGCGCGCGCGGAGACTGCCAGCGCTCCCCCCAAACTGGCGGCGGCTCTGCGCTACGCCGTTTTTCCCGGCGGTGCGCGGGTGCGACCGCAACTCTGCCTCGCGGTGGCCAGGGCCTGCGGCGACGACACGCCGGCCATGAGCGATTCGGCCGCAGCAGCGATCGAGTTGCTGCACTGTGCCTCCCTCGTACACGACGACCTGCCTTGCTTCGACGATGCGGACCTCCGTCGCGGCAAGCCGACGGTTCACGCCGCCTACGGCGAAGCCCTGGGCGTTCTGGCCGGCGACGCCCTCATCGTGATGGCCTTCGAATGCCTGGCCTTGGCCGGGGCCGCCATGCCCCAGCGGCTGCCGGCGTTGACCGCGACGATCGCACGCTCGGTCGGCGCCCCGAACGGCCTCGTCGCCGGTCAGGCCTGGGAGAGCGAGCCCGACCCGGATCTCGGGCAGTATCAACGCGCGAAGACCGGCGCCCTCTTCGTCGCCGCCAGCGTTGCGGGCGCCGTATCGGCCGGCGCCGATCCCGGTCCCTGGCGCTGTCTGGGAGACCGGTTGGGCGAGGCCTATCAGGTCGCCGACGATCTGCGCGATGCCCTCTGCACCCCCGAGGAGCTGGGCAAACCGGCCGGTCAGGACGAGGCCTTGGGCCGCCCGACTGCGGTTGCTGAATTCGGTCTGGAAGGAGCTTGCACCCGCCTGCAGCACCTCTTGGACGAGGCCGTCGACTCGATCCCGGACGCTCCCGGCGCAACCGAGCTGCAGCAGCTCGTGCTCCTCCAGGCCAAACGGCTTGCGCCGAAACGCTTGGCACCGGCGAGTGTTGCCTGAGATTGCACAGCCGAACCGAAGTGCGCCGGCCAGGCTGCCCGGCACCGACAAGGGCGATCGCAAACAGCAGACCTTGCGCGACCGCTGGCTGGACTGGCGCGATCGGCTTATTGCCAACTCACGTTTCCAGCGCTGGGCTGCCGCCTTTCCTCTGACACGGCCGATCGCACAACGCCGGGCGACGGCCCTCTTCGATCTCTGTGCCGGCTTCGTCTATTCCCAAATTCTGCTGTCCTGCGTGCAACTGAAGCTCTTCGAGAGATTGGCCGGGGATCCGCAGACTCCGGCGCAGCTCGCGCCGCGCCTTTCCCTGACCGAGCAGCAGGCACATCGATTGCTGGAGGCTGCGGTCGCCTTGCACTTGCTGCAGAGACGCAGTGGCGGGCGCTACGGCCTCGGTCCGCATGGCGCCGCGCTGCTCGGCAATGGCGGTGTTGCCGAGATGGTCGCCCATCACGCCCTGCTCTACAGGGACCTGGCCGACCCGCTCGCCCTGTTGCGTGGCGAGGCTGGAGAGACTCTCTTGCAGGGTTTCTGGAGCTATGCGCGCAGTCCTGCACCGGCAGAGGCTGCGCCGGCAGGGGTCGCCGGCTACTCCGATCTCATGTCCGCCTCCCAGGCGATGATCGCCGAGGAGCTGTTGGAGGCCTACGTGCTGGCGGACTGCCGCTGCCTGATGGACGTCGGCGGCGGCCAGGGGACCTTTCTTTTGGCTGCGGCGCAGCGCTGGCCGAACCTGCAGTTGCGGCTCTTCGATCTTCCGGCCGTGGCGAAACGCGCGGAAGCCGTCTTTGCAAGGGCCGGGCTGAGCGAGCGGGCGACAGCAGTGGGGGGCGACTTCCACTGCGATCCGCTCCCGCAAGGCGCCGATATCGTTTCCCTCGTGCGCATCGTCCACGATCACGACGACGAGGCGGCACTGGCATTGCTGGCAGCCGTGCGCACCGCCCTGCCAAGGGGCGGACGTCTGCTGCTGGCCGAGCCGATGAGCGGAACGCCTGGCGCCGAAGCCGCCGGCGCCGCCTACTTCGGCTTCTATCTGCTCGCGATGGGCAGCGGCCGCCCGCGCACGCCTGCCGAACTGAGAGCGCTTCTGGCTGCCGCTGGATATCGCCGCAGCCGTCTGATGACGACCCGTCAACCTTTGCTCCTGCGGTTGATCGTCGCCGAGGCATAAGCGTCAAACCCCAGGTAACGCGCGACACACCGGGCCTCTTGATGTAGCGCAAACCTGACATAGCGAGTGTAATGTTTGCTTGACATACACGCTCGTAAAGATACGCTGACAGGCAGGATGACAAGGCATCCCGACAGAGGTGCCGGACCCCTTGGGGAGATAACAGGAAGATGGAGACGACAGCCGTCGTGCTGAGGGAACCCGGAGAGCTGGCGATCGACCGCGTCGGCTTGAAAGACCCGACTGCCGGCGACATCGTCGTCGAGACCGAATGGTCCGGCATCAGCACCGGGACCGAGCGCTTGCTCTACAGCGGTCGCATGCCGTCCTTTCCCGGGATGGGATACCCTCTGGTGCCCGGCTACGAATCGGTGGGGCGCGTGGTCGAGGCCGGGTCGGAGTCGGGTCGGACCGTCGGCGAGCGGGTCTATGTGCCCGGCACCAGCGCCTACCGCGATGTCCGCGGTCTCTTCGGCGGCGCGGCAGCGCATCTGGTGGTCCCCGGAGACAAGACCGTGCCGTTGGGCGAAGACCTTGCCGAGGACGGCACGCTTCTGGCTCTCGCAGCGACCGCCTACCACGCCTTTGCCGGCGGCGACGGCCGCCTGCCCGACTTGATCGTGGGCCATGGCGTGCTGGGTCGGTTGCTTGCGCGGGTCGCCTGCGCCGAAGGAGGTTGCCCCACGGTCTGGGAGGTCAATCCCGAAAGACGTGACGGCGCTCGAAACTACCCCGTCATAGATCCGCGTGAGGACGCGACCCGAAGTTACGAGACGATCTATGACGTCAGCGGTGCCGAAGGCCTGCTCGACAGCCTGATCGGGAAGCTCGCCCCGCGCGGCGAGGTCGTGCTTGCAGGTTTCTACAGCCAACCGCTCAGCTTCGCTTTTCCTCCGGCTTTTCTCCGCGAAGCACGGCTCCGGGTCGCGGCAGAGTGGCAGCGTCCCGATTTGCTGGCAGCCAAGCGGCTGATCGACGAGGGCCAGCTCTCTCTAGAGGGCCTGATTACGCATCGCGCGCCGGCCAAGGCGGCCGAGACGGCCTATCGCACCGCTTTCGAAGACCCCTCTTGTCTCAAAATGATCCTGGATTGGAGTGAGCGCTCATGACGGCGAGCCCCAAAGGTTCTCAGCTCGACAAGACCACATCCGCGGACGCGGCGGCAGAGATGCATCAGCGCCTTCGTGAAGAGGCAAAGATCGAACCCGACGCCCCCACCACGGGTCCTATCACCAAGGAAACGCAGATCATCGCGATCTACGGCAAGGGCGGCATCGGCAAGTCCTTCACGCTCGCCAACCTCAGTTACATGATGGCGCAGCAGGGCAAGAAGGTCCTTCTTATCGGCTGCGATCCGAAGTCGGATACCACCTCGCTGCTGTTCGGCGGCAAGGCCTGCCCGACCATCATCGATACCTCCTCGAAGAAGACGGCGGCGGGCGAACAGGTTCAGATCGGCGACGTTTGCTTCAAGCGCGACGGCGTCTTCGCCATGGAATTGGGCGGTCCGGAGGTGGGACGCGGCTGCGGCGGGCGCGGCATCATCCATGGCTTTGAGACTCTGGAGAAGCTGGGCTTCCATGACTGGGGCTTCGACTACGTGCTGCTCGACTTCCTGGGCGACGTGGTCTGCGGCGGCTTCGGCCTGCCGATCGCCCGGGACATGTGCCAGAAGGTGATCGTCGTCGGCTCCAACGACCTGCAGTCGCTCTATGTCGCCAACAACGTCTGCTCGGCAACGGAGTACTTCCGCAAGCTGGGCGGCAACGTCGGGGTGGCCGGCCTGGTGGTCAACAAGGACGACGGAACGGGCGAGGCCAAGGCCTTTGCCAGTGCCGTCGGCATCCCGGTGCTCGCCTCGATTCCCGCGCACGACGATATCCGCCGCAAGTCGGCCAACTACCAGATCATCGGCTACCCGGGCAGCGAATGGGGCGGACTGTTCGAAGAGCTGGCGCAGAACGTCGCAGACGCCCCGCCCCGCGAGCCGGCACCGCTCGACCAGGACGGCTTGCTGGCCCTCTTCTCAGCCTCTGAAACCGGACGGGACGTCGTGCTGCAACCCGCAACGCTCGAGGACATGTGCGGCCGCTCGGCCGTGAGCAAGCCGTCCCTCGAAGTGGTCTACGACGAGGTCTGAACGAGACGGAACGATTCGAGATGACACGCAAGGCCACAGACCCACGGATGACGGCGGCACCGGATGCCGGCGGTCCTGCGCCGAAACAAGGCGGCGGTCGCAGCGCGCCGGACATCAACCTGGCAGCCACCAAGACCGACGGACTCGGCTGTCACGCCGGCAAGGCGGAGCTGAAGGCGGCGGCAGAGACCGCCGGCAAGTCCGACACCCTGGAGCGCTACGCCCAGGACTATCCGACCGGCCCGCACGACCAGCCCCAGTCCATGTGCCCGGCTTTCGGGTCGCTGCGGGTCGGCCTCCGCATGCGGCGCACCGCGACCGTCTTGTCCGGTTCGGCCTGCTGCGTCTACGGCCTGACTTTCACCTCGCACTTCTACGGTGCCCGCCGGACGGTCGGCTATGTGCCGTTCAACTCGGAAACGCTCGTCACCGGCAAGCTCTTCGAGGACATCCGCGACGCGGTCCACGAGCTTGCGGACCCGGAGCTCTACGACACCGTCGTCGTGACCAACCTTTGCGTTCCGACAGCCTCCGGCGTGCCGCTACAGCTGCTGCCCAAAGAGATCAACGGCGTACGCATCATCGGCATCGACGTGCCGGGCTTCGGTGTCCCGACCCACGCCGAGGCGAAGGACGTGTTGGCCGGCGCGATGCTGAACTACGCCCGCAACGAGGCGGAACAAGGCCCCGTCGCAGCGCCGCGCGGAGGGCCCAGCGAAGCGCCGACCGTGACCTTGCTGGGCGAAATGTTTCCGGCCGACCCGGTCACGCTCGCCGCACTGCTGCAGCCGCTCGGCTTGGCCGCAGGTCCTACCGTGCCGACGCGGGAATGGCGCGAACTCTACGGAGCGCTTGACTGTGCGGTCGTGGCCGCAATCCACCCCTTCTACACCGCAGCGGTGCGCGAGTTTACCGCCGCCGGCCGGCCGGTCGTCGGTTCGGCCCCGATCGGTGTCGACGGCACGGCGGCTTGGCTGGAGGCGATCGGCAAGGCCTGCAATGTGGCCGAAAAGCAGATCGATGCCGCCAAGGCGCAGTTCCTGCCGGCCGTTCAGGGGGCTCTGGCGAGCGTTCCGATCGACGGACGCATCACTCTCTCCGGCTACGAAGGGTCGGAGCTGATCGTCGCGCGGCTGCTGATCGAAAGCGGTGCGGAAGTCCGCTACGTCGGCACGGCCTGCCCGAAAACGCCCTGGTCCGATCCGGATCGCGAATGGCTGGAGACCCGTGGCGTCGTCGTCAACTATCGCGCTTCGCTGGAAGACGATCTGGCGGCCATGGCGGAATATCGGCCGGACCTGGCGATCGGCACCACGCCCGTCGTGCAGAAGGCCAAGGAGCAAGCGGTTCCGGCTCTCTATTTCACGAATCTCATCTCGGCCCGCCCTCTTATGGGACCGGCCGGTGCCGGATCGCTCGGCCAGGTGATCAACGCAGCGCTGGGCAACAAGGCGCGCTTCGAGGCGATGGACAGCTTCTTCGCCGGCGTCGGCGAGGGTTATGCCGCCGGCATCTGGGAAGATCTGCCGGTCGAACCAAAAGCAGCCGCAAAGCCGGTCATCCGACCGAAGACGGGGAAACCGCTGAAGGAGCGGTCCGCGAAGGAGGCCGGCGCATGCTAGTGCTCGACCACGACCGTGCAGGCGGCTACTGGGGCTCGGTCTACGTCTTCACGGCGATCAAGGGCCTGCAATGCATCATCGATGGCCCGGTCGGCTGCGAGAACCTGCCGGTCACGTCTGTTCTGCACTACACCGACGCTCTGCCGCCGCACGAACTCCCGATTGTCGTCACCGGCCTGGCGGAGGACGAGTTGGGACAGAAGGGGACCGAGGGCGCCATGAAACGCGCTCACGAGACTCTCGACCCGAACCAGCCGGCGGTGGTGGTGACCGGTTCGATCGCCGAGATGATCGGCGGCGGCGTCACACCCGAAGGCACCGGCATCCGCCGTTTCCTGCCGCGCACGATAGACGAGGATCAATGGCAGAGCGCCAACCGTGCCATGAACTGGTTGTGGACGGAGTTCGGCCTGCGAAAAGGCAAGCTGCCGAAGGCAAGCCCGCGGCCTGAAGGGGCCAAGCCACGCGTAAATATCATCGGCCCCATCTACGGCATGTTCAATATGCCGAGTGATCTCGCCGAGATTCGGCGCCTGGTGGAAGGCATCGGCTGCGAGATCAACATGGTCTTTCCGCTCGGCAGCCATCTGAAGGACGTCGGACGGCTGATCGATGCGGACGTCAACATCTGTCTCTACCGCGAGTTCGGCCGGCTGCTGTGCGAAGCACTCGGAAAACCTTATCTCCAGGCCCCCATCGGTCTGCACTCCACGACGAAGTTCTTGCGGGCGCTGGGCGAGCTGACCGGGCTTGACCCCGAACCCTTTGTCGCCCGGGAGAAGCACACCACGATCAAGCCGATCTGGGATCTCTGGCGGTCGGTCACTCAGGATTTCTTCGGTACCGCCAGTTTTGCGATCGTCGCAAACGAGACCTACGAGCGGGGCGTTCGGCATTTTCTGGAGACGGAGCTGGGATTGCCCTGCACCTTCTCTTTCAGACGTTCGGCCGGGGTGAAGCCCGACAACGACGCCGTGCGCGAGGCGGTGCGCAGCAAGACACCCTTGATTCTCTTCGGCAGCTACAACGAACGCATGTACCTGGCCGAAGTCGGTGCCAAGGCCATGTACATCCCGGCCTCCTTCCCCGGGGCGATTGTGCGGCGGCACACCGGTACGCCCTTCATGGGTTATGGCGGTGCGACTTATCTCGTCCAGGAGATCTGCAACCAGCTGTTCGACGCGCTCTTCCACATCCTGCCGCTGGCAACGGAGCTGGACCGGGTGGAGGCAACGCCCGCCAGGCTGCATCGCGAACTGGCGTGGCAGACGGAGGCGCAGGTTGCTTTGGACGAACTGGCGTCCGCTCACCCTGTGCTGACCCGAATCTCCTTCGTCAAGCGTCTGCGCGACGGTGCTGAAGCTGCGGCCCGGCGGGCTGGTGCTACCGAGGTAACGCTCGCCCATCTCGGCGGCCTGGAAGGCGCCCGACCCGAGGGGCAAGCGGCATGACGCCGGACGTTCCCATGGAGGCCTGGATGGGCCGCGGCCAACCTGCGCGCGGTAGCGACGCCATGGCCCTGGGGACCTGGTCAGGCTCTGACCACAGCGCGGCGACGAGAGGCGGTCGCCGTGCCGCACGACGGACGCTCGCTCCGCTTGACGGGGCGCGCCGTTCAATAGCCTCACAGCGGAGTGACGCAGATGTCTGATTTCGCCCTTCACCACCGCACGGCCTCTCATGACGGACTGCACGACTACGACGCACGGTCTGCGCCGACCCGCAGCCGCCGGCGAGGGACAGGACGCTACGAGTTCTGGCTCTACTTCGCCGTCAGCTTCCCGATCTTTCTGACCATCGCGGTTCTGGCGCGCCTGCTGCCGAAATCGTGGCGTCCGGGCATTGCGGCCGTGCAGGGCCAAGGCTCCGTCTTCGGCGAGGCCAAGGCGGCGACGAACAGAGTTCTGCCCTTCGTCTTCATGAGCTGAAGACGACGCCGGCGTGGAGTTTGTCCGGCGCGGAACCGGGCACCGAGGCGACGATGACTGTGTCTCTTTAGGTTCGGAGCGCGGTGCCGTCGATCCCAGCCGTACGGGAAGGGTACGGCAGCGGCCGCAAGGCCATGTAAGTGGAGGTTACGTTCATGTCCGAACGTTCCTTGACGGGTCTCAACGAGGATGAAGCCCGTGAATTTCACGGTATTTTTGTGAAGAGCTTCATGATCTTCACGGGAATTGCCGTGCTTGCCCACATCCTCGCCTGGTTGTGGCGCCCTTGGCTGCCAGGACCCGGCGGCTATTCCGATGCAGCGATGATCGACGGTGCGAAGGACATCGCACTGCAGGCGCTGACACTGATCGGATAGGGAGAAAAGAGAGATGTGGAGAATCTGGATGATCTTCGACCCGCGTCGAACGCTGGTCGCTCTTTTCACCTTCCTGTTCATTCTGGCGTTGCTGATCCACTTCATTCTGCTCAGCACCGATCGGTTCAACTGGCTGGAAGGTCCAACGGGTGCGGCGGGTGCCGTATCTCAGATGTCGGCCCTGCCGTCGAACGACGTCTTGCGTTCATAGACAGACGCCAGGCATCGACCTCGGCGGTGGCGGAGGACAAGGCGGACGGCAGGTCCCTTCGTCTCTCCGCCACCGACCTGAGGTGAAGCCTACTCGGCCGATTTACGACAGCCGGACCGGAGAGGTCGCACGCCGGAACGGCAGGTTGCTGGAGGTCTCTACCAATGGCCATGCTCAGCTTTGAACGGAAGTACCGTGTCCGTGGCGGGACACTGGTTGGAGGGGATCTCTTCGACTTCTGGGTCGGTCCGTTCTTCGTGGGGTTCTTCGGAGTCACCACAATCTTCTTCTCGGCTCTGGGTACGGCGCTGATTCTCTATGGAGCGGCAATCGGACCGACCTGGAATCCTTGGACCATCAACATCGCTCCGCCGGACCTCTCCTACGGCCTCGGCTTCGCGCCCTTGAAGGAAGGCGGACTCTGGCAGCTCATCACGATCTGCGCGATCGGCGCTTTCGTCTCCTGGGCGCTGCGCCAGGTGGAGATCTGCAGGAAACTCGGTATTGGCTACCACGTTCCGGTCGCCTTCAGTTTCGCGATCCTGGCCTACGTCACGCTCGTCGTGATCCGGCCGCTGCTGCTGGGCGCTTGGGGCCACGGCTTTCCCTACGGGATCTTCAGCCACCTCGATTGGGTTTCCAACGTCGGCTACCAGTATCTGCATTTCCACTACAATCCGGCGCACATGATCGCGGTGAGCTTCTTCTTCACCACGACACTGGCCCTCGCGCTGCACGGCTCGCTTGTCCTGTCCGCAGCCAATCCGCCCAAGGGGGAGCCGGTCAAGACGCCGGAGCACGAAGACACCTTCTTCCGCGACTTCATCGGCTACTCGGTCGGCACCCTCGGCATCCATCGGCTGGGCCTGTTCCTGGCGCTCAACGCCGGCTTCTGGAGTGCCGTCTGCATCGTCATCAGCGGCCCCTTCTGGACCCGTGGCTGGCCGGAGTGGTGGAACTGGTGGCTCGACCTGCCGGTTTGGTCCTAGGAGGCCCGCAGCATGGCTGAATATCTCAATCTCTTTACCCAGACCCAAGTACGCGGGCCAGCGGAACAAGGCGTCGCAATCGACGAGAGCTTCTGGCCTCGGCGCGGCACACCGGGTTTCAGTCACCTGATGGGACGGCTCGGAAACGCCCAGATCGGTCCGATCTATCTGGGCTGGTATGGCTTGGCGTCTCTGATCTGCGGTTTCATCGCAATCGAGATCATCGGGCTCAACATGTGGGCCTCAGTCGGCTGGGATCCCGTCCAGTTCGTACGGCAACTTCCTTGGCTCGCGCTCGAGCCTCCGCCGCCGTCCTACGGGCTCAGCCTGCCGCCGCTCAATCAGGGCGGCTGGTGGCTGCTGGCCGGTTTCTTTCTCACGGCCTCCATCCTTCTCTGGTGGATACGGACGTATCGTCGAGCGATCGCCCTGGGCATGGGCACGCACGTGGCCTGGGCTTTCGCCTCGGCGATCTGGCTCTACCTCGTGCTCGGCTTCATTCGTCCGCTGCTGATGGGCAGCTGGGGCGAGGCCGTGCCCTTCGGAATCTTCCCGCACCTGGATTGGACGGCCGCCTTCTCGATCCGGTACGGCAACCTCTTCTACAATCCCTTCCACGCGCTTTCGATCGTCTTCCTCTACGGCTCGACGCTGCTGTTCGCCATGCACGGCGCGACCATCCTGGCCGTCTCGCGTCTGGGCGGGGATCGGGAACTGGACCAGATCGTCGATCGCGGCACGGCCTCGGAACGCGCCGGGCTGTTCTGGCGCTGGACCATGGGCTTCAACGCCACCATGGAATGCATCCACCGCTGGGCCTGGTGGTTCGCCGTTCTAACTACTCTGACAGGCGGTCTCGGCATCCTC
>JANQPZ010000029.1 GCA_028285215.1 Rhodovibrionaceae bacterium | reverse complement strand
CTCGTTCCAGACCTCCGCCGTGCCGATCTTCTGCGCCGTGCAGCAGAAGACCAGGCCGGCGACCCGGTCCGGCGCCGCGGCGGCCAGAGCCTGGGCGATCATGCCGCCGACCGACAGGCCGACGACGGTCGCCCTGGCCAGGCCGAGACCGTCCATCAAGGCCAGCAGATCCGACGCATGCGCGGCAATCGAGCGGTCCCCCGCCAGATCGCTCAACCCATGGCCCGCCTTGGAGTAGCGCAGAACCCGGAGACCCGGCGGCAAGTGCGGCAGCAGCGCGTCCCAGACCCGCAGATCGGTGCCGAGCGAGTTGGAGAAGGCCAGGACGGGACCGTCGGCCGGCCCTTCGATCCGGTACTCGATTGCCCGCCCGTCGATCAGGGTTGACTGCATTCGAACGCTCCTCCAACGGCGATTTTTCTTGCAGACTGCGCGATCCGATCCGTCATGTAAAATTAGGTTTTCGACCGGACCGATAACCAGAGCGTCATGCTGGACCCGAGAATCAAGCTTCGCCACCTGCGCACCTTCGTCGAGGTCGCCCGCCGCGGCAGCGTCAAACAGGCGGCCGACGCCCTGGCCGTGACCCAACCGGCCGTCTCGAAGACCTTGAAGGAACTGGAGGAGATCGCCGGGGCGCGCCTGCTGGAGCGCGGCCGCGCCGGCGCCGCCACGACGGCGGTCGGCGAGACCTTCCTGCACTACGCCGCCTCCGCCCTCGCCTCTCTCGTCCAAGGCATGGACGGCATCGCCCAGGCCAAGGACCAGGAGCAGGCGATCCTGACCGTCGGGGCGCTGCCCAGTGTGGCGGCCCGCATCATTCCCAGCGCCGTCGAACGCTTCAAACGGGCGACACCGGAGGTCGCGATCCGCATCGTGACCGGCCCCAATCCCTACATCCTCGATCGTCTGCGCAACGGCGAGCTGGATCTGGTGGTCGGCCGGCTGGGGCCCCAGGAGAGCATGACCGGCCTCAGCTTCAATCACCTCTATTCGGAGCGGGTGGCCGTGGTGGTGCGCCCCGGCCATCCCCTGCTGACCGCCAACGACGTGACGCGAATCGCCGACTACACCGTGCTCTTTCCCGACCCCGGCGCCGCGATCCGCGAGCTGTCCGAGCAGCTCCTGATCACCAGCGGCGTCGCGCGCCTGCCCGATCGGATCGAAACGGTCGCCGCCACCTTCGGTCGCGCCTACCTGCGCAAGACCGACGCGGTCTGGTTTATCTCCTACGGCGTCGTCGCCCTGGACATCGCGGACGGGCAGCTGGTCGAACTGCCGCTGAACATCGACCAGACCCTGGGACCGGTCGGCCTGACCATGCGTGCGGAGATCGCCATGACGCCGCCCATGACTCTCTTTGCCGGGATCCTGCGCAAGATCGTCGATGCGGCCGCGCCATAAGCGAGCGCTTCAGCGCTTTCACATAACACGCAGGTTATCCAAACCCGTGAAATCCTCATTTTTCCTTCGGCATTGCGTGATGCAAACTGCGAAAAAAGCGGATCCGACCGAAGCACCTGTCGGACAGAACACGAAAGGGAGGAAGAGAACCATGCGGGCCACAGTGATGATGGGCGGCCTGTTGGCCGGGAGCCTTCTGGCCGCCAGCCTGACTCTGGGCGCGAGCCTGACTCTGGGCGCGAGCGCGGCCCAGGCGCAGGATGTCACGCTCCGGCTGCACCAGTTCCTGCCGCCGCAGGCCACCGTTCCCTCGAAAGCCATCGATCCCTGGATCGAACGCGTCGAGAGCCAGTCCGGCGGCCGGATCGAGATCCAGCACTTCCCCGCCATGCAGTTGGGCGGCGCCCCGCCATCCCTATTCGATCAGGCGCGCGACGGGGTCGTCGACATCGTCTGGACGGTCCTGGGCTACACGCCGGGGCGCTTCGACAAGACGGAAGCCTTCGAACTGCCCTTCATGGTGACGAGCGGGGAAGCGACCTCCCGCGCCTTCCACGAGTACGTCACCGAGAACGCGCTCGACGAGTTCGCCGAGGTCCAGCCGCTGGTGTTCCACACCCACGGACCCGGCCTGCTGCACGTCAAGGGCGACGGCGTCCGCAGCATCGACGACATGCAGGGTCTCAAATTGCGCGGCCCCACGCGGGTCATCACCAGCATGCTGGACCGCCTGGGCGCAACGGCCATCGGCATGCCGGTGCCGGCGGTCCCGGAGTCCCTCTCCAAAGGCGTGATCGACGGTGCGGTGATCCCCTGGGAAGTGACCGTGCCGCTGCGGGTGTCCGAGCTGGTGGGGACCCACACCGGCTTCGCGGGCGACCACGGGCTCTACACCGCGACCTTCGCCATGGTGATGAACCGCGACAGCTACGAAAGCCTGCCCGACGATCTGAAGGCGGTGATCGACGCCAACTCCGGTGTCGAGGCCGCGGCGCTGTTCGGCGGTGCGATGGACGCCGGCGACGTGGTGGGTCAGCAGCGCGCCGAGGAGGCGGGCAACACCATCATCATACTGGACGCCAGCGAAACGGACCGCTGGCGCGCGGCGGCGGAACCGGTCATCGACGACTGGATCGCCGCCATGAACGACGAGGGCGCGGACGGCGCGGCACTGGTCGAGCGGGCCCGCGCGCTGATCGCCGAGCATTCGGCGCAGTAGCCCGCAGGCGGGACAGGACAGCCCCCTGCCCCGCCGCGCCCTTTTCCCTGTCCTGCTTCGGGATCGCGCCGTGATCGAACGCCTGATCCACAGAGCGGCGCTGTCCCTGGCGCTCGCCGGCGGTGCCGCCTTGCTCGCCATCACCGCCCTGACCGTGATCAGCGTCACGGGGCGCGGCCTGATCGCGGTCGGCCTGGGGCCGGTGCCGGGCGACTATGAGCTGGTCGAGATGGCCGCGGCCTTCGCGATCTTCAGCTTCCTGCCCTGGTGCCAGCTCCAGCGCGGTCACGTTACGGTGGATCTTTTCATGGCGCCGCTGGGACGCAGGGCCAACCTGACGGCGGACCTGATCGGCAACGGCCTGCTGACGGCGGCGGCCGGCGTGATCTTCTGGCGTCTCTGGCTCGGGCTGCTGGACCGGCAGACCTTCGGCGAGACCAGCTTCATCCTCGGCATTCCCATTTGGATCGGCTACCTCTTCGCGGCCCTGGGCGCCGCGCTCTTCGTCGTCGTCAGCGGCTACACGATGCTGCGCAGCCTGCGGGAGCTGGGCGAGACTGCGGCGCAGGCCTCCAAAGGCGGGCCCGCCGGAGGACCGCCGTCATGAGCGGCATCGAGCTGGGCCTGCTCGCCTTCCCGGTCCTGATCCTGCTGATCTTCCTGCGCATCCCGATCGGGCTGGCCATGCTGCTGATCGGCTTCTTCGGAGTCTGGATCATCACCGGCAGCGAACGCCCGATCCTGGCGCAGCTGAAGTCGGTGCCTTACGACACCTTCTCGAACTACTCGCTGTCCATCGTCCCGCTGTTCCTGCTGATGGGCCAGTTCGCCACGCGCGGCGGCATGTCCAGCGCCCTGTTCCAGGCGGCCGCCGCCTGGCTCGGCCATCGGCGCGGCGGCATCGCCATGGCCTCGGTCGGCGCCTGCGGCGCCTTCGGGGCGATCTGCGGCTCCTCCCTCGCCACCGCGGCCACGATGGGCCAGGTGGCCCTGCCGGAACTGAAGCGCTACGGCTACTCCGGCGCGCTCTCGACCGGCGCGCTGGCCGCCGGCGGGACGCTGGGCATCCTGATCCCGCCCTCGGTCATCCTGGTGATCTACGCGATCCTGACCGAACAGAACATCGCCAAGCTGTTCGTCGCCGCCTTCGTGCCGGGCTTCCTGGCCGCGCTGGGCTACATGCTGGCCATCGCCGTCTATGTCCGGATCTTCCCGGAGTCCGCCGGACAGCGAGCGCCGAGCGCGGCGCGGGAACGCTGGCGGGCGCTGCTGCAGGTCTGGCCGGTGCTGGCCGTCTTCCTGCTGGTGATCGGCGGGATCTATGCCGGCTGGTTCACGCCGACCGAAGGCGCGGCCGTCGGTGCCGCCGGCACCGGCTTGATCGCCTGGGTCAACGGCGGCCTGAACTGGAGCGGCCTCAAGGACTCGATCCTGGCAACGGCCGTCTCCACCGGCATGATCTTCTTCATCCTGCTGGGCGCCGTCGTCTTCAACTCCTTTCTCGCGTTCTCGCAACTGCCCCAGGAGGCCTCGCGCTTCATCGGCGACAGCGGGCTCAGCCCCTGGCTGGTCCTGCTCGCGATCCTGGCCTGCTATCTGATCTTCGGCTGCGTCATGGACTCGCTGTCGATGATCCTGCTGACCATTCCGATCTTCTTCCCGATCATCATGACGCTGGACTTCGGCATGACCCCCGAAGAAACGGCGCTGTGGTTCGGCATTCTGGTGCTGATCGTGGTCGAGGTCGGGCTGATCACGCCGCCGGTGGGCATGAACCTCTTCGTCATCAACTCCATGTCCGGCGGCGTGCCGATCGGCCAGACCTATCGCGGCGCCCTGCCCTTCATCTGCAGCGACTTTCTGAGAGTGGCGCTGCTGGTGCTCTTTCCCGGTATCACCCTCTTCCTCGTCTCGGCCCTCTTCTGAACAGGCAGCGATCATGAGCAAGCGCGTCCAAGTGGGAATCATCGGTGCCGGCCCGGCGGGCCTTCTGCTGGGTCAACTGCTGCACAAGGCCGGCATCGAGACGGCTATCCTGGAGCGACGCTCCCGGGACTACGTGCTCGGCCGCATCCGGGCCGGCGTCCTGGAACAGGGGGCGGTCGGCCTGCTGGAGAAGGCCGGCTGCGGCGGACGCCTGCACAGCGAAGGGCTGGTGCACGACGGCGTCAACCTGGCCTTCGACGGCGAACTGCACCGGATCGACCTCAAGGATCTGACCGGCGGCGACAGCGTCACGGTCTACGGACAGACCGAGGTGACCCACGACCTGATGGACGCCCGCGCGCAGACGGGGGCCGAAACGGTCTACGAGGCGGAAAACGTCCGGCCGCACGCCTTCGACGGAGAGAGCCCCTACCTGACCTACGACAAGGACGGGCGGAGCCATCGCATCGACTGCGACTTCATCGCCGGCTGCGACGGCTACCACGGCGTCAGCCGGCAATGCGCGCCGCCGGATCTGCTGCAGGTCTACGAGCGCATCTATCCCTTCGGCTGGCTCGGGCTGCTGGCCGACGTGCCGCCGGCCAACGACGAGCTGGTCTACGCCAACAGCGCGCGGGGCTTCGCGCTCTGTTCCATGCGCTCGCTGGAACGCAGCCGCTACTACATCCAGTGCGACCTGAGCGACCGGGTCGAAGCCTGGTCCGACGAGGCCTTTTGGGACGAGCTGCGCCGCCGCCTGCCCGAAGACCTCGCGGACAGCGTCACGACCGGTCCCTCGATCGAGAAGTCGATCGCGCCGCTGCGCTCCTTCGTGGCCGAGCCGCTGCGGTTCGGCCGCCTGTTCCTCTGCGGCGACGCCGCACATATCGTGCCGCCGACCGGCGCGAAGGGCCTGAACCTGGCGGCCAGCGACGTGCACTACCTCCACGAAGCGCTGGTCGCCTACTACGGAGACGGTACCCAGGCCGGCCTCGACAGCTACTCCGCCGCCGCCCTTGCGCGGGTCTGGAAAGCCGAGCGCTTCTCCTGGTGGTTCACCACCATGATGCACCTCTTCCCGGACGACGGTCCCTTCGGCCAGAAGATCCAGGAAGCCGAGTTGGACTACCTGGTCGGCTCCCGCGCCGCCTCCACCTCGCTGGCCGAGAACTACGTCGGCCTGCCCTATTGACGCGGGAGCGACCGGGACAGCGTGAGGCAAGGTCGGAGCCGGTGTGACGACACCGCCATCAGCCCGTAAGATCGGACGCGGGATAACGCGCGCCGAACGGGAGATGACAGAAGATGACGGCTGACTCGCCGAACAACGCCCTGGGCCCCGGCGACTGCCTGGTGGTCATCGATCTGCAGAACGACTTCATGCCGGGCGGAGCGCTTGCGGTTCCGGACGGCGATGCCGTGGTGCCGACGATCAACAGGCTGGCGCAAGGTTTTCCGCATGTCATCGCCACCCAGGACTGGCATCCGGCGGACCACGCGTCCTTCGCCTCTCAGCACCCGGGCCAGACGGCCTTTGCGACAGTCGAGGCAGCCTACGGGCCGCAGACGCTCTGGCCGGACCACTGCGTCCAGGGCACCTCCGGCGCCGCGTTCCATCCGGACTTCGATGCCGGCGCCGCCGAACTTGTCCTGCGCAAGGGCTTTCGCCGCGGCATCGATTCCTATTCCGCCTTCACCGAAAACGACCGCAGCACGACGACGGGCCTGGCCGGCTACTTGAAGGCCCGTGGCTTCCGGCGGCTCTTCTTCGCCGGACTGGCCACGGACTTCTGCGTCCGCTGGTCGGTCGAGGATGCCTGCGCCGCCGGCTTCGAGGCGATCCTGATCGAAGACGCCTGCCGCGCCATCGACCTGAACGGCTCGCTGGCCGCGGCCATGGCGGCCGTTCACGCGGCCGGCGCGACGGTCGTGCAATCGGCCGATCTGCCCGGTTAGGCCGGAGACGCGAGCGGTGCGCCAACGGGAATTCTCGGCATTTTAGCTTTCGGCGGGCTGTAACAGATCGTTCAAACGCGATTGACGCTGCGTTCGCCAGGGCCGGCGATGCTGTCTCTCACGGACAGCGTCGCAGGCGAGCAGGAGGACGAAGATCCACTGCTCGCATAGCGGCGCGGATACCGCACAAGAGCCGTTCCGATCAGGAGCGGCAAAAGATTGCGGCTCTTCGAGTCGGAGGCGAGCAGAAGGGAACAGGAAGATGACGTGCAACAGCATTGGCAGCAACGCGGTGTCCCGCAACCATCTGACGGTGGTGAACACTCCGGGGGAGGCGCAATCCGACGCCGCACCGTCGGCGACAATCGATGCGGCGTCCTTTCCCGAGTCTGCCCTCGCAGACCTCTACACCTGCTGGAGAGGCTTCGGGCGGCCCGGCGAGGTGCCGGCGCGCGCGGCGATCGACCCGACCGCACTGCCACGAAAGCTCCTTCCCAACCTGTCCATCATCGAGCGTCTTCCTCCGGACGAAGATCAGGGCACAGGCGAGCGCTTCCGCTACCGGCTGGCAGGAACGGCCATCGAGCAAGCGGCCGGCCGCACGCTGACCTGGTGCTACTTCGACGAACTCCTGCCGGCCAACAGCTATGGCCGTCACGTTCACTGGCAGCTTCGCACGCTTCTGGCGCGCCGCGCCGCGGTCTATTCGGAAGGCGCCTACCTCACCTCCGTCGACGGCAAGCTGGGCGTGCGGACCACCTGCCACCTGATGCTGCCGCTGACGGACGAAGCCGGCGAGATCCGCTACGTCCTCGCCGCGCAGACCTTCGGCACCCTGAGCAACCTGAACCACGCCCCCTTCCTGCTGGCGGACGACTTCCGGCCCGGCCGGACGGCGGTGGTTCGGGGCGCCTGAGTCGCAGTCGACGTACAGGAAGGAAGGGCCGCGCGCGCTTCGGGCTGCCGGACGGCAGCCCAAAGTTGCATCTTCCCTGCGCTCTTCATGTTGCTTTTTATTCGGATAAAACCCACTAGAATGACGCGATTAGGCCCATCTTTCGTCTTTCGTCACAGATGGTTTGCTTACGGACATGAAAAGCCAACGCATTCTGGTTATCGAGGACGATGAATTCACCCGGCGTCTGCTGGCCGCCTTTCTGGAGAAATCCGGGTTTCAGGTCACCGAAGGCGGGAACGGACAAGACCTGCACGCGCGCACGCGAGAAAGCGCATTCGATCTGATCGTGCTGGATCTCAACCTGCCCGACGAGGACGGTCTGGTCCTGACGCGGCAGCTCCGGGCGCGCTCCCGGGTGCCGATCCTGATGCTGACCAGCCGGGACGACGAAACCAACCGCCTGGTGGGCTTCGAGCTGGGCGCGGACGACTACGTCACCAAGCCCTGCAACCCCAACGAGCTGCTGGCGCGCGTGCGCGCCATCCTCAACCGCTCGGCGGCCACCGACACCTCGGACGCCGCTGCCCCGATCGCGATCAAGGACTATGCGCTGGATCTGCAGCGCCATCGCCTCACCGATCCGAAGGGCCAGGAGATCCAACTGACTGCCGGCGAGTTCCACCTGCTGTCGGCCCTTGCCATGGCCAACGGCCGCGTGCTGAGCCGGGGGCAGCTGATCGACGCGGTCGGGAGCCCGGAGGACGCCCTGACGGAGCGCTCCGTCGACGTGCTGATCAGCCGGCTGAGACGCAAGGTGGAAAGCAACCCGCAGGAGCCGGAGCTGATCATCACGGTGCCCCGCCACGGCTACCGTCTGGCGGTCACCTGACGCGGGTCCGGCCCGCCCGGTACCCCGCCGTCAGTGCAGAAGCCGGCGCGCAATCGTCTCGCGCAGGACGGCGAGGTGCTCCGCCAACTCGGCATGCCGGGCCGAGCAGGCGGCCCGATCGCCCTCGGAGGCCGCGGCCTCCAGGGCACGCCAGCAGGCGCCAAGCTGCATCGCCCCCATGAAGAAGCAGGCGCTGGCGGCGCGGTGGGCCTCTGCCGCGAGCTCGGCCGTCTCCCCCATCTCCAGGGCTTCCGCGGTCCGCTCGATCTTCGCGGTCATGTCCTCGAGGAACTCGTCGATGGTGGCGCGGGCCTCCTCCAAGGAGGCGAAAATGGCATTCAGGTAGGCCGGATCGAACACCGCCGGCTCGGACTCCGATCCGTCGGGCCGCTCGTCCGGGGAGGATGTCGAAGCGGAAGGCGGCGAGGCCTGCGGCTGCGCAGCGGCAGGACCGTCGCCGATCAGCCGGCCGATGGTCTCCACCAGGCGCCCCTTGGCGACCGGCTTGGTCATGGTCACGCTGGCGCCCGCCGCCCGGCATTTCGCGCTGGTGCTTTCGCGCGCATCGGCCGTCAGGGCGATGATCGGCAGGCGCGCGTTCTCCGGGCTCGCGCGCAGCCGCCGCATGAGGTCGATGCCGTTCAACCCGGGCATATGGTAGTCCGTGATCAGGAGATCGTAGCCCCCGCCGCCGAGCGCCTTCAGAGCATCCCGGCCGTCCTGTGCGACCGTCGTTCGATAGCCTTCGCGCGCCAGGACCTGCTGCAGCACGAAAGCGCCGGTCGGATCGTCCTCCGCGATGAGAACGCGGCCGCGGGCCGGGTCGCCGGCGGTCTGCTGCCGCCCGCCCGTCTCGGGCAGGAGCTCCGGGCCGGCGCGGGCCTCGTCCAGCAGGACCGGCCGGACATCCGGACTGGGCGACGCCGCCAGCTCGGGCGCCTCGACCTCTGTCCCGGGCACGCGCAGCGTAAAGCGCGCGCCGCGGCCCAGCTCGCTTTCGGCCTCGATCGTGCCGTCAAGCAGCTCGGCCAGCCGCTGCGAGATGCTGAGGCCGAGGCCGGTACCGCCGAAGCGGCGGGTGGTCGAGGCATCGCCCTGCTGGAAGGGCTCGAACAGGCGGGCCAGCGACTCCTGCGAGATCCCGATGCCGGTATCGCTGACGGAGAACTCGATCCGCCCGGCGGCCCGCCGCACGGTCAGCACCACCGAACCGGCATCGGTGAACTTGATGGCGTTGTTGATCAGGTTCCAGAGGATCTGCCGCAAGCGCAGGGGGTCGCTCAAGATGCAGGCCGGCACCTCCGGCTCGACGCTGCAGGTCAGCTCGAGGCCCTTCTGCAGCGCGATGCCGGAGTAGGCGTTGGTGACGCTGCGCGCCAGCTCGCGGACGTCGACCGCCTCGTTGGCCACCAGCAGCTCGCCGGCTTCGATCTTCGAGAGATCGAGAATATCGTTCAGAATCCCGAGCAGGCTCTGGGACGAGAGCTTGGCACGGTCCAGGGCATCGCTCTGCCGCTTGGTCAGCGCATCCTCCTCGATCAGGTCCAGCAGCCCGAGAACCCCATGCAGCGGCGTCCGGACCTCATGGCTCATCACGGCGAGGAAATCCGATTTGGCCCGGTTGGCCGCGTCGGCCTCCTCCTTCGCGCGCCGCAGGCGCCGGTCGGCCATCTCGCGGGTGGCGATGGCGCTCTTGAAGGCCGCCACCGCGCTTTCGAGATCGCCGATCTCGCCGGTCCGGTTCGCCATCGGCGTTTCCACGGACAGATCGCCGTTCCGCAGCCGACGCAGCGCCGAGGTGCTGCGGTCCAGAGGCTCGGTGATGGCGCGGACCAGTAGGAAGCTCAGCACCGCCAGCACCAGCAGCACCCCGATGCCGGCGGCGAGCCCCACCCGGCGCATGGAGGTCAGCGGCGCGAAGACCTCGGATGCCGGGGTTTCGGCGATGACGGCGTAGCGCAGGCCCAGCAGCTCGGCCGGGCCGTAGGCGATGATGGTATCGCGCCCGCTGGTCGCCCCGGGCGGCTGCCAGTCGACCCGCTCCACCCCGGACGCGCCGTCGATCGCCCAGGCGACCGGAGCGACCTCCACCGCCTGCTGCAGCACCCGCGGCTCCTGCGGCGGGCGCAGGCGGCTGCGCAGCAGCCCGTCCGCGCCGACAAGAAAGGTCTGGCCGGTCTCGCCGAAGCCCTGACCGTCGGCCAGGGTATCGTTCACCCGCCCGATATCGATCACGAAGACCAGAAAGCCGAGCAGCGCGCCGTCGGGCCGCTTCAGGGCGCTGGCCACCGCGCCGACGATCGAGCGCTCGCCGAGGCGGTAGGTCTCGGCCAGATCGGTGAAGACGAAAGGGGCGTCCTCGCGCCGCCGCGCGGCCTGGAAGGCCGCCTGCACCGGCTCGCCGGCAAAACCCTCGTCGTCGATGCGATGGGCGAAGTCGTTCGCCTTGGCCACGCTGTAGAGCACCAGTCCGTCCGGCGACAGCAGCATGAGATCGGCATAGCCCATGATGTCCCGGTGCCGGCGCAGGCGCGGGTGATAGAAGCTGTGCGCCACCGAATAGAGCGAGGCGTCTTCGGCATGCTCCAGGTGATCGCGGCGCTGGGGCGGATGGGGATTGCCCTCGATATAGAGCGCGCGGAGCTGCCCCCCGGCATCCTCGCCCAGGTCGGTCCAGCCGGCGACGAAGCTGGTCAGCGCCTGGCTGACGGCGGGCGAGGACTTGAAGACCTGCAGGTCGCGGGCAATGCTTTCGGAGAGGGTGCGCAAGGCCTCGACGCGTGTGCTAACGTGTGCGGCGAGTTGGCCGTCGATCGAGATCTTGATCTGCTCCGTCGCCGTGCGGTCGGAGATCAGGCCCACGGCGCTGCCGCCCAGCAAGGCGGCGCAGGCAATCAAGAGAGGCAACTTCGTCCGGAAGCGAATGCGGTTCAGCAATGCGATCACGGCCCCACCCCCGCTGTACTGAAAGCATAGCAGCAGTCCGGCTGCGCCGAACAGAGCCGCGCGCGGCAGCGCGACGGGCGGCAGGGCAACGGGCGGAGCGGCCCGCCCGGGGGCGGACGCAATCGCTGCAGCGGCTGGCGGCGACGGCAGGGCTCTCGGCGGGACGGCTCTGCGGGGCTCTGCTCTGGGGGGCCCTGCTCTGGGGCGCCGTCGCCTTTACCACTGTCGAGGCAGAGGCGGCCGATCCGGAACGGGTGCTGCGGATCGCCACGGAAGGCGCCTACCCACCCTTCAACTATGTCGACGACGACGGCGCTCTGGCCGGGTTCGACGTGGACATCGCCTGGGCGCTCTGCGCCGTCATCGAGGTCGACTGCGTCCTGGTCGCCGAGCCCTGGAACAGCATCATCGACGGACTGGTCGAGCAGCGCTACGACGCCATCGTCGCCAGCATGTCGGTGACCGAGGAGCGCAAGCGGCAGGTCGCCTTCACCGACAAATACTACAGCACCCCCATGCGCTTCGTGGCGAAGCGCGACAGTTTCCTGCGCATGGAAGAGGTGACGGAACAGGCGATCGGGGCCCAGGCGGAGACGACCTCCTTCGACTACCTGCAGGACGGCCATCCCTTCGGGGAAAACCTGCATGCCTTCGAAACGATGGAAGAGGCCTACGCCGCCCTGCTCGCCGGCGAGGTGGCGGCGGTGCTGACCGACAGCCTGGTCGCCTGGGACTTCCTGAAGTCCGATCCGGGGCAGGCCTTCTCCTTCGTCGGCGATCCGATCTACACCGACACCGAGATCGCCATCGCCGTGCGCAAGGAGGACGAGGCGCTGCGGCAGGACATCAACCGGGCCATCACGCTGCTGATCATCGACGGCACCTATCAAGAGATCAATCAGAAGTACTTTCCGTTCAGCATCTATTAGCGGACCAGCTTCTCCCGGCGGCTCGGCCTCGCCCTGCGGCTCAACCTCTCCTGCCGTGCCGGCGGCGCCCCGCACGGCGCCCGGCGCCGCCTCTCCTCCCCCGGTGCGAGCCCTCCTGGCTCGACTTGTGCCCGAGCCCTCCTGGCTCGCCTGCCCTCCCCCCGTCACGGCTCCACGTCGCGCGGCACCCCGACCAAAGCCCGGCGCCCGGGACGAAACTCGTCGGCGAAGAGGAAGGGCTCGCTGTGCGCGGCGTCCAGCCGCCGCAGCTTCTGGACCATCAGCGCGCAGCAGAGCTCCCCCGCATCGTTGAGCAGCGGCAGCAGCAGATGGCAGGTGGCACGCACTCCAGTGAGGCCGTTGCGGAAGGTCAGGAAGGCGCCCTCCGCATAGAGCGGGCAGCTGTGGCGCTCCAGCAGCTCCACGTCCCGGATCACCTGCTCCAGCCAGGTGTTGCGGGTCGGCAACATCGAGAGATAGCGGCGCGTCATGGTCCGCCCCCCGGCCAGCTCGATCTGCGTTCCGACCAACCGGTAGAAAAGCCGCCGCCCCTGGGTCGGCTGGCGCTCGAGGATTGCCAGATAGGGCAGCAGCTTGCGGGGCAGGCAGAGCGGATCCAGTTCGGCGCGCGGCAAGGCGACGCGGTCGCCGCAGAGGCGCTTCCAGTCGTCGTGCAAGCGGACGAAGTCCGCGTCCGGCAGCGCCGCCGCCGGCAGGCACATCGGCGAGGCCGGCGACATCTGGCCGGATATCTGGCCTGGCAGCTGGCCCGGCAACTGGCGGCCGACACCGGCCCAGGCGCTGTCCGCCGGACGCGCCAGCCAGCTCGCCCGGACTGCGGTGATCGCGCTCTGCATCCTGGCCTCCACCCTTTCCTGGTCTGCGCCTGCCGCAACGTCGAGCTTCAGTGTCCGCCGCTTCCTCGAACTGGATGTGAACGGCGTCCGAACGACCTGTTACAGAGGCCATTGCGGGGGTCGTTGGGGAGGTCGTTGCGGGGTGCGCTGCGGGGTTTGCGCGCGCTCCGCTGTTCCCGGTCGCGTCCGGCCGACGGCGGGCGACAGCGGCGGCGGGCGACAGCGGCGGCGGGCCGGCTCTTCGGCGCTGAAGCATTTACTCTCGCCGCCGCCTGCGCTATACCCTGCGTCGGTTGATTTGACCGACCCTCGGGCAACGCAGGGGCTGCCAGGATGATAATGAGATATCGAAATTTCTGACGCGCGCCCGCGCCTTTCGAGCTAACGGTGCAGAGCGCGATCCTCTTGAGCGAAAGCGGCTCGCTTTCGCTTAAGACGCGAATCGCTCTCCAAACTTGTCCTTGGACCGCCAGCTCCGCTAGCGCCGCCGCGCGACCTCCGATGCCTCTCGGCATCGATGAGTCCTTCCCGCGGTAGGAGCAAGCGATGTTTCGCTGGTTCGAACATCTCGTCGACCATTTCGCCCCCACGTCCGACAGGCAGCCGCCCGCGCGGCTGGCCGCTTTCTACTGGCATTACGCCAGGCAGGTCTGGCCGCTGCTGGCCGCCGTGATGGTCGTGGGCCTCTGCGCCGCCCTGGTCGAGGTCGCGCTCTTCGCCTTCCTGGGGGAGATCGTGGATCTGGTGCGCGCCGCCGAGACACCCTCTGCCTTCTTCGCGGAGCATGGCGTCACCCTGGCCATCATGGCGGTCGTCGCCCTGATCCTGCGGCCGCTCGTGTTCGGCCTGCACACCCTGCTGGTCAACCAAGCCATCGTGCCCAGCCTGACCAACCTGGTGCGTTGGCAGACCCACCGCTACGTGCTGCGCCAGAGCCTGTCGTTCTTCCAGGACGACTTCGCCGGGCGGATCGCCAACAAGATCATGCAGACCGGCCCCTCGCTGCGGGAATCGGTGGTGCAGACCGTCGACGCGCTCTGGTTCGTCGCCATCTACACGGTCAGCGCCCTGCTGCTGTTCCTGGAGATCGACCCGCAGCTCATGCTGCCGCTGGTGCTCTGGGTGATCGCCTTCGTCGCCGCCCTGTCCTACTTCGTGCCGCGCATCCAGCGCCGCTCCTTCCTGGTGTCGGAGGCGCGCTCGATGCTGACCGGCCGCATCGTCGACGGCTACACCAACATCCTGACGGTCAAGCTCTTCGCCCATGCCGAGCGGGAGGAGGCCTTCGCGCGCGAGGCCCTGGAGGAGCACACCGAGAAGTTCCGCGCCGAGATGCGCATGATCACCCTGATGGAGTTCACCATCTGGGTGATCGGCGGCGCCCTGATCGTCAGCACCTGCGGCCTGGCCCTGCTGCTCTGGAGCCAGGACCAGATCACCCTGGGCGCCATCGCCCTGGCGACCGGGCTGGTGCTGCGCATCAACAACATGGCCGGCTGGATCATGTGGGTGGTGACCGGCATCTTCGAGAACCTGGGCACGGTGCAGGAGGGCATGGAGACCATCTCCCGCCCGCACCTGGTTACCGACCGGCCGGCCGCCCGCCCGCTGAGCGTCGGCCGCGGCGAGATCCGCTACGAGGGCATCCGCTTCCACTACGGCAAGGGCGGCGGCGTCATCGACGACCTCTCGCTGACCGTCCGCCCCGGCCAGAAGGTCGGGCTGGTCGGCCGCTCCGGCGCCGGCAAGTCGACGCTGGTCAACCTGCTGCTGCGCTTCCACGACCTGGAGGCCGGGCGCATCCTGATCGACGGCCAGGACATCGCCGAGGTGACGCAGGAGAGCCTGCGCGCCCAGATCGGCGTGGTGACCCAGGACCCCTCGCTGCTGCACCGCTCCGTGCTGGAGAACATCCGCTACGGCCGGCCGGCGGCCGATGAGCTCGCGGCCCGCACCG
>JANQPZ010000017.1 GCA_028285215.1 Rhodovibrionaceae bacterium | reverse complement strand
CGGCATTCTGCCCTACGGCGGCACCTTCCTGGTGTTCAGCGACTATTGCCGTCCTTCGATCCGGCTCGCCGCACTGATGCAGCAGCGCGTCGTCTTCGTGATGACCCACGATTCCATCGGCCTGGGCGAGGACGGTCCGACGCACCAGCCGGTCGAGCAACTCGCGGCCCTACGGGCCATCCCCGGTCTGAAGGTCTTCCGCCCCGCCGACGCCGTCGAGACGGCCGAATGCTGGGAGCTTGCATTGCGGAGCGAAGGTCCGAGCGTCCTGGCCTTGACCCGCCAGAACCTGCCGACGGTGCGCAGCGAGCACGCGGCGGAGAACTACTGTTCCTGGGGCGCCTACATCCTGGCCTCCGCGGCGAGCCAGCGGCAGGTAACGCTGCTCGCGTCGGGCTCGGAGGTGCAGATCGCGCTGCAGGCCCGCGAGCACCTCCAGAACGAAGGCATCTCGGCGGCCGTGGTATCCATGCCCAGCTGGGAGATCTTCCTGGAGCAGCCGGCGCACTATCGGGACGAGGTCCTGGGCCCCGGCGCCCTGCAGGTGGCGGTCGAGGCGGCGGCACCCTTCGGCTGGAACCGCTGGGTCGGCCTGGACGGCACCGTCGTGGGCATGACCGGCTTCGGCGCCTCGGGCAAGTATCAGGAACTCTACGAGCACTTCGGCATCACGGCCGAGGGCGTGGTCAAGGCCGTGAAGGCCTGGCTTTGAGACAGGTACACTAGGACGGCTCGCTCACACTGGAAGCAAACGTAGGGAAGGAGAAACCGGATGGCAGTTCGCGTTGGCATCAACGGCTTTGGGCGGATCGGCCGCCTGGTGCTGCGGGCGGCGCTGGAGGCCAAGCGCAGCGACCTCGACTTCGTGGCGATCAACGACCTGGGCTCGCCCGAGGCCAACGCCCATCTTCTGACCTACGACTCGGTGCATGGCCGCTACCCCGGAGAGGTCTCCTTCGACGACTCCTCGATCACCGTCGACGGCAAGAGCATCAAGGTGCTGGCCGAGCGCGACCCGGCGAAGCTGCCCTGGGGCGATCTGGGCGTCGACGTGGTGCTGGAATGCACCGGCATCTTCACCTCCAAGGAAAAGGCCAGCGCCCATCTGCAGGGCGGCGCGAAGAAGGTGATCGTCTCGGCCCCCGCCTCCGGCGCGGATCTGACGGTGGTCTACGGCGTCAACCACGACCAGCTCAGCTCCGACCACACCGTGATCTCCAATGCTTCCTGCACGACCAACTGCCTGGCGCCTGTGGCGCACGTCCTGCATCGGACCTTCGGGCTGGAGCAGGGCTTCATGACCACCATCCACGCCTACACCGGCGACCAGAATACGGTGGACTCGCTGCACAAGGACCCGCATCGCGCCCGCGCCGCGGCCCTGTCGATGATCCCGACCTCGACCGGCGCGGCCAAGGCCGTAGGCCTGGTGCTGCCGGAGCTGAACGGCAAGCTGGACGGCGTGGCGATCCGCGTGCCGACGCCGAACGTCAGCCTCGTCGACCTCAAGTTCACTTCCAGCAAGCCGCTCGACGTCGGCGCGATCAACGCCGCGATGGAGGAAGCGGCTGCCTCCAACCCGCTGAAAGGCATTCTGGAGGTCAACAGCGCGCCGCTGGTCTCGATCGATTTCAACCATTCGGCCGCCAGCTCCGTGTTCGACAGCGGCGGCACCAAGGTCCTGGGCGAGACCTTCGGGCGGGTGATGTCCTGGTACGACAACGAATGGGGCTTCTCCAACCGCATGGGCGACACCGCAGTGGCCATGGGCGAGTTGCTTTAACCTCAGCGTTCTACAAGCACCTTCAGGACGGCCGGGCTCCCGCCCGGCCGTTTCCTTTTCGCGGCATCTTCGCAACGTCGGAGCCTCACGGGGACCGGCGCCGCAGCGTTCGCGCCGAGAACCAGGCGAGCAGCGGCGAGATCGCGGCGGTCGGCCCGAGCCAGCGCAGCAGCTCGGGCAGCATCTCCAGGTTCACAGCCGCCACGGCGGTGACCGTCGCGATGTAGGCGCCGCCCATGCGGCCGATATGGCGGGCGATGCGCCGGGCACCTTCGACGCCGCCTCGAGCGGACGTCCAGAGATCGACCGATGCGAAACCCAGACCGATGGCCCCGAAGACCGCCAGGATCCGCGTCCGGTCGTCGGCATCTCCGGTTACGCTTGCCACCAGACCGGCCGCCGCCATCCCTGCGCCAAGCAGGAGCATCGCCGTCGCGGCGAAGCTGTCGAGTCTGGCCGTGCCGGCGGAACGCTGCCCGGCAGCGCGCCAGCCGGTGAACAACAGATAGCCGCTGAACAGAGCGACGGCGAAGAGGAAGGGGTTCGGGTCGAGCAGGGACAGAGCGACGGCGGTGATCAGAACGGCCGTCATCGCCGCGGCGAAGATCCGTCCCGCTTTGCGATGCAGCGAGCGTCCCTTCTCCACGATCATGGCCAGGGTGCCTGCGGCCAGGGCGAGGCTTCCGAAGAGAATGTGACTCCAGAGAAAGAGGTCGTGGAACGGCATCTTGGTCTCCCGAAAGGGCTGCGACATCCGCCGCGCCCATTCCCCTTTCTTCCCTAGGGACACCAGTGCTTTTACGTGGAAGGCAAACAGACTTTCGCGAAGGACGTGCTAGGTTTGCTTTTGCGATGCGTGAATGGCTGGCATTTCTCTTGAGATGGTCGAAGCTGCCAGTCCTGGTCGGGCTGCTGCTGGCAGCGCTGGGTCCCTTCGGCACTTTCGACTTACCGTTCTGGCACCGGCTGCTCTTCTGGGTGCCGGTCGTCTGGCTGAACTGGGCGATCGCCGAGCTGGCCGCGCGGAGCATCTTTCAGCGCTTCGCCGCACGTCTGCCGCTGCCCAATCTGACACTGCCTCTGCTCACCAGTCTGTTCGTCTCGCCGGCGACGGTGGCCGTGGTCTTCGGCGTCGCCTGGACGTTGGGCGCGCCCTTGAACGCCTCCCTTGTTTCCATCTACTGGAAAGTTCTTCTGGTGACCCTGGCCGCGATGCTGCCCACCTACGCCTGGTCGGTCGCCCGCTCGAAACGGGCGTCCGAAGCCTTGGATCGCGCCATCGATGCCGCCCTGCAGGATGAAACCGAAAGCCGCAGCCTCGGGGAAAACGGCTTTCGGCGGCGCTGGCCGACGAGCCTGCAGGGTCGGCTGCTGTTCCTGGAGATGGAGGATCATTACCTGCGCATCCACACCAGCGAAGGCAGCGACGTGATCCTCTGCCGCATGGAAGACGCCGCCCACGAGCTGCAGGGCCACGGCCTGCGTGTCCATCGCTCTTACTGGGTGGCCGGGGACGCGGTTGGCGGCGCCAGGCGGCAAGGCCAGAACTGGCGGCTGCGCCTGACCGACGGCCGGGAGGTGCCGGTCGGACGCACCTACCGCGGCACCGTCCGCGCCGCCGGCTGGCTGGAACGGAAACAGCCCTCGTCCACCGCCGCATGAGAGCGGCGCAGGAAGACCCGGCGGCCGCGCCGCCGACCTTCGTCGTCCACAGCCTTCGACAGGCGCTCGCTGCGGCAGAAGCGGCCGCGGCCACGGAACGGGCGCTGGATCTGATCACGCCTGAAGGCGGCCTGAGCTGTCAGGGCCCCCTGTTCTGGGCCGAGGTTCAGAAGCGGCTGGGGACGACGGCGGCGGGCGAAGACGTCGTGCTGTGGGTCGACGCCGAAGACACGCCGGGCCTGGCTCTGGCCGCCTTGCGCTGCGGGCTGGGGCGGTTGATCTTCAAGGGCCCGGAGGAAGTGGCGACAAAACTTGAGGCAATTGTCACAGCGGCCGGCGGCATACTGCTGCGCGCGCGTCCGAAGGCCCAGGATCTGTTGGAGGAGCCCGATCCCGCAAGCGCCGTCGCGGCACGGTTGCGACCGGCCCCGGCGCGCAGACCGCCTCGGCAGCGTTGAAATAGCCCCGGGCCTCCGCTATTCACCAGCGCCAGGAACAACAGCAGGCACCGTTCGGCGGCCGTTCGGCGGTTCGAACAGACAGGCACCTCACGCCACTCGACGAAGGGGGAAGGCAGCGCAATGCGCATCACGCAGCGGGTCAAGAAGATCCTCGCCAACTATGAGAGCGATTGTCCGGGCACCAAGGCCAGCCTGGCGCGCATCCTGATGGAGGGCAAGCTGGGCGGCAGCGGCAAGCTGGTGATCCTGCCGGTCGACCAGGGCTTCGAGCACGGTCCGGTGCGCAGCTTCGCGCCCAACCCGCCGGCCTACGACCCCCACTACCACTACCAGCTCGCGATCGACGCGGGCCTGTCCGCCTATGCGGCACCGCTCGGCATGCTGGAGGCCGGGGCCGACAGCTTCGCCGGCGCGATCCCGACCATTCTTAAGCTCAACTCCTCCAACTCCACGGCCACCTCTAAGGACCAGGCCATCACCGGCAGCGTCGAGGACGCGCTGCGCCTGGGCTGCTCGGCCGTCGGCTTCACCATCTACCCCGGCTCCGACGAGCAGTTCGAGATGATGGAGGAGATCCGCGAGCTGGCCGAGGAAGCGAAGTCGGTGGGCCTCGCCGTGGTGATCTGGTCCTACCCGCGCGGCGGAATCCTCTCCAAACAAGGCGAGACGGCCATGGACGTCACGGCCTACGCCGCGCATATGGCCGCGCTGCTGGGCGCCCACATCATCAAGGTGAAGCCGCCGACCGACGCGCTGGAACAGGACGAGGCGAAGAAGGTCTACAAGGCGCAGAAGATCGACATCTCCAGCCTGTCCAAGCGGATCGAGCACGTGGTGCAGTCCTGCTTCGCGGGCCGTCGTCTGGTGGTCTTCTCCGGCGGCGGCGCCAAGGGCACCGATGCCCTGTTGGACGAGATCCGGGCGATCCGCGACGGGGGCGCCACAGGCTCGATCATCGGCCGCAACACCTTCCAGCGCCCGCGCGAAGAAGCGCTGGAGTTGCTGGACTCCATCGTCAAGATCTATCAGGGCAAGGCCTGATCGAGATCGGCCTGCCGACGAAGAGGCGCAGCAGGACCTTGAATTCCTGGAAACCGATTTGAGTATGCGCTGCCGCCTGTACCTTGTGACGCCGCCGGACCTGGAG
>JANQPZ010000016.1 GCA_028285215.1 Rhodovibrionaceae bacterium | reverse complement strand
GGACATTCGGCTGACAGCCCGCGTCGTCGCGGTGACGGAAACGGCCGAAGGCTGGGGGCTCACCCTGCAGGACGGACAGACTGCAGGCCCCTTCGATCGACTGGTCCTGGCGCTTCCGCAAACCCAGGCGGGCGAACTGCTGGCCGGTCGGCCGGAGGCGGAGGCGCTGTCCGCTGTGCGGGTCGCACCCTGCTGGACGGCGATGCTGGCCTTTGCCGAGCCGCTGCGCACTGACTTCGATGTCCGGCAGTCGGACGAGCCCCTGCTGTCCTGGGCCGCCCGGAACGCCTCGAAACCGGGACGCGACGCCGTCCCCGAGAGCTGGGTGCTGCAGGCCGGTCCGGAGTGGTCGGCCGCGCACCTCGAGGCCGAGCCGGAGGAGATTCTGCCGCTGCTGACGGCTGCTTTCGCGTCGCAGGCGGGGGCGCTCCCCGAGCCCCTTTATGCAACGGCGCATCGCTGGCGCTATGCCCGAACGATCACGCCCCTCGGCCGGCCGTTTCTGGATTGCGGTGGCCTTCTCGTCGGCGGCGACTGGTGTCTGGGCGCCCGCGCCGAGGCGGCCTACGACAGCGGCCTGGCCATGGCCGACGCGATCCTGGAGGAGATGGGCCTGGGAGAGACGGGCCTGGGAGAGGCGGGATGAACAGCGGAGGGCTGAGGAGCTACGGAACGGGTCTCGAGGTTGCCGTCTTCGGGGCGACCGGCGGTTTGGGCGGCGCCTTCGTGTCGGCGCTCGCCGAAGATCCTGCGGTTGCCAGGGTCCATGCCTTGTCGCGGCGGACGCCGCCGTCGCTGCCCGAGGGAGCTGTCTGGCATCCCTGCGATCTGACCGAAGAGGACAGTGTCGCGGCGGCTGCCCAGTCGGTCCAGGCCGCGGCCGGAGCGCTTCACCTTGCGGTGGTCGCCATCGGGGTGCTGCAGGACGAAACGCGCGGGATCTCGCCCGAGAAGACCTGGCGGCAGCTCGATCCGCAGGCCATGGCCGACGTCTTTCGCATCAACACCGTTGCGCCGGCGTTGGCGGCAAAGCACGTCCTGCCGTTGCTGGACCGCAGCCGACGGACCGCCTTCGCCGCGCTCTCGGCCAGAGTCGGCTCGATCGAGGACAACCGCTACGGCGGCTGGCACAGCTACCGCGCCTCCAAGGCGGCGCTGAATCAGCTTCTCAAGACCTTCGCCATCGAATTGGCTCGGCGCAACCCGGCGGCCTTTTGCGTCGGGCTGCATCCGGGCACGGTGGATACGGACCTGTCGAAGCCCTTCCAGCGCAACCTTCCCGAGGGCCAGCTCTTCACGCCGGCCTATTCGGCGCAGAGGTTGCTCGCCGTGCTCGACGGCCTCGGCGAAGGGGACAGCGGCGGCCTGTTCGCCTGGGACGGGACGCGAATTCCCTATTAGAGGACGTTTTCGGGCATCGACGCGACGCCGTCCTGGCGGCACACTCTCGACCAAACCAACTAATGATAGGGGAGGTCGAAGCCCGTGAAGACCGTTGCAGCCGTGGCCTATCAAGCCGGAAAGCCTTTGGAAATCGAGGAAGTCGATCTGGAGGGACCGCGCGAAGGCGAGGTCCTGGTCGAGATCAAGGCAACCGGTGTTTGTCATACCGACGCCTACACCCTGTCGGGCGCCGACCCCGAGGGGGCCTTCCCGACCATCCTGGGGCATGAGGGTGCGGGCATCGTCCAGGAGGTCGGCCCGGGCGTGACCTCGCTGAAGCCCGGCGACCACGTCATCCCGCTCTACACGCCCGAGTGCCGGGAGTGCGAGTACTGCCTGAACCCCAAGACCAATCTCTGCCAGAAGATCCGCTCGACCCAGGGCCAAGGCATGATGCCCGACGGCTCCAGCCGCTTTTCCAAGAACGGTCAGACGCTGCTGCACTACATGGGCTGCTCGACCTTCGCGAATCACACGGTGCTGCCCGAGATCTCGCTGGCCAAGATTCGGTCCGACGCGCCCTTCGAGAAGGTCTGCTACATCGGTTGCGGCGTAACCACCGGCATCGGTGCCGTGCTCTTCACCGCCAAGGTGGAGGCCGGGTCCAACGTGGTGGTCTTCGGCCTCGGCGGCATCGGTCTCAATGTCATCCAGGGGGCCAGGCTGGTCGGCGCCAACATGATCGTCGGTGTCGACGTCAATCCGGCCAAGCAGGAGATCGCCCGCCAGTTCGGCATGACCCACTTCGTCAATCCGAAGGAGATCGAGGGCGACGTGGTCGGCCATATCGTGGAGCTGACCGGGGGCGGCGCCGACTACAGCTTCGAGTGCATCGGCAATGTCGAGCTGATGCGTCAGGCGCTGGAGTGCTGCCACAAAGGGTGGGGCGAGTCGATCATCATCGGCGTTGCAGGCGCCGGACAGGAGATCGCGACGCGCCCCTTCCAACTGGTGACCGGCCGCGTCTGGAAGGGCACGGCCTTCGGCGGAGCGCGGGGCCGGACCGACGTGCCGCGGATCGTCGACTGGTACATGGACAACAAGATCAACATCGACGATCTCATTACCCACGTGCTGCCGCATGCCCAGGTCAACGAAGCCTTCGATCTGATGCACCGCGGCGAATCGATCCGCAGCGTGCTGACATACGACTAGGTTTGGCGCCTCGCGGCGCCGCCCTGTTCCATCGAGTCTTTCGAACCCGTGCGGGTTGCCTGTTCCGTCCCGCGGCCCCACCCGGCCACCCATCCAGGATACGTCCGGGGCGGCCGGGTGGGGGCGCGGGAAGCAACAGGGCGGGCCGTCAGGCCCACCAAGAAGTACATCGAGATGGAACAGGGCAATCGCGAGCCGGTTCTTAAACTGATAGGGGACAGGGTGATGGCGCTGACGTTGCGCAGCCAGCACGGTTGCTTCGGCGGTAAGATGGGTTTCTACAGCCACAGGTCGAAGGAGACGGCGACGGAGATGAATTTCTCCGTCTTTCTGCCGCCCCAGGCCGAAAAGGCGGCGGTTCCGACCCTGACCTATCTGGCGGGACTCACCTGCACCGAAGAGACTTTCATGATCAAGGCGGGGGCTCAGCGGCTCGCCGCCGACTACGGTCTCATGCTGGTTTGCCCGGACACCTCGCCGCGCGATGTCGCACCCGCCGACCAGGACGGCGACTGGGACTTCGGCTCCGGCGCCGGCTTCTACGTCGACGCGACGGTCGCGCCCTGGTCGCAGCACTTTCGCATGTACAGCTATGTGACCCGGGAGCTGCCGGACCTCATTGCCGCGGAGTTCCCCGCGGATCCCGACCGGCAGTCGATCTTCGGGCACTCGATGGGCGGTCACGGCGCCCTGATCTCGGCGCTGAAGACTCCCGGCCGCTACCGCTCGGTCTCGGCCTTCGCGCCGATCTCCGCGCCGATGCAGTGTCCCTGGGGCGACAAGGCCTTCTCCGGCTACCTTGGGGACGACCGCGCTGCCTGGGCCGACTACGACGCCAGCGAACTGGTGAAACGAGCGGAAGAACGCCTGCCCCTGCTGATCGACCAGGGCAGCGACGATCAGTTCCTCGAGGCGCAGCTGAAGCCGGAGATCTTCGAGGCCGCCTGCGCCGAGGCGGGGCATCCGCTGGAGCTGCGCCGTCATCCGGGCTACGACCACGGCTACTACTTCATCTCGACCTTCATGGCGGACCACCTGGCCCACCATGCGAAGGCCCTGGGCTTGGCCTAGAGCGCGATCGTCTCGGGCGGAAGCGCTTTGCTTACGCCTGAGACGTGAATCGCCCTCTAAACTTTATGATGAGCGCGATCGTCTCGGGCGGAGTTGCTCCGGCGGTCTCACATGAGACAACCCCGTGCTAAAGAGAAACGGCCGGCGCCTCGCGTGGCTCGGCCAGCCGCTCCGCGACCATACGCTGGAAGGCTTGGCTCGTCTTCTCGAACACCGGCGAGAAAACGGCACCCGTCATGGCCGGAGAGGCGCAGCCGCGGTGCAGGCGGCTGACGATATCCATGTCCTCGCGGTTGATGTCCGCGACCATCTTGTGCATGGCCGCCCTGGCGCCGGCGTACTTGGGGTCGCGCGACTCTTCGCCGACGAAGAAAGTGTAGAGCCGTTCCTTCGTCCTGTGCGGACCGTCCGGAGTCAGGACGAAGGCGAAGAAGTAGTCCGCGTGCAGCCCCATCAGCACGTTCGGGAAGAAGGCCGGGTACTCGCCGCAGGCGATCCGCTCGGGCGGCAGGTCGGGAAAGCGCGGCAGCGGCCCCGCCGGGCGCGGCGGCGTCACCGTCCGGCTGCCGACCCCGACGTGCAGCCGGCCGATCATCTCGTAGGATCCGTCGATGCCCGAGAAGGCGTTCAGGGAAGGATGGACCCAGGGCAGATGATAGCGCTCGACGTAGTTTTCGATCGCCAGCTTCCAGTTGGCCGGCAAGAGGAAGTCCTCGGCCTCGCCGAAGCGCAGCAGCGAGAGGTCGTAGTCGGCCCAGCGCTCGGCCAGGGGGGCCATCTCTTCGTCCAGGGACGGCGCCAGGGGATCGAGATTGACGAAAACCAGCCGGGCCCAGGTGGCGCAGCGCACGGGTTTCAGCCCGTGCAGCGATCTGTCGAGCGTCGGTGAGTCATGGACTCCCTGGCCGCAGATGTGCGGGGTCTTCTTGAGCGTGCCGTCCAGCCCGTAGGTCCAGGAATGGTAGGGGCAGGCTATGATCTTGCGCCGTCCCGCTTCGGCGACCAGCAGGGCGCCGCGGTGACTGCAGATGTTGTGAAAGCACCGCAGGTAGCCCATCTCGTCGCGCACGAGGAACAAAGGCCGTTCCGCAACCTCGACCGGCAGGACGTCGCCGATGCGCGGGAGATCGTCTTCGGCGCCGACGCAGACCCATGAACTCGCGAAGATCCGCTCCTGTTCCATCGCGTAGACGTCGGGGTCGTTGAACATCCAGCCGGGCAGACCCCGGGCCTGTTCCACCGGCACCGACAGGCCGCCGAGGACGTTGGTGAGCTGCTCCTGAGTCAATGATATACCGGGCGCCATGCGGTTCTCCCTCAGTCGAATAGGGACCTGCGGGAGCTTGACGGTGGAAGACGAGGCGCCTTTGGTTACATCCGACTTCTTCGACCTGATCTGCGACTTCGCAAAGTGATTTGCCATAATTCTTGGGTTGCCGAATGGAACCGCAGTCCTGTTGGTTTTTTCGGGGGAGTCTCGTACCGTCGCGCCATGCAGTTCCGGGGCGCGGGAAGGGGGGAGGCTGGCCGTGCGCGCTTGCGGCGCGTGGGCGCTCCGCTTGCGCTTTTCCTTGCGCTGTCCTGCTTCGGCTTTGCGCCTCCGCCGGCAGCGGCGTCGGACACCGATCCACGGCCCGAACTGGGTAGCCAGCGGCAGGCACAGGACGCGGAACCGGCGCCACGGGGGATCGACTATCGCTTCGAGCTGATCGGCGACCTGCCGCCGAGGTTGCGCGGGCTCGTCGATGAGGTCTCCCGCTTGGAAGAGCTGCGCGACCGCCCGCCGGCGACTCCGGCCGCGCTGCGTGCGCGGGTCCAGGACGAGGTGGCGCGCTTGGAGGCGGCGCTGAGGTCGGCAGGCTATTATGCCTTCGAACTGACAAGCGAGATCGATACCGCGCAGAGCCCGGCGGAGGTCCGGATCTCCGTCGAGCCGGGGCCGCAGTTCACCTTGGCCGACTACCGCATCGTCTACAGGCCCAGTGCGCCGCTGCCGCCGGGCGACGGGCGATCGATTCCCACCGGCGCGGCCGATCTCGACCTGACGCTCGGCATGCCGGCCGAAGCCGCGGCGCTGCAGGCGGCCGAGGGCCGGCTGCTCTGGCTTTTGTCCTTGTCGGGCCATCCCTACGCCACAATCGCGACGGCACGCTATCAGGCGGATCACGCGCGCAGCGAACTGACTGCGACCGTGACGGTAGAACCGGGTCCGCGGGTCGTCTTCGGACCCCTGGCCATCGAGGGCCTGACGGACGTCGAGCAAGACTACATCCGCGATCTGGCCGACTGGCCCGAAGGTCAGCTCTGGGATGCCAGGGTCTTGATTGCCGTGCGGAACCGGATCGCCGCAACCGACCTCTTCGAGAGTGTGCTGATCGACTTCCCCGATACTGCGCCGGCTGCGGCCGGTCCACTGCCCGTCACGCTGGCACTGCGCGAGCGCGCGCACCGCTCCATCGGCGTCGGCGCAGCCGTGACCTCCGGCGAGGAGATCGCGCGCGCCAAGGTCAGTTGGGAGCATCGCAACCTCTTCGGCAACGGCGAGTCCTTGAGGCTGGAGGCGCTCGGCTCCTTCCTCCGGCAGGAGGCGCGCGCTGCCTTCCGGCGGCCGAACTTCTTCAACGTGGATCAGGCGCTGATCGCCCGAACCTCCTTCCTGCAGGAGGAAAGCGATGCCTTCGACGAGACGACAGCCGCGGCCTCGCTCGGCGTCGAGCGCTCGATCGGCGAGAACTGGACGGTCGAGCTCAACACCGCCATCGAGTTCAGCGAGCAGACGGATAGTTTCGGAACGGACCGCTTCACGCTTGTCGGCCTGCCGGCCAGTCTGGCCTACGACACCCGCGACGACCTCCTGGATCCGACGCGCGGATGGCACATCACCTTCGGCGCGGCGCCCTGGGCCAGCGTCGGCGAGCGCGAGAGCCAGTTTCTGATCGGCGAGACCACGGCCGCGACCTATTGGAGCCCCTTCGAGAGCGACCGGCTGGTCTTCGCCGGACGCACGCGTCTGGGCGCGCTCTTCTTCGAAAACGCGCCTGCGGTTCCGGCCAGCCGGCGGTTCTATTCCGGCGGCGGCGGCTCGGTGCGCGGCTTCGAGTTCCGCTCGATCGGTCCCCTGGACGGCGACAACGATCCGCTGGGTGGCAAGTCGGTGGCCGAAGTCGGGTTGGAGATGCGGCTGAAACTGACCGAGACCATCGGCATCGTTCCCTTCCTGGACGGCGGACAGGTCTTTGAGGACACGCTGCCGGACACCGACTTCGATTGGCAGTGGGCAGCCGGCTTGGGCCTTCGCTATCACCTCGGCTTCGGTCCCTTGCGCTTGGACGTCGCCGTGCCGATCAACCCCCGCGACCAGGACGACGTTTTCGAGTTCTACGTCTCCATCGGACAGGCCTTCTGACATGGCGGAAGGCGAACCGACGGCAGAGGGCGAAACGCAGGCGCAGGGCGAACCGCAGGCTGGAGGCGAACTGCGGGCCGAACGCAGGCCGCCTGACCGACCGCCTGACCGGCCGCCGGACCCACCGTCGGGACGCCGGCGCCGTTGGATCTGGCGGGGTCTGGCGGCTCTTGTCGCGCTGCCCGTCGTCTCCCTGGTTCTGGCCGTGGCCGCGCTCCAGACCGGGCCGGGCCGGGATACCTTGGCCGGCTTGGTCGAGGGCGCCGTCCCCGGTCTCGAGATCGGTGCCCTGGAGGGCGCGCCGCCCTTCGAGATCGTCCTGTCCGATGTGACCCTGAGCGATCCCGAGGGCGTCTGGCTGTCGCTCGACCGCGGCCGTCTCGCCTGGGATGTAGGGGCGCTGCTCGGCGGCATTCTGGCCGTCGAGGCGGTGGAGCTCGGGGCCTTGGAGATCGCTCGCGCGCCTGTGGCGGAGACCCCGGCGGCGCAGCCGGTCGATACGCCGGACGATGGGCTCGGCCTCCCGTCCGCCCCGCCGCTCGGGCTGCGGTTGGAGCGCTTGGCGGTCGAGCGCCTGTCGCTTGGGCCGGCGTTGCTGGGCGAGCGCCTCGATCTCTCCATCGAGGGGCGGCTTGCCGCCGGCGATGCCGAGCGCATCGACTCCGCGCTGCGCGTCCTTCGCCTCGACGGCGAAGGCGAGATCGCGGCCCGGGCCGTCTACCTCCCGCCGAGCGGCCGCCTGGAGGCTGAGATCGAGGCCTCCGCGCCGGCCGACGGCCTCGCGACGCGGCTGCTGGGTCTGCCGGGGGCGCCGCCGCTCTCGCTCCGGCTTCAGGGGGCTGGCCCGCTGATGGGGTGGCAGGGCGACTGGTCGTTCCGGGCTGGCGAGATCGCGGACGCCAGCGGGCAGCTGACGGTGGAAACGTTCGAGCCGTTGGGGCTCGGCCTCTCCGGGCAAGCACGGTTGGCCGCCCTGCTGCCGCCGGATCTGCAGGCGCTGCTGGAGCCGCGGCTGGACTTCGCGCTCTCGGCCAGCTACGGCGAGCGCGTCGGCCTGGTCTTGGAACGCTTGGAGACCGGCGCCCTCGACGTCACGGGCTTCGCGGACCTGGATTTGACCACGGAACGTTTGTCCGGTCAGTTCGAGACGACGGTGACCGATCCTTCGGCGCTGGCGGACGCCATTGCGCCGGCCAGCCTCTCCGGCGCTCGTGTCTCCCTGGTCGCCGGCGGGTCCCTGGCCGCCCCGGAGCTGCTGTTGTCGGGCGAACTGGAGGCACCGGCTGCGGCCGGTTACGGTGCCGATCGCCTCCGGCTGACTGCCCAAACAGAAGGCTTTCCGGGCGAATTCGAGCTTGAGCTTTCGGCCGAGGCTCTGTCGGGCCCGCCTCCGCTGGTCGAGGCCTTGGGGTCCGAGGCACGCGTTACCGCGCAGGGCCTGCTGTCCACGGCCGCCGTTAGGCTGGATCGTGTGACGGTCGCCTCTCCGGCGCTGTCGCTGTCGGGCGACGGCACGGCGGAGTTTGCCGGGCCGGCGGCCGACATAGCACTGACTTTGACCTATGGGGATCTCGCCCGTCTGGCCCCGCTGGCCGGCTTGGATCTCGCCGGCCGCTGGCAGGGAGATGCCTATCTGAGCCTGGCTGCGGACGGCGCTCTCTCCGCCATTCTGAGCGGGCAGGCGGAGCAACTGCGCCTCGGTCTTCCGGCCGCAGAGGCGCTCCTGGGGCCGGTCCCGACTCTCTGGGCCGATGTCCGGATGCGGCCCGACGGTGCAGTGGACCTGGAGAGCCTGCGTCTCGACGGTGCGGCGCTTGCGGTTGCCGGGCAGG
>JANQPZ010000005.1 GCA_028285215.1 Rhodovibrionaceae bacterium | reverse complement strand
CTTCATGGAAACCCATCAGGACCCGGACAGCGCGCCCTCCGACGGCCCCAACATGGTGCCCCTGCGCGAACTCGAGGGGCTGCTGAGTCAGCTCGTGGCCTTCGACCGGGTGGCGAAAGCGGCGTAGCCGCAGTCCTGCAACCTTCTGCGGCTTGCTCCCGTCCGGGTCTCCGGCTATCCATCGCTGGCCTATTCGCGTCCTCCGATTTCCGCGCAAACTCTGACCTGACAGGAGCGACCATGACCGCCATCGTCGACATTCGTGCCCGCGAGATCCTCGATTCCCGCGGCAACCCCACGGTGGAGGTCGACGTCACGCTGGAGAGCGGGGCCTTCGGCCGCGCCGCCGTTCCCTCCGGCGCCTCGACCGGGGCGCACGAGGCGGTGGAGCTGCGCGACGGCGACACCTCCCGTTACGGCGGCAAGGGGGTGCTGCAGGCCGTCGAGGCGGTCAATCACGAGATCTTCGAGGTGCTCTCCGGCCTGGAGGCCGAGGATCAGGTGGCCGTCGACCGCACCCTGGTCGAGCTGGACGGCACGGAGAACAAGGAGCGTCTGGGCGCCAACGCCCTGCTGGGGGTGTCGCTCGCCCTGGCCAAGGCGGCCGCGGAGGAGAGCGGCCTGCCGCTCTACCGCTACGTCGGCGGCAGCTTCGCGCGGACCCTGCCGGTGCCCTTTATGAACATCGTCAACGGCGGGGCCCACGCCGACAATCCCATCGACTTTCAGGAGTTCATGATCGTGCCCTGGGGCGCCGGGAGCTTCGCGGAGGGCCTGCGCGCCGGCGCCGAGGTGTTCCATGCGCTCAGGGCCAAGCTGAAGGCGGCCGGGCACAACACCAACGTCGGCGACGAAGGCGGCTTCGCGCCGGACCTGCGCTCGGCCACCGAGGCTCTGGACGCCATTCTCGGCGCCATCGAGGCCGCCGGCTACAAGCCGGGCGAGGAGGTGGCGCTGGCGCTGGACTGCGCCGCCACGGAGTTCTTCAAGGACGGCAAGTACGACCTGGCGGGCGAGGGGCGGGTGCTGGGCTCCGCGGAGATGGCCGGCGAACTGGCCAAGCTGGTCGAGAGCTATCCCATCGTCTCCATCGAGGACGGCATGGCCGAGGACGACTGGGACGGCTGGGCCGAGCTGACGCGGCAGGCCGGCGACAAGACGCAGCTGGTCGGCGACGACCTCTTCGTCACCAATCCCAAGCGCCTCAAGCCCGGCATCGACAAGGGCATCGCCAACGCCATCCTGATCAAGGTCAACCAGATCGGCACCCTGACCGAGACCCTGGAAACGGTGGAGATGGCGCACCGCGCCCGCTACGGCGCCATGATGTCCCACCGCTCCGGCGAGACCGAGGACGCCACCATCGCGGACTTGGCGGTCGCCACCAACTGCGGCCAGATCAAGACCGGCTCGCTCTCCCGCTCCGACCGCCTGGCCAAGTACAACCAGCTCCTGCGCATCGAGGAGGAGCTGGGCCCGGCCGCCGCCTATGCCGGCCGCGGCTGCATCCGGCTGGGTTGAGGCGGGCGCCGCAGGCTTTCCCCGCCGTCACCATCACGCCGTCGCCCGCCTGACGCCCTTCCGGTCGAGTCGGATCGCGGCGACGGCGGCCAGCAAGGCGGCGAAGGAAGCCGCCAGCATCAGCGCCAGCAGGCCGTGCGGGGAGGGGCTGTCCGCGAGCAGAATTCCCGTGACGGTCGCCATGACTGCGCCGCCCAGCAGGGTCAGCGCGCCCGAGATGCCGGCTGCGCTGCCGGCCAGGCGGGGGCGCACCGACATGGCGCCGGCGTTGCTGTTCGGCGTCGTCAGGCCGTTGCCCACCCCGACGAAGATCGTGCAGCCGAAGTAGAGCAGCGGCGAGACCGCGCCCGACGCGAGCAGGGCGAGGCCGGCCAGCAGTCCGGCGCAGGCCACGACCCGCCCCGCCAGCATGACCGGGTTCTGCCCGTAGCGCCGAACCAGGCGCACGGTCAGGAAGCTGCCGAACATGAAGCCGGCGGTGATGCTGCCGACGAACACCCCCAGGGTGGCCGTCGAGATCCCGAAGGCCGCGGCGGCGATCAGCGGCGCGCCGGCCAGGAAGACGTAGAAGGCGGCGATGGAGCAGGCGGTGCAGAGGGCGTAGCACCAGAAGACGGGCTCGCTCAGGAGCGTTGCCAGCCTCTGGGCCTCCGGGTCGTCCTCTCGCGACGCGGGCCGCAGGGTTTCGCCGAGGTCGAACCAGGTCAGGCAGAACAGGGCGGCGCCGGCGGCGACATAGAGCAGGAAGACCGCGCGCCAGCCGAACGCGACGTCGAGAAGGCTGCCCAGCATCGGCCCCACCATCGGCGCCAGCGCCATGGCCATGCCGATCCGGCCGAGCAGGCCGGCGACCTCCGCGCCGTCGCGCGTGTCGCGAACGATGGCCATCGAGAGGACGTAGCCCGTGACGGCGCCGGCCTGCAGCATTCTGAAGGCGAGAAACGTCTCCGCCGTCTGCGCCACAGCGCAGCCCAGGGAGGCGAGGGTGAAGACGGCCAGGGCCGTCAGCAGAACCGGCCGGCGCCCGATCCGGTCGGACAGCGGCCCGGCGCCCAGCTCGACGAAGGCCGTCACGGCCAGAAAGCCGCCAAGGGCGAGGCTGATGACGGCGTAGTCGGCCTGCAGGTCCTCGGCGATGTTGGCCAGGGACGGGACGATCATGTTGAGCGTCAGGGGGGACATGGCGGCCAGCAGATAGAGGGTCGTGAGGGCCGGTGGGGAACTCGCCTTCTGCATGTCTCTTCAAGCCTTCCGAAAACAAAAAAGCCCCCGAACTTCTGTTCGGGGGCGCATGGCAGGACGGATGTGGTTTCCGCTAGGGGACCATGCACCTCTTGCCGACGACGACGATGATATTGCGGGACATTTCGCTTCTCCTCGGGACGAGCTTAGAGCGCGATCGTCTCGGGCGGAAGCGTTTAGCTTCTGCCCGAGACGTGAATCGCTCTCTTGCTCTGGTGTGCGCCGAACGGTTGCACAACGCCGGACGGACGCCCCGGCAACGAAGTGAGTCCGACCGGCCACAGCCGGGCGTGATTTCGGCGCGATGCTTGACTCCGGGTTTGACCGGAGTCGCGCGGCGTGATTCTCTGCCGCCATGCAACTCGCTCATGAAGTCCGGCGCCGTCTCAGAATCATCGTCCCGCAGGTCCTCGCCGTCGGCGTGATCGGCTATTTCGGCTATCACGCGGTTCAGGGGGAGCGCGGGTTTCTGGCCTATCTGCATCTCTCCCAGCAACTGGCGGAAGCCGAAGTCGTGGCGGCGGCCGTTGCCGCCGAGCGCGACGAACTCGGCGGCAAGGTCGACCGCCTGCGCAGCGGCAGCCTCGACCCGGACCTGCTCGAGGAGCGTGCCAGGGTGCTGCTGAACTACGGCTATGCCGAGGAAACCGTTGTCCTTTTGCAGTCATCCGAGAGCTTCAATTAATCGAAAATCAGTTAATTGACATTTTTTTGTTTTATTTCATATAGTTGAGCGGTTTCTTGCATTTTTCGCACCGCGAACTTACCTTACGGCACGTCCGCAGAGGGGGCGAATGCTCGCGCGGCCGCGCAATAGGGAGAGCGCTAGAAATCGATGGCCAGCAAGACCTCGGGAAGCGGCAAGGCGCCGGCTTCCAAACCTTCGGCCGCGGCGGCGCGCAGCGGCGGTCGGCGCAAGTCCGCCAAGCCCGCAGCGAAGGGCGCAGCCGCTAAGACGGCGAGCGTGACCAGGCAGCAGGCCGAGCGTGCCAAGAAGCACGACAAGCAGACGCTGCTGGAGATCTACCGGGAGATGCTGCTGGCCCGCCGCTTCGAGGAGAAGGCCGGCCAGATGTACGGCATGGGCCTGATCGGCGGCTTCTGCCATCTCTACATCGGGCAGGAAGCCGTGGTGGTCGGTCTGCAGTCTGCGATCACCGGGCGCGATACGGTTGTCACCTCCTACCGTGACCATGCGCACATGCTTGCCTGCGGCATGGATCCTAAGGGCGTGATGGCCGAACTCACGGGCCGCCGGACCGGCTACTCCAAGGGCAAGGGCGGCTCGATGCACATGTTCAGCCGCGAGAAGAACTTCTTCGGCGGCCACGGCATCGTCGGCGCGCAGGTGCCCATCGGCACCGGCATCGCCTTCGGCCACAAGTACCTGGAAGAGGAGGCCGTCTGCCTGACCTACCTGGGCGACGGCGCCGTCAACCAGGGGCAGGTCTACGAGGCCTTCAACATGGCCGCGCTCTGGAAGCTGCCGGTCGTCTACGTGATCGAGAACAACAAGTACGGCATGGGAACCTCCATCGAGCGTTCCTCCGCCAAGGCCCAGGAACTCTACAATCGGGGGCAGGCCTACGGCATTCCGGGCGTACAGGTCGACGGCATGGACGTGCTGGCCGTACGCGAGGCGGCGGAGAAGGTCGTGGCGCACGTACGCGCCGGCAAGGGCCCCTATATCATGGAGATGCTGACCTACCGCTACCGCGGCCACTCCATGTCCGACCCGGCGAAATACCGCTCGAAGGAAGAGGTGCAGAAGATGCGCACCGAGCGGGACCCCATCGACCGGCTGAAGCACACGCTGATCGAGGAAGGCTACTGCAGCGAGGACGAGCTGAAGGCCATCGATCGCGCGGTCAAGGAAATCATCTCCGAGGCTGCCGAGTTCGCCCAGAACTCGCCCGAACCCGACGAGGCCGAGCTGTGGACCGAGGTCTACACCGAGGCCGAGGCGGCGGAATAGGCGGGCGGAGAGGGAGACGAAGGGTATGCCGATCGAAGTTCTGATGCCGGCGCTGTCGCCGACCATGACCGAAGGCAAGCTGGCCAAGTGGCTGAAGCAGGAGGGCGAGGAGATCGCCTCCGGCGACGTGTTGGCCG
>JANQPZ010000359.1 GCA_028285215.1 Rhodovibrionaceae bacterium | reverse complement strand
GCCGACGTCACCAGCTCGGAAGAGTTACGCTAGAATGACAACTGCACAATGACAATTCCACCGAGCGATTGCAAACGCTGTTGCAGTAAATCTCTTATTGATTCAGGGTGTTTATGCTGCAATGCAAAAATACTTGCGCCACCTCTTCGTGTCATATGCCAAATAAATCTATGCCTACTCTTCGATGCCGAGAGCGCGCTTGTAGAGTTCCAGCAGGTGTTCCTGTTCCTGCCGATCGGCCTGATCCATCTTTCTAAGTTTGATGACCTGACGCATGATCTTGGTGTCGAAGCCGGTCCCCTTGGCTTCCGCGAAGATCTCGCGGATGTCGGCGCCAAGCGCCGTGCGCTCCTCTTCGAGCCTTTCGATACGCTCGATAAAAGACTTCAGACGATCCGCTGCTACGCCACCGACATCGCTCATGGACTGCTTGTGCTCCTGGTCATTGGAAGAGGCCGCCCGGCTGACTCTGGGGAGCGGAGGCGGCGACGGTCGCGGACCTTAGCGAGGCCGGCCAACGGTCTCAACGGGCGGGGCTGCGAGGTAAAGCGAGGAAGCTGTGGATAAGCCTGGCCCATCGCCCATCGCCGGAGGCGGGTTGGCGATCACACCACCTGAAAGCCGTGGGCATAGGGATCACGCTCTTCGACAAACAGCGTGTTCAGGCCTGTGATGCGCGCCCAGCCTTCTATCGAGGGCACGATGGCGGGCCGTTCCCCGACGTTCGTTTCCGTCTCGACTCGGCCGGTGAAGAGGCTGCCGATAATACTCTCGTGCCGGAAGCTGTCGCCGATCGCCAGGTCCCCACGCGCCGCCAGCTGGGCCATGCGTGCCGAGGTGCCGGTGCCGCAGGGGCTTCGATCGATTGCCTTGTCTCCGTAGAACACGGCGTTGCGCGCGTCCGCAGCCGGCTGCCGCGCCTGGCCGGTCCACATCACGTGGCTGACCTTTCGGATCGTAGGATCCTGCGGATGCACGACCTCGACCGCCGCGTTGACGGCGCTGCGGACCAGAGGCGAGAGCCTTAGAACGTCGGCCGGGGTCATGTTGTCCAGTCCGCCGAAGTCGCCTTGCGGTTCGACGATGGCGTAGAAGTTGCCGCCGTAGGCAATGTCGAGGCGCAGGCGGCCCAGCTCCCGGCAGTCGACCTCCAGGTTCTCGACGGCGAGAAAGCTGGCGACGTTGGTGATCTGCACCGCTTCGACGAAGCCTCGGCTGTCCAGGCGATAGCGTGCTTCGACCGGGCCGGCCGGTGTATCCAGGCGCAGCAGGCCCGGGACCCGCGGTTGGGCGAGGCCACGCTCCAGGGCGAAGGTTACTGCGCCGATGGTGCCGTGTCCGCACATCGGCAGGCAGCCGCTGGTCTCGATGAAGAGAATGGCCAGGTCGGCCCCCTGTTGCTGACCCAGCGGGCTGGGCGGATACAGTAGGGCGCCGGACATCATGTCGTGGCCGCGCGGCTCGAACATCAAGGCGGTTCGGATCCAGTCGTAGCGCTCCAGGAAGTCCTGGCGCTTTTCGCTCATGCTTGCGCCGACCAGCGGCGGCCCGCCGGCTGCCACCAGACGCACCGGGTTGCCGCAGGTATGGCCGTCGATGCAGAAGAAGGTGTTGGGTTTGGGCGGCTGCATGCCGGTCATTGAGGCCGCTTCCGCTGGGTTCGTCAAATGCGGCCCGAAGAACTCTGCGGAGGCCCTGCCGGGCGGGGCGCTCGTCGACCTGTTGCGCTCCCGAAAAGGCCGCTATAGTCCCGCGCCATGCCTGACGGAGAGATATCCAGCGGTCCCTTCGAGTTGCGTCTTCTCGCCCGCGACGAGCCGCCGCCTTTCGACATTCTGAACCCAAGCGGCGCCGCGCCGCTGGTCATCACCTGCGATCACGCTTCGAACCACGTGCCGCGGGTGCTGGCCGATCTGGGGTTGAATCGTGCGGAGCTGGCGCGACACATCGCCTGGGATATCGGCGCTGCCGAGGTGACGCGCCGGCTTGCCGCCTTGCTCGACGCACCGGCGGTGCTCTCGGGCTTTTCGCGTCTGGTGATCGACCCCAACCGCCGCGTCGACGTGCCGGCCTCGATCCCGCCGATCAGCGACGGAACGGAGGTGCCCGGGAACCGCCACCTCGGCGACGTCGAGGTGCGTCAGCGGCGCGAGCAGCTCTTCCGGCCCTATCACGCCGCCTGTGAGCGGATGATCGAGGCGAAGATCGCGCAGGGTGTCTTGCCGGCCCTGATTTTCCTGCATTCCTTTACCCCTGTCTTCGCGGGAGAGGAGCGCTGGATGGAGGCGGCCGTGCTCTGGGACCGTGACGATCGTCTCCCGGGTCCCCTGCTCGAGGCCTTGCGAGCCCGCGGCATCGCGACCGGCGACAACGAACCCTACAGCGGTCGCTCGACCGAGGACTATAGCCTGCATGCTCACGGCGATGCGCGAGGGTTGCCGCATGTCCTGATCGAGCTGCGCCAGGACGTCATCGATACCGTCGCAGGCGCGGAGCGCTGGGCTCGGACCCTTGCGGCGATCCTGAGGCCGATCCTGTCAGATCCGCAGGCTTTCCGAGCCCCTTGAGCATGACGGCAGGCTGCCCATGAACGGAGTTGTGGAACCCACCTTCACCGTGGGCATCGAGGAAGAGTATCTGCTTGTCGATCCCGAGAGCCGCGACTTGGTGGTCGAACCGCCGGCAGGCCTGATGACCGCTCTGGAGTCGGCCCTTGGCGAGCGGGTTACCGCTGAGTTCCTGCAGTCGCAGGTCGAAATCGGCACGAGCAAATGCGAGTCCATCCGCGAAGCGGCAAGCGAGCTGCGGCAGCTTCGCGGCAAGGTCGCCGAAGTTGCCAAGGCGCATGGGCTGGCTCTGCTGGCAGCCTCGACCCATCCGAAGGCCGATTGGGATCGGCAGAAGCACACCGACAAGGAACGCTACAACCTCCTCGCGCGAGACATCCAGGCACCGGCCCGACGGCTGGTCATCTGCGGCATGCACGTTCATGTCGGTCTGGACGACGACAACCTGCGCATCGACCTGATGGGGCAGGCCGCCTATTTCACGCCTCATCTGCTTGCGCTTTCGACCTCTTCGCCTTTCTGGCGCGGCCGCAACACCGGTCTCAGGTCCTACCGCATGGCCGTGTTCGACGAGCTGCCGCGCACCGGCCTGCCGGCGCAGTTCGATTCCTGGGGCGAGTATCAGCGTCATCTGCAGGTCCTCGTCGACGCCGGATTGATCGAGGACGGGTCCAAGCTTTGGTGGGACGTGCGACCCTCGTCGCGCTTTCCGACCCTGGAGCTGCGCGCGCCGGATATCTGCACCCGCATCGACGACGGCCTCGCCGTCGCGGCCATCTACCTTTGTCTTCTGCGGATGCTCTGGCGTCTCAAGCGCACCAACCAGCGCTGGCGGCGTTACTCCAACATGCTCATCGGCGAGAATCGCTGGCGGGCGATGCGCTACGGCATGGAGGAAGGGTTGGTCGACTTCGGCAAGGGCGCGGTGGTGCCCTATGCCGATCTGCTGGAGGAAATCCTGGAGCTCACGCGCGAAGACGCGCTGGCGCTGGATTGCCTCGACCTCTGCGAAGCGGCCCGGGACGTTGTGGCGCGCGGCACCAGTGCCGATCGCCAGATCGCAATCTACGATGCAGCCGTGAACGAGGGTTTGGAGCGCAGCCAGGCGCTCGACCGTGTCGTTGACTGGCTGGTCGGCGAGACCGTTGCAGGGCTCGATTCCGAACACACATAGAGGACGAAGGCGTCTAACCTGGAAAAGACTGACGCAGAACAGACGGAGAGACCGATGGACGAGCAAACCCGCACTGAATTGGAGGCTGCCGCCTTCCGCGCCCTTCGCGATCATCTGCGCCAGCGGACCGACGTGCAGAACATCGACCTGATGAATCTCTCCGGTTTCTGCAGAAACTGCCTCTCGCGATGGTACCAGGAGGCTGCAAACGAGCGTGGAATCGAGATGGGCAAGGACGACGCACGAGAGATCGTCTATGGCATGCCCTACGACGAATGGCGCAGCAAACATCAGACAGAGGCCAGCGCGGAGCAGAAGCAGGCCTTCGCAGCCAACAACCCGGGGCACTGAGCGCTCAGTTTTGGGCCAGCCGCGCCCCGGAAAATCCGTCCTTCGCAACTGCGCTGCAGAGGTCGTGCCATTGGCAGTCGGCGCAGGCCGCGCGCACCGTGCCGGCCGCGAAGGCCGCCCGCAGCCGGCGCGCCGCGTCTGCCGTGAGTGTCATGACGCTGCCGACGGGGAGCGGCTGCCCTAGAAGATCGGAGAGAGCCCTGGCGGCCTGGGTGTCGCGTTTCCGGACGCTTCTGCGCAGGCAGTGAGGGTCAGAGGCGCCATTCGGCCTGCCTTCGGTCAAGGGGGCGCAGACGTCGTCCGGTCCTTCGACGAGTAGGATGGATTCACCGGCCGATGCGCGCGCGGCGACGCGATCCAGATTCGCGACGAAGGCGGAACTGTAGCCCTTCCCGACATAGGTCAGCAGGCAGAGCAGATGATGGTGCCGCAGGCGTAGCATTGCTGCAGCACCACCTCACACTACGGCCGTGTCGTGGTCGGTCGGCGGTAGCGCTGCGCAGCATGAAGGCAGGCCGCGGCCAGAGCCGACTTCAGCACCATACCAAGCAGGAAGGGGGTCAGGCCGACAGCCATGGCCTGAGTCCAGCCCATACCGGTCGCAGCCGCCAGCCAGGCGACGCCCGGCGCGAGGATGGCGGCATGGCCCAGCATCATGACCGCGAAGGACAAGAGCGGACTGCGAGTCACGCCGCGCTCGGCCAACCAGCCGACGATCACCGCTGCGACGGCGAATCCGAAGAGATAACCGGCCGTCGGGCCGAAGAAATGGTGGACACCGGCGGCGCCGCCGGCCAGCACCGGAAGCCCCATGGCGCCCTGCAGCAGATAGGCGACGACGGTTGCTCCGCCGAGCCGCCAGCCGTAGAGCGCGCCGATGACGACCATGCCGAAGGTCTGCATGGTCATCGGCACCGGCACCATCGGGACCTCGATCCAGGAGCTGGTCGCGAGAAACAGTGTGCCGGCCAGGACCAGGAAGCTGCGGCGACCCCAGGAGCCTCCGCGCAACCAGGCGATCGCTGTACCCAAGGACGCGGAAGTCTCAGCGGCAGCGCTGTTCATTTTAATCTCTCTTGCTCGGGTGATCGGGTGACATGAACTCGACGGACATCTTACAAACGCTGCCCGGTGTTTCTCAATGCCGAAGACAAGGCGGAGCGTAAGGAGCCAGTGCAGGAGATGATCGAGGAGTCACACGCCTTCGAGGTCTTCCTCGACGTTCAGAGCGGTCTCCCGCGGCAGGGGCCCGGCGATGCGCGCAGCACCCTCAATGCGCTTGCGCTCTGCCGAGGTCTGCCGGCACGACCGACCGTGTTGGACATCGGTTGCGGGCCGGGCCTGCAAACCTTCACCCTCGCCGGCGCGCTGGAGGGCAAGATCACGGCCGTCGATCTTTTTCAGGATTATCTTGACGCACTGGCGGACAGGGCTGAAGCGGTCGGACGGGGCGACCGCATCGAAATCCTCGCCGGCGATATGACGTCGCTGCCGTTTCCCGACGAGAGCTTCGATCTGCTCTGGGCGGAGGGCTCGGCCTACATCATGGGGTTCGAAGCAGCCTTTCGCGGCTGGAGGCGCCTGCTTAAACCGGCCGGCTGCATCGCCCTCACCGAGCTGACGTGGCTGCGGCCCGATCCGCCTCACGAGGCCGCCGCGTTCTTCCGGACCGAGTATCCAGCCATGACCGACGTCGAAACCAACCTGGCGACGATCGAGGCCTGCGGCTACGACCTGCTTGGACACTTCACCCTGCCCGACGCCGCCTGGTGGGACGACTACTACGCCCCTCTGGAGGCGAAGCTTCCGGCGCTCCGGCAAAGCTATGCCGGGGATACGGAGGCGCTTGCCGTCGTTGAAACGACGGCTCGGGAAATCGACGTGCGCCGCCGCTTTGGCGAGTCCTACGGATACGAATTCTTTGTCGCGCGAAAGGCCGGCTAAGCGCTCGATCCTCCTCCAGGTACAGGTTGAGAGGGCGATTCACGTCTTAGGCGGAAGCGAAGCGCTTGCGCCTAAGACGATCGCGCTCTAGCCGGCCTTCGATCTACTCGGCGGCCTCGCGCGTGATCCGAGTCGGTGTCGGGCTGTGGAAGGAGGTCAACAGCTCGTCCCAGCGTTTGCGCGCGGCTTCCAGGTTGCGTTCCTTGACGTGTCCGTAGCCTCGGATCTGGTCCGGAATCTCGGTCAACTGCACTGCCAGAGCGTGGTTCTCCGGCGTTAGCTTGCCGCTCAACTCTTCGACCAATGCGAAGTAGTCGGCGATCAGCTTCCGTTCGTCCTTGCGCTCGGCGGTGTAGCCGAAGATGTCGAAGGCCGTGCCGCGCAAGCCCTTTAGCTTGGCCATGACCTTGAAGACGTTGAGGAGCCAGGAGCCGTACTCGCGCTTCTTGAGTTCGCCGGTTTCCGGATCGCGCGGTGAGATGAGAGGAGGCGCCAGGTGGAAGGTCAGCTTGTAGCTGCCGGCGAACTGCCGCTCGAGCTTCTGTTTGAAGGCCGGATCGGCATGCAGGCGCGCGACTTCGTACTCGTCCTTGTAGGCCATGACCTTGTGGGCATAGCGGGCTACCGCTTCGGCGAAACCCGTCAGGCCGGGCGTCCGTTCGGCCTCCGCTCTCCGCGCGCGCTCGACCAGGTCGCGATAGCGCCGAGCGTAGGCCGCGTTCTGGTAGTCGGTCAGGAAGGCGACCCGGCGTTCGACCAGTTCGTCTAGGCTCTGCGGCGTGGCAGGCGTTGCCGGTCCAGCGTCGGGCAGGGCGGTTTCCATCACCCTCTTCAGGTCGACCGCGGCGCGGCGGCCCCAGACGAAGGCCTCTTTGTTGAACTTCACCGCGACGGCATTCAGTTCGATGGCCTGCTCGATGGCGTCACCGCTGAGCGGAACCAGGCCCTTCTGCCACGCATAGCCCAGCATGAAGAGGTTGGTTGCGATGGAGTCCCCCATCAAGGCTTCGGCCATGGCCGTGGCCTCGACGAAGTCGGAGGTCTCCTGTCCGACCGCGTCCTGAACGGTCTGGACCAGCGCCTGAGTGGGAAACTTGTAGGTCGTCGAGCTGCGGGTGAACTCGCCGGTGACCGTCTCATGGCTGTTGATGACGGCATGTGTCGTGCCTGCGCTCACCTTGGTCAGCGCCTCGGGGCTGCTGGCAACCACCAGGTCGCAGCCCAGCACCAGATTGGCGCCGCCCGCCGAGATCCGGACGGCATGCAGGTCTTCCGGCCGTCGGGCCAGGCGGACGTGGCTCAGCACCGCACCGCCTTTCTGGGCCAGGCCGGCCATGTCGAGCAGGCTGACCCCTTTGCCCTCGATATGCGCCGCCATCCCCAGCAGCGCCCCGATCGTCACCACGCCGGTTCCGCCGACGCCTGAGATCAGGATGCCATAGGGTTGATCGAGGTTCGGAAGCTGCGGGTCCGGCAGTGCGCCCCAGTCGCCATCGCCGGCGGCGTTCGGTTTGGCACCGCCGCCCTTGCGCGGCTCGGCGCCGTGCACGGTCACGAAACTGGGGCAGAAGCCCTTCAGGCAGGAAAAGTCCTTGTTGCAGCTTGACTGGTCGATCTTCCGTTTGGTTCCGAACTCGGTTTCCTGCGGGACCACCGAGACGCAGTTCGACTTCACGGAGCAGTCGCCGCAGCCTTCGCAGACCGCATCGTTGATAAAGACTCGCTTCGGCGGATCGGGATAGAGGCCGCGCTTGCGCCGCCGCCGCTTCTCGGCCGCACAGGTCTGGTCGTAGACAATCGCGGTGACGCCGGGGATGACGCGCAGATCCTTCTGGACCCGGTCCAGGTCGTCCCGGTGTTCGAAAGTGACGCCCGGTGCCCAATCGGTGCCGAGCGGGTACTTGTCCGGTTCGTCGGAGACCAGCACCACTTTCTTCACGCCCTCGGCGTGAAGCTGGCGCGTGATCATCGCCGGATCGAGCGGGCCGTCGTGCGGCTGTCCGCCGGTCATGGCGACCGCGTCGTTGTAAAGCACCTTGTAGGTGATGTTGACACCGGCTGCGACGGCGGCGCGCACCGCCAGGATGCCGGAGTGGAAATAGGTGCCGTCGCCCAGGTTGGCGAAGACGTGCTCGGTGGTCACGAAGGGGGCTTGGCCGACCCAGGGAACACCTTCGCCGCCCATCTGGGTGAAGGTCTCCGTGTTGCGGTCCATCCACTGCGCCATGTAATGGCAGCCGATGCCGGCCAGTGCGCGCGAGCCTTCGGGCACGCGGGTCGAGGTGTTGTGCGGACAGCCGGAGCAGAAGTAGGGCACGCGCTCGATCGGCGCCTTGGCCGCACTGCGCCTCGCCCTGTCCTTCTGGGCCAGGAACTGGGCGCGTTCGCGCTGGGCTTCGGGCAAGACGCCGTGGCGCTCCAGCAGCCGTGCGAGCGCTGCGGCGACCAGACCGGGATTGATCTCGGAATAGGAGGGGAGCTGCATTTCGGCCGGCTCGTCGGGGTAGTTCCGGTCGAACTTGCCGACGATCCGCGGCCGGCGGTCGGCCTGCCAGTTGTAGAGCTGCTCCTTGACCTGGTTTTCGATGACCGCCCGTTTCTCCTCGACGATGAGAATTTCCTGCAGCCCCTCGGCGAAGGCGCGGATACCGCTTTGTTCCAATGGCCAGGACATGCCGACCTTGTAGATCGACAGGCCCAACTCGGCCGCGAGAGCGGCGTCGATCCCCAGGTCTTCCAAGGCCTGCATGGTGTCGAGATAGGCCTTGCCCGCGGTGACGATGCCGAAACGCCGCTTGGGCGAGTCGAGCACCGTGCGGTCCAGCTTGTTGGCGCGCGCGAAGGCCAGAGCGGCGTAGAGCTTATGGCGGTGGTGCCGTTCCTCGGCCTCCAGTACCGGATCGGGCCAGCGGATGTTCAGCCCGCCGGCGGGCAGCTCGAAGTCGTCGGGCGTCACGATCTGAATGCGGCCGGGGTCGACGTAGACGCTGGCCGTGGCGTCCACCGTCTCCGTAATGGTCTTGAAACCGACCCAGCAGCCGGAGTAGCGGCTCATCGCCCAGCCGTAGAGGCCGAGGTCGAGAAACTCCTGGACGCCGGCGGGATTCAGCACCGGGATCATGGCATCCATGAAGGTGTATTCGCACTGGTGGGCGGTGGTCGAGGACTTCGCCGCATGGTCGTCGCCGGCCAGCAGCAGGACACCCCCGTTGGCATGGCTGCCGGCGAAGTTTCCATGCCGAAAGACGTCGCCACAGCGGTCGACGCCCGGGCCTTTGCCGTACCACATGGCATAGACGCCATCGTATTTGGCGTCGCCGAACAGGCCGGTCTGCTGCGAGCCCCAGACGGCCGTCGCCGCCAGATCTTCGTTGACGCCTGGCTGGAAGTGGATGTGGTTGTCCTTGAGGTACTTGCGTGCTTTCCAAAGCTGCTGGTCGAGGCCGCCGAGTGGCGAACCGCGGTAGCCGGAGATGAAGGCGGCGGTGTCCAGGCCGCTGGCCAGATCGCGCTGGCGCTGCATCATCGGCAGGCGCACCAGCGCCTGGGTGCCGGTCAG
>JANQPZ010000358.1 GCA_028285215.1 Rhodovibrionaceae bacterium | reverse complement strand
GCTGCCGCTGACTGAAGAACATGAAGAGGCAGATGCCCAGGTAGACAGCCAGGGCCATGCCCAGGGCGCCGACGGGGACGCTCATCTTCCTCGGCCCCGCGTTCCTCGGCCCCGCGCCGCCAAACCGTCAGGCCGCATAACCGGGATCTTCGGCGTCGAGCAGACGCTTCAGGGCCGCGAAGTGCGGCTCCGCGTAGCTGCCGCCGGCATCGAACTCCGCCTTGGTGTTGGCCGCGACGTTGTCCGTGATCCGCTTGAGCGGCCGCCCGGTCGACATGGCCAGGACCTGTACCCGACAGGCCTGCTCGAGATAATAGAGATCGTCGAAGGCCTGGGCGATGCTCCGCCCCACCACCAGAACGCCGTGGTTGCCGAGGAACAGCACCCGCTTGTCGCCCAGAGCCCCGGCGATACGGTCGCCCTCGGCCGCGTCTTCGGCCAGGCCGTTGTACTCCGGATCGTAGGCCACGTCGCCGTAGAAGCGCAGCGCGTTCTGATGCACCGGCTCCAGCCGGCCTTGCTCGAGGCAGGTCAGCGCCGTCGCATAGGGCATGTGGGTGTGGAGAACGCAGCGCGCCTTCGGCTGTTTGGCATGCACGCGGCCATGGATGGTGAAGGCCGTCAGCTCCGCCGCGCTATCGCCCTCCAGCGTGCGCCCTTCGCCGTCGAGCAGCAGAATGTCGCTGGCGCGGATCATGGACCAGTGCACGCCATGGGGATTCAGCAGGTAGCGGTCGTCCAGCCCCGGCACGGCGTAGCTGAAGTGGTTGCAGACCCCTTCGTTGAAGCCGAAACGCGCCGAAAGGCGCAACGCCGCCGCCAAGTCGACCTTGGCCTGCCGAACCGCTTCTTCCATAGCCACCCTGCTCCTCCTCCGCATTCGGACGTGAGAATAGGGAGTGGCCCGCAGCGGTCAACATCAGGCGCTGAGGCGTTGCTCGAGAACCTTCGGAGGTTGTACTTGCAGCGGCAGGGTAAAGCTGACCGACGTGCCGGCCTCCAGGGAGCTATCGATCCAGAGGCGGCCGCCGTGCAGCTCGACCAGGCCCTTGCTGAGCGGCAGTCCGAGACCGGTCCCCTTGACCAGCGTTCTCTGCCTGTTGGAACGCACCTGCTCGAAGGGCTCGAGCACCCTGCGGAGGTCGGCCGCATCGATGCCGATCCCCTCGTCGACGACGGAGATCTGCAGAGAGTCGCCGCCGGCGACGGCGCGCAGTTCCACGCGATCGCCGGCTTCGGAAAACTTCAGCGCGTTGCTGATCAGGTTCAGCAGGACCTGCCGCAGGGCCAGGCGGTCGGCGCGCACGGGCGGCAGCACCGACTGGGGCGCGCAGACCAGGTCTACACCGCGGTCGCGCGCCTCCCCGGCCATCAGACGGGAGACGTAGCGCAGCTCCTCTTCGACCGACAGATAGGTCAGATCGAGCTCTCGCCGTTCCGCCTCGACTTTCGACAGGTCGAGCACGTCGTTGATCAACTCCAGCAGATGCTGGGCGCTGCAGTGAATGTCCTCCGCATAGCTGCGGTAGCGCTCCGACAGCGGGCCCAGGTGCTGATCGCGCATGATCTCGGAAAAGCCGAGAACGGCATTCAGCGGCGTGCGCAGCTCGTGGCTCATGTTCGCCAGGAAGCGGCTTTTCGTCTGGTTGGCCTGAACCAGATCTTCCGACAGCCGCGACAGGACCGCATAGGAGTAGCGCAAGCGCCGATGCTGGACCCAGAAAAGAAAGACGCAGGAAAAGACGACGACCATGAAAACGGCGAAGAACAGCGCGATCATGATGAGATGCTGCTGCGCATGCGCCTGGTGGTCGATCCACCTCTGCCTGTGGGTTTGACTGACTTCGAGTGCGATCTCCCGCAGCGACGGACCAAGCGGCATCAGGATCGTCAGCAGGCGATGCGCCACCTCCCCCGTGCCGAGCCGAGGCGCCTGCGCAACGAGCCCATCGGCACGGCGCACGATCCTGTCGAGGTCGTCGAGCAGCGCGAGATAGGCCGGCTGGTGGAACAGCGCGTGTTCGAAGTGGAGCGAACGGAGCACCGTGACGCGGCTGACGAAGATCTCGAGCCGCAGCGTCATCTCTTCGAGGTCGGCAACGGTTCCCTCGCGTTCGGCCTCCAAACCAGCAATGACAAGTCGGCCGAACTCGCGCTCCATCTCGTGGATCGCATAGACCAGCTCTTCATCCTGCACCTTGATCCCGGCATCGGCCTCGTACAGGGCATCGTACAGCAACACGCCCAATCCGATCAGGGCAACGCCGAAGAAGAACGTGATGAGCACCGGCGACACCATCTTCTGCAAGGGAGGCGCCGCCGTTTCGTCGGCAGACTGTCGGGACCTGTCCGGCATCATTGGCGGATCTAACGAAAGTCGAGCCGGTGAAGCTGCCAGACGGAGCGCGCCAGATAGTCGTTGCTGCCGTACTTGGCATCATCGCTGAAGGGAAAGACGATCCACAGCGGACCTTTGTCGCGCACCCGCATCGCTTCGCCATCGCGCCTGTAGGCGATCAGAAGCTCGGCATCTCGAAAGTCCGAGACGGGGATGTCCACCCTGTAGTCGTTCAGCGCCACCGCCGCGGCCGTCTGCCCCTCGACGCCAAGCAGGTCGATCAGCTGGGCCCCGGCGATGCCTTCGAAGACCACCGGACCTTGAGTCCAAGGCGTTTCCGTTTCCAGCAGCGTGCCGCCGAAACGCTCGAGCAGGGCGAGGTCGAGTTCCGCCAGGGGGCGTCCCCGGTCATCGCGCGCGTTGCCTTTCGAGATGGCGCCCGTGACTTCGAGCAAGACCGGCCCCTCGGGCGCCGGAAGCGTTTCGGCCAGGCTGCGGTCGCTCGCAAGCAGGCAAACCAACAGGACCGCGAGCGCGGCGAAGCGGGGCAAAGGCAAGCAGTGTCGCAACGACATGAAGGGGCACTCCTCTCATGTATTCCAATAAAGAAAATGGGTTAAACCGAACTTAATGAGAACAAGCGGCAGCTGTTTCAATTTATACGGGGTGTGCGGGCACGAGAAAAATCACTTTGATATTCGCTATAATTGCAGAGAAGCGTCCTGTATGATTGTAAAAGAACGTACTATCTCAAGGAGTCGTATGCTCCAGACGGCCAGGATCCCGGAGAACGAGCGACGCCGGCTGCAAAGCCTGTCGTCGCGACGCAGCAACCCCTTGGGCTTGCGTCAAGCCGCCGGTCACCTCGTACTGCTGGTCTCGGGCGGCAGTGCCTGCCTCGCCGCGGAGGGCAGCCCCTGGCTGATCCCGGCGCTGCTGCTGCAGGGCATCTTTCTGGCCTTTCTCTTCTGCCCGCTGCACGAGGCCAGCCACCGCTCCGCCTTTCGCGACCGGCGGCTCAACGAGGCGATGGCCCGAGGCTGCGGTGCGCTGCTGCTGATCGCGCCGACCTGGTTCCGGCACTATCACATGGCCCATCATCGCTGGACCCAGGATCCGGCGCGGGACCCCGAGCTGGAGACGCGCAAACCCGACAGCCTGCCCGCCTGGCTCCTACAGGTCTCCGGGCTGCCGCTCTGGCGCGCGTCGCTCGCGACGCTTTTGCGCCTCGCCGCCGGACGAGCCGACTTCGCCTATCTGCCGCAGCGCGACCGGGCGAAGGCGGTGGCGGAGGCGCGCGTCCTGCTGGCGATTTACGGCACCGTGGCGGCGGCGGCCCTCGCTGCCGGCAGTTGGCTGCCGCTGCTGCTGTGGATCGGGCCGCTCCTGCTCGGCCAACCCCTGCTGCGCCTGTTCCTGCTCGCCGAGCATGCCGGCTGCCCCCAGGTGCCGGACATGCTGGCGAATACCCGAACCACCCTGACCAACGCCGCGATGCGGCGGCTCTGCTGGAACATGAATTTCCACGCCGAGCATCACGCCTATCCCTCCGTCCCCTTCTACGCCCTTCCGGAGCTGCACCGGCTGCTTCGCGACCGTCTGCAGATCACCGCGCCCGGCTACATCGCGGCCAACCGGGAGATCCTGCGGCAGATCACAGCAGGAGCCAGCCGGCCAGCGCGCCGAGCGCCACAACCGCCCAGGGCGGCGTCTTGACCAGCATCAGCAACGCCAGGGCGGCGAGCAGAAACGCGAAGTCCTGGGCGCCGGCGACCGTGGCCGTCCAGAGCGGGTCGTAGAGCGCCGCCAGCAGAATGCCGACCACGGCCGCGTTGGCACCGGTCACGGCCCCGGCCATGGCCGGTTTGCGGCGCAGGCTGCGCCAGAACGGCAGCACGCCGAAGATCAGCAGCGCGCCCGGCAGGAACACGGCCGCCAAGGCGATCAGCCCGCCCGTCAAGCCGCTCGGCGCTCCCTCCTTGGCCGCACCGAGATAGGCCGCGAAGGTGAACAGAGGTCCGGGCAGCGCCTGCGCGGCTCCGTAGCCGGCCAGGAAGACGTCGCGGTCCACCCATCCGGTCGGCACCGTCTCCGCCTGCAGCAACGGCAGCACCACGTGCCCGCCGCCGAAGACCAGCGCGCCCGCGCGATAGAAGGAGTCGAAGACCGCGAGGGGACCGTCGGCGAAGGCCGCGGCCAAGGGCGGGACCAGCAGCAGCAGCACGAAGAAGGCGGACAGCAGCACCGCCCCGGCCCCGCGCCCCACGGCAAGACCGCCGGACTCCGCGGCCGGCGCCTCCCGCCGAAAGGCCGCAGCGCCGATCAGACCGCCCAGCAGGATCGCCCCCACCTGCCCCAGAACGGCGGAGCCGAAGAGCAGGGGCGCCAGAAGCGCCAGCGCCGCACCGCCAAGGGCCAGACCGGCCCGCGGACGGTCCGGACAGAGGGAGTTGGCCATCTGCCAGAGCGCCTGGATCACCACCGCGACGGCAACCAGCTTCAAACCGGCCAGCCACCCGGCGCCGGACAGGTCCCCCATCGCCACGACACCGTAGGCGAAGGCGATCATCAGCAGGGCGGACGGCAGCGTGAAGGCGGTCCAGGCCGCGAGGCCGCCCAGCCATCCGGCACGATGGGCGCCCAGCGCCATGCCGACCTGGCTGGAGGCCGGACCGGGCAGGAACTGGGCCAAGGCGACGTACTCGCCGTAGGCGCGATCGTCCAGCCAGCCGCGGCGCTCCACGAACTCGCTGCGGAAGTAGCCGAGGTGTGCGACGGGGCCACCGAAGGCGGTTACGCCGAGCTTCGCAAAGGCCGCGAAAACCTCTCCCGCGCTGCCGGATTTTCCCTGCTCAGCCTCCACCTCTTCCCCTCGCACCGTTGGAGTCGCGGCGCGACTGTAGCGGCGCCGTCCGACGCCGTCAGCCGCAGCAGGAGGCTGTCACGAAACCTTCGCGCCAAGCCCAAGGCATGGCATTCTAGTTTCAAAGTCCGGCGCGCAAGTCGCCCGCAAAGGACATAGCAACAGGGGAATCGAGATCATGATCGGACGCAACCGCAGGCTTCTGCTCTCCGCAACGGCTGCCGCCCTCATCGTCGCCGGCGGCGGGTTCGCCGCGATGGCTTCAAATGCCGAAGACGCCGTGAAGTACCGCCAGGGCGTGTTTCAGGGGCTGAAGTGGAACATCGGACCCCTGGCCGCGATGGCCAAAGGCGAAGCCGCGTTCGACGCCGCCGAGGTGGAGCTGCGCGCCCAGCGGATCGCCAGCCTTTCGACCACCATCGTCGAGGGCTTCCCCGAAGGCTCGGACATGGTCGCCGACAGCGACGCCCTGCCGGAGATCTGGGAGGACAAGGCGACCTTCACGGAGAAGGCCGCGGCGCTCGGCGAAGCGGCGACCGAGCTGAGCTCGGCCGCGCCATCTCTGGAAGCCGACGGGCTGGGTCCGATGGTCGGGGCGATCGGCCAGGCCTGCAAGGCTTGCCACGACGACTTCCGGGCCGAGTAGACCGCGCACCACAGAGCGGTTTTCCAAGGTCGAGAGCAGGAGTCACGTCTTAGGCGGAAGCGAAGCGCCACCGTATCGGGCGGGCGCGCCCGATGGCTTGTCCGCCCCGGTTTGCGAGAACGCCGTTTCCGGACAGCCGCACCGCGCGCTCTGGCGCAGCGGGCTGGTGCGCTCGGCCTGGTTTTCCATCCAGAGTTTCGCGCCCAAGACCTTGAAATCTACACCGAATTTCAATGACTTAACAACACAGCACCAAACAGAAGTTTAATTCGGGTGGGCGGCAATACACTTAGCTGGTTGACATATCTTAAATTTACGTGAATTTTGAAATGCATCTGATTTTTGTCACATCGTTTGGCCCGGCCACACGGCCGCCCAGGGAGGGGTGCTTTGAGATTTCTCCAGGTATGGGGAACGGCTGGCGCGCTCGCGCTCGCCGCTACCGCGTTCGGCGCCGGTGACGCCCGCGCCGCCTTGCTCGCCTCCGGCGGAGCAACGGGCGCGGTCGCAAGCGGCAATGCGTCCAACGATCTCATCGACGACAGCACGCAGGGGATCTTCGGCGCGCAGATCTTCGTGACCGACCTCAGCCGGCCGCTGCAGTTCACGTTTCGCGGGTTGGAAGCCGGTTTCCGCAACGCCTTCGGGTTCGATGCCGACGGCGACGGCGACTTCTTCAACGACCTCTCGACGGTGTTCTTCTCCGAAACGGAGTCTCCCGGCGAAAACGATACCGGGCTGGTCAACGGCTCGAGCTTCGTGCTCGACATCTCCGACCTGAACCTCGCCTTCGACGACAGCGTGGGCGGCTATCTGCTGCCCTTCGCCTTTGCGACGTGGGAGGACTCCGGGGGCCCCGGCGACGAGATCGACGCCGGCAATCTCGCCGAGAACGGCGACAATGCCGTCAACGGGCGCGGATCCGACGTGAACTTCTGGGCCTCCTTCGGCCCCACCGGCAGCTGGGGCGAGACGGGCCCCACGGGCGACCGCCTGGTCCTGATGTTCGACGACAACGGCGCCGGCGACGACGACGACCACGACGACTTCGCGGTGGAGATCGCCGTGACGCCGCTGCCCGCGGCCGCCTGGTTCCTGATCACCGCCCTGACCGGTCTGTTCGGGATGCGGTGGCTGCGGCGCCGCAACGAGGTCTGACAGCCGGCTAACTACAGAGGGTCGGCGCAGGGTCGTCAAGCGGCCCAGGCCGGCAAGCCGAAGACGAGCGCAACGACGGCGGCAGCCGCGATCGCCAGCAGCAGCAGTCCGCGCAGTGCGGCCAGCGGCACACTGCCGTCCTGCCCGGCGTCCAGGCCAGACTTGCGCCCGGTCAGCATGGCGCGCAGCAGCCTCTTGCCCAACACGGCCTCGTAGTAAGCGACCGCGGCGAGGTGCAGGGCGATCAGGCCGATCAAAAGGTCGAAGGCGCGATGGTGCAGGCTGGTCATCCAGTCCACCGTCGCGCTGCGCACCAGCCCTGCCAGGGGGCCCTCGACGAAGATGTCGTCGCTGGCGAACAGCCCGCTCCCCGCCTGAAGGAGCAACACCGCAAGCAACGCCAGAACCGACAGACCGCCGAGCGGATTGTGCCCAGCAGAGGCGGGCGCCTGCCCCGCGCGCAGCGCGCGCAGATAGGACAGGATCTCGCCCGGCGGCTTCAGGAAATCGCCGAAGCGCGCATGGCGCGTGCCGGCCAGCCCCCAGGCCAGGCGAAAGAGCACCAGCGCCAGGATCGCGTAGCCCGACCACATGTGCCAGCGCATGTCGACCCCGCGCCAGAACTCCCCGGTCAGGTAGCTGGCCAGGACCAGCAGGACCAGCGCCCAGTGAAAGACCCGCGTCGGCAGATCCCAGACGCGGCGCTGTTCGGCAGCGCCCTCCTCGCCCGTCCGATCCCGTGGCATGCCGTCCCACCTTCTCCTGTGTTCCTGCCTGTCGCCGCGCCGCTATCTTCTCGCCGATTCCCGAAGTCCGCCACCGCAAGACGGCGAGACAGGCTCTTCCGGATGCCGAGGAGCGACCTGCGCTTGGCATGACCGTTCGAACCGCCTTGACCTTCCCGCCAGGGAAAGCGGCATCGCTGCCTCCATGAAACCGCTTATCGTCGCGACCGGCTTGCTTCTCGCCGGAGGCGCCGCAGGCCTCGCCGCCCTTCTCCTGCAGCCTCCCGAAGGCCAGGCCGTCATCGACCCTAACGATGCCCGGCTGGTCGACGTCGGCCTGCAGATCTATCGGGCGGAGTGCGCCGCCTGCCACGGCATGGAGCTGGAAGGCCAGACGAACTGGCGGGAGCGCAACGCCGCCGGGCGCCTCCCCGCCCCGCCCCACGATCCCAGCGGCCACACCTGGCACCATCCCGACGATCACCTCTTCGCCATGACGAAGTACGGGGTCGCAGCACTCGCCGGCGGCAACTACCAGAGCGACATGCCGGCCTACGGCGGGCAACTGAGCGACAGGGAGATCCTGGCGGTCCTCAGCTACATCAAGAGCACCTGGCCGCCCGAGATCCAGGATCGGCACGACGACATCAATCGCCGCTTCCGCGCCGCACAGGACTGACCGCAGCATGACTTTCCGCCGCTTCGCCCTCAGCCGACGCAAGACCCTGGGCCTGTTCGCCGGGGTCGCCGCAGCCCCGCTGCTGCCTCCCTTGGCCACCGCGGCGAGCCAGCCGCGCCGACTGACTCCGGCCCCCGGCCGCGTGCAGCTTGTCGGCCGCGACTATCCGGCCACCGCCGTCTGGGCCTACGACGGCCAAGTCCCGGGACCGCTGCTGCGATATCGCCAGGGCGACAATCTGGACTTGGAGTTGATCAACGGGCTGCCCCAAGCAACGACCGTCCATTGGCACGGCCTACGCCTGCCCAACGACATGGACGGCGTGCCGGGAATCACTCAAGCCGCAGTGCTCCCTGGCGAGCGGTTCCGCTATCGGTTTCCCCTGAAGGATGCCGGCACCTTCTGGTATCACCCCCACGCCAACTCCGCCGAACAGGTCGGCCGCGGCCTGTCCGGCGTCTTGATCGTCGACGAGGCGGAACCGCCCCAAGTCGACCGGGAAGAGCTCTGGGTGCTGGACGACTGGCGCCTCGACGAAGAGGCCCAGGTGGTTCCCGGCTTTCGCGACAGCCTGCACGATGCAGCGCATGCGGGACGGATCGGCAATACCGTGACGCTGAACGGCTTCCTACCGGCGACCTGGCCCGTGCGCCTCGGCGAGCGTGTCCGCCTCCGTCTCGTCACCGTCGCCAATGCCCGAACGTTCGCCTTGAGGTTCGAAGGCCACAGGCCGCAGATCGTCGCCCTGGACGGCCAGCCTTGCGTGCCCCACAGCCCACCGTCCGATCTCGTGACTCTCCCGGCGGGCGGGCGCTGCGATCTGATTCTCGATCTCGACCGGACCCCAGGTAGCCGTTTTCGGCTGGTCGATGCGCACTACCAGCGCTTCGCCTATAAGCTCTTGGACATCGTCTACAGCGAAGGCCCGCCGCTGCGCGACGGCCCGCTCGACACGCCGATAAGCCTAGCGGCCAACCCTCTCCCGGTCGCGGATCTGCGAGACGCCGAGGATCTCCAGGTTGTGCTGGGCGGCGGTGCCATGGGCCGCATGATGTCGGCGCGGCTGGGCGGGGAACGGCTGGGCGCGCGCCAGTTGGCGGCGCGCGGCAAGGTCTGGGCGCTGAACGGTCTCGCCCATGGCGCACACGACGACCCTCCCCTGTTCGTCCTGACGCGGGGTCGGACCTATCGGCTCCGTCTGATCAACGAGACCCGCTTCGAGCACCCGATGCATCTGCACGGCCATCATCTGCAGTTGTTGGCCCGCGACGGTCGCGCGGTGGAGCCGCAGACTTGGCACGACACCCTCCTGGTCGCGCCCGGCGAAACGGTCGACACCGTTTTCGTTGCCGAGACGCCAGGACGTTGGATGTTCCATTGTCACGTTCTCGAGCATCAGCAAGCCGGCATGATGGCAACGGTCGTAGTCGACTAGCGAGGCTGGGCGTAAGCGAGGCTGGGGCGTTAGCGAGGCTCCAGGACCAGCGCCCCGAGCGGCAGCGTCTCGTCGGGTGCGCCCGCCTTCAGTCGCAAACCGTCGCTGCCTTCGAAGCGGACGCCCGACAGCACCATGTCGCAACGGCGATCCGGCGTGACCAGGGGCAGCAGGATCCACTCGAAACGGACGTGTTCGCGGCCTTGCCAGACCGCGGCGTTGACTCCGTAGCGCGGCTCCCACTGCTGCGCCACGGCCGTGTACTCGGCTTCCCAGTAGTCCTGCCAGGCGCCGAGCAGCAGGTCGTCCAGCCAGCGGCCGGTGATCTCCTCGGCATAGAGCCGGGTGAAACGGGTGCCGGCGAGACGGAAGCGAAAACGCGGCTTGGCGAAGCTCCAATCGACATCGACGAGAAGCAGGTCCGGAAGCAGAGGCGGGACGTCGAGCGGGTCGATCTCGGCGCGGGCCGGCGGCCTGTCTTCGGCATGGCGCTCCTGCCAGTAATGGAAGAGTTGACGCAGCTCTGGCGACTGCAAGGCCTTGGGCGTGTCCAATCGCACAGGCCGCTCCTTTTCGGCACGCTGTCTGCATACCATAGGGCATCAAGCGACCAGATGCGAATAAATGCGCGGAAAAGATGTAGATCGCCGGGCCCGCCCCAGGAAAAGGGAGCGACGTCCGGAAGCAGGACCGTCGCGTCAGGTCAGGCGGGAGGGAACCCCGGCACGGCGCAGCACATCGGCAATGTGGCTGGTGCGTCCGACCTGGCCGACGATCTCCAGGCCGCTGTCCGGCGGCAGGGTCTCCAGGCGCGCGCGCAGGGCCGCGAGCCCCTCGCCGACCTCGAAGCGGAGCCACTGCGCCGCCTCGCCGGGGACGATCACATCCCCCTGACTGGCCGTGCTGCCGCGATGCAGCTGAACCAGCCAGAGCCTTTCGCCGTCGTGCACCCACTCGAACCGCACCGGGCCGAAGACCTCGTCGAGCCGGGCCGCAAGCCGTTCGATCTCGCTGCGCACCTGGGCCGGCAGCTCCTGGGGCGCCTGGCGCCCCAGCATGAAGGCATCGCCCGCGCCGGCAACGCCTTCGGTCAGGCCCGTTCCGGCGGCATCGACATAGTAGGCGCCGGACCAGGCGGCCGGCACGCCGGCCTGCACGACCGCCGAGGCCAGGATGTGACGCAGGCCGCTGAGATGCAGGTCGGGATCCTGCCACTCCCGGGGCTCCGGGTCCTCGGCCTCCAGCAGCGCGAAGGGTTCCACCCACCCGTGGCGCGTGGCGTAGCGCCCGGGCACCGGCTCGATGGGGCAGGTCCGCACCCAGACGTCGCGTCCCCCGGTCTCCTGCCCGAAGCTGAAGACATGCTGGCGCAAACGGCGCGCATAGACGGAGGTCAGGGGAACCGGCGCGCCGGCCAGATGGGCCATCAGCAGGCCGTAGGCCTTGTCGCCGATCAGGCGGGAGAAGCGGTTCGGCCAGGTCAGGCGCGGCGTCAGGCGGTGGGGGCCCACCTCCTCCACTTCCCATCCCAGCGTCTGCGTCCCGCGCCAGCCGCGCGGCTTCGGATGGATGGAGAATTCCAGGCGCTCGCCCGGCTCGACCGCAAGATCCGGGGCGAAGCCGTAGACCGCCTCCAGCAGCTTCCGGCCCCAGTCCAGTTGCAGCGAGGCGGTTCCCGGCTTTTCGACGCAGCGCGGCGTATCGTCGGGCGCGAACTCGACGATCCCCCCCTCGACCACGCCGGAGACGCCGCCGTCCTGTACATCGACCGTCTCGTTGAGGATCACGTAGAAGCCATCGTCCAGGGCACTGCCCGCCACCTCGACGATGTCGTCCAGCCTATCGAGCCCGTAGCGGAAGGGCTTGCTGCGGGGGTCCTGCGGCAGGTAGCTGCGGACGTTGACCGCGCGGTCCGGGCTGTTGCGCAGCAGCTCCTCTGCTGCCGCGCGCAGGGAGGAGAAGGCCGCATTCGGCCGGTGCCCCCGCAGGCGGCAGAAGGTCTGCTCCGGTCCCTCCGGCAGCGGCGCATAGGCCACGAACTGGGCGACGTTGATCCGCCCGGCGAGCTGATCCAGCGCCTCGTCCTTGCGCAGCTCCTGCAGGTCGTAGTCCGCACCGCTCATAGCGACTCCAGCAAACAGGTGAGCCGTCCGCTTAGACTGTTTTCCGGCGCGGCGGAACTCCCAAGAGCGCGATCGGGAACGGAGGGCCTGTGGGGCTAAAGCTCGAGCGCGATGTCGACGCGGCGGGCCGCTTGTCTGAGTCCGACAAGGATGTCCTGCGACAGGGGCACGCCGGACGAAAGGTGCCTTCGCCGTTTCTGGGCTTCGATCTCGCCCGGCAGTTGCACGCGCGCGAAGCCTTCGGCCGGCGGGCAGTCGCCGATCATGGCAATGTAGCGGCCCAGGCGGTCCAGGAAGCGGTCCCGCTCCCCGAAGCGGGCTGGATCGATCGCCAGCAGGAAGTGGCCCAGGTTCGCCGGCCGATCCAGGTCGTTGTAGAAGTCCGGCAGATCGGTTCCGAAGCCGGCGCCGGTCATGACGGCGGCCAGGATGTCGATCAGCAGGGCGATGGCCGAGCCCTTCGCCTCGCCGAAAGGCAGCACCACGCCCTGCAGCGCGGCCTCGGGGTCCCGGGTCGGCCGGCCATCGGGATCGAGCGCCCAGCCGAAGGGGATTTCCTCGCCGCGCTGCTGCGCCAGGATGATCTTGCCGCGGGCCACGGTGGACGTGGCCATGTCGGCGAGGATCGGACTGTCGCCGGGCGTCGGCACGCCGAAGGCCAGGGGATTGGTGCCGAACAGCGCCGAGCGTCCGCCGTAGGGCGCCATGGTCGGCGGCGCGTTGGAGCAGACCACTGCAATGAAGCCTCGCGCGACCAGCCGTTCGGCATAAAGCGCCGCAATGCCGAA
>JANQPZ010000019.1 GCA_028285215.1 Rhodovibrionaceae bacterium | reverse complement strand
CGCCACCCAGCGGTAGCGCCGCAGCTCCTCTGCGCGGGCCCCCCTCCGAGCCGCTGCTGCTGCAGGACACCCGCGCAGAGGAGCTGCGGCGCTACCGCTGGGTGGCGACGCTGCTGCTGGTCCTGATGGCCGGCATCTTCCTCTCGACCAAGGCCGTCGACGACCCCGGTTTCTGGATCCTGCTGATCCGCGCCGGCGCGGAGGCGGCGATGGTCGGCGGCCTGGCCGACTGGTTCGCCGTCACGGCGCTGTTCCGCCGGCCGCTGGGTCTGCCGATCCCGCACACCGCCGTCATCCCGGCCAACAAGGACCGAATCGGCGCCGGCCTGGGCCTCTTCGTGGAGCGCAACTTCCTGGACCCCGAACTGGTCACGGCCAAGCTGCGCAGCCTCACGCCCGCGCGGCGGATCGGGACCTGGCTGTCCGACGGCGCCAACGCGGAGAAGCTGGCGGAGCGGCTGGCCGCGGCCCTGCCGGCCCTGGTCGAGTCCCTCAGCGACCGGGAGGTGCGCGGCTTCCTGGCCCGCGCCCTGGAGCGGCAGCTCGGCGCCATCGACCTCGCCGCCGTGCTCAGCCGCGGCCTGGAGATCCTGCGGGAGTCCGACCGGCACCACGAGCTGTTCGACCAGATCGTGCGGACGGCCCGGCAGTACCTCATCGACAATCAGGCGCGCATCTACGAGGCGGTGGAGGACCGCTCGCGCTGGTGGGTGCCGAAGGGCATCGACAAGCGCATGGCCAAGGCCCTGATCGGCGGGACCGCCGACCTGCTGGACGAGCTGCTGCAGCGCGGCCACCCGGTGCGCCGGCAGTTCGAGGCCAGCCTCGACCGCCTGACCGAGGAGCTGCGGAACGACCCGGCGCGGCGGGACCAGATCGCGGCGATCCAGTCGGAGCTGCTGAGCAACCCGCGCACCCAGGCCTACCTGGGCGAGGTCTGGGGCGAGCTGCGCGGCATCCTGCTGCGCGACGCCGCCGCCGGGCGCGCCTCGCTGCTGCGACAGGCCCTGACCGGGGCGCTGCAGTCGCTGGGCAAGGGGCTGCTGTCGGACGCGGAGATGCAGGCGCGGGTCGACCGGGGCATCGAGGAGGCCGCGAAGAGCTGGGTGCTGCCCTGGCGCCACCAGATCGGCCACTTCATCGCCGAGGTGGTGAAGTCCTGGGACGGCAACACCGTCGCCAAGCGCGTCGAGATCGCCGTGGGGCGGGACCTGCAGTACATCCGCATCAACGGCACCCTGGTGGGCGGCCTGGTGGGGATCGGGATCTTCCTGCTGTCCTGGTACGTGCTGTGACGCCCGTTAGAGCGCGATCGTCCTTGGCGGACGCGCTCTAGCGGTCGATCCCTGTCAGCCGAAGGCCGCCTTCAGCTTCTCCACCACCTGGCGGGCGGCGGCCTCGTCCGCGCCGTAGAGGTCGTCCCACCACGCGGGGGGTAGCACCTGGGGGTCGTAGTGGATCGTCAGGCTGCGGGCCAGCAGGTTCGCCTCGACATCGCGGATGCCCTTGATGGCCGCGATCACCTCCTTGCCGCGATCCGCCATCTCCGGCGCGGCGGAGAGAATGGAGAGGTCGAACTTGAGACGGATGCGGCCGGGCACGTGGCTGGCGACATGCAGATGGCCGCGGCCCTGCAGCAGCAGATCGAAGTCTTCGGGGGCAACGCTGGTGGACACGGAAAGGCGCCTGCTTCGGAGGAAAGGAGGCGGCAAACTAGCGATTAGCGCGCCGCAACGAAAGCTATCTCCCCATCGGCCGGATCAGGTGGATCAGGTGTAGCGCTTGCGGATGTACTGGCTGAAGATGTCCAGGATCGAGACCGTGACGATGATGATGATCATCACCGCGGCGGTTTCGCTGTAGTAGAAGCCGCGGATGTACTCCCAGAGCACCTGTCCGATGCCGCCGGCGCCGACCAGCCCCAGCACGGTGGCGGAGCGCACGTTGGATTCGAAGCGGTAGAGCGCGTAGCTGATCCAGAGCGGCAGGACCTGCGGGATCACGCCGAACACCACCTCCTGCACCGGATGGGCGCCGGTCGCCCGGATGCCCTCGACCGGGCGCGGGTCGATGGCCTCGACCGCCTCGGAGAAAAGCTTGGCCAGCACGCCGGTGGTGTTGACGAAAAGCGCCAGCACGCCGGCGAAGGGTCCGAGACCGACGGCGACCACGAAGAGCATGGCGAAGACCATCTCGTTGACCGCGCGGAAGGCGTCCATGACGCGGCGCACCGGGTGGTAGACCCACCAGGGCACGATGTTCTCCGAGGAGAGGATGCCCAGCGGCACGCCGAAGATCACCGCCAGCAAAGTGCCCCAGATGGCGATCTGCACCGTGATCAGCATCTGGTCGAAGAACAGCCGCCAGTGGCGGAAGTCGGGCTCGGCGAAGGCGCCGGCGAACTCCGCCATGTTGCCGCTGTATTCGATCAGGGCGTAGGGGTTGATTTCGGAGCCGTTCCAGGCCCACCAGAGCACCGCGATCGCGACACCCCAGATCAGCATGTTGATCAGGGACTTCTTGGGGTCGCGCTTGGGCAGCTCGACCTTCATCTCCTCCAGGCGCTCCGCACCCACGGACCCCTGCTGTTCGGCGATGCTCGACATCGCGTCCTCGCGGCTAAAAGAGAAAACGTCGGGAAGGGGCGATGCCGGACGGGCACCGGCGGCGCTCCGGAGGGAACGCCGCCGGCGTCATCGTCCTGGCGGGCTTACTCGGCCGGCTTACTCGGCCGGCCGCGGAGCGACCACCTGCTCCCACTCGCCCAGCTCGGCAAGCTGCGCGTCGATCTCGGCGATCTCCTGCGCCTTGTCATCCGCGCTCATGGTCTCGTCGTTCTCGATCCGCACCTTGTTGCGGAACAGCTCGAGCTGACGGATCGGGATGAGCTGCGCGTTGGAGGAGGCCAGGAACGGCCCCCAGCCGTCGGAGAGGTTGGTCAGCACCTCGCGCTCGCGCTCGACCTTCTCCATGTCGCCGAAGCGGCCGTAGCTCATGAAGAAGAAGTAGATCTTCTGCTTCACCTCGTCGGAGAGGTTGGCCCGCCAGACCATCGGGTCGGAGGGGATCAGCGGCGAGCGCCAGATCTCCTTGATGCGGGCGGCGGCCTCAGGCTGCGACTTGGCGAGGCGGGCGTAGAGCGACTCGGTGTTGTTGGTGGCCACGTCGACCTGGCCGTTGGCCACCGCCATGGCGTTGGTCTCGTGGTTGGCGTTGCGGACGGTGTCGAAGCACTCGCGCGGGTCGACGTCGTTCAGCGCGAAGACGTAGTAGCTCGGCACCAGGAAGCCGGAGGTCGAGTTGGGGTCGCCGATGCCGAAGTCCAGCGTGCCGTCGCAGACCAGCACGTCTTCCAGGCTGTTGATCGGGCTGTCCACATGGGCCAGCAGCAGCGAGTAGTAGCCCTCGGTCCCGTCGTCCTTGATGGTCTGGGCGAAGACCTCGCCGCCGGCGCGGTCGACGGCCTCCATCGCGGACTTGTTGCCGAACCAGGCCACGTCGACCTTGTCGAAGCGCATGGCCTCGATCACGCCGGCATAGTCGCTGGCGAAGAAGGGCTTGACCTCGACGCCGAGGGCCTCGGACATGTCCTCCAGGAAGGGACCGAAGCTGGCCTGCAGGGCCTGCGACGATTCCGTCGAGATGATGCCGAAGTTGATTTCGGTCATCTCCTCCGCGGCGGCCGGGCCGGCGGCCACGATCGACGCCACCGCGGCCGAAGCCATGAGCTTACGCAGCATCTTAACGCACTCCTCTATGCTATCTGCTTTCGAACCTTTGCGATCTCGGACGGTCCGTCGCCGCCACGCCGTTTCTGCCGCCCCCTGCGGCCGCGTGCGGCAACCTCCATCCATGCGCGCGACGGGACGGCAGGGCGCTACGACGCCTTCGCCGCCCGCCGCACGTCCCTGACGTCCTCGACGACTGCGGGGGCCGCAGAGACCGAGGTCACGGTCTCTTCCGTCTCTTCGTCGGGCGTCTCCCCGTCGGACGCTTCCTCGTCGGGCGCGTTCCGATTGCCGAAGGCCCCGGTGAGAATCAGCTCCTCCCGGCTGGTGCCGTAGAGGTCCTTCAGGAAGTCCGGCGTCAGCCGATCGGTCGCGCCGTCGTAGACGATCTCTCCGTCGCGCATGGCGATGGCGCGGTTGCAGAAGCGGATGGCGTAGTCGACCTGATGCAGGCTGACCACAACCGTGATGCCGTCCTGCCGGTTGATGTCGGCGAGCATCTGCATGACCTTGCGCGCCGAGGCCGGGTCGAGACTGGCGATGGGCTCGTCGGCCAGAACGATGCGCGCCTGCTGCACGAGACAGCGGGCGATCGCGCCGCGCTGCTGCTGCCCGCCGGAGAGGTTGCCGGCCCGCTGCGTCGCGAAGTCGTCCATGCCGACGCGCTTGAGCGCGCGCATGGCCAGCAGCTTCTCTTCCCGGGTGAAGAGGCCCAGGCAGCCGCGCCAGGTCGGAATGCGGCCCAGCACGCCGGTCACCACGTTGATCAGCAGCGGCAGCCGGTGGACCAGGTTGAATTGCTGGAACACCACGCCGATCTCGGCGCGCAGGCGGCGCGCCTCGGGCGACAGATGGCCGCCGGACTGCATGGTCCGGCCGAGCACCCGGACCTGGCCGCCCCGCTCTCCGGCGTCGCTGCGCAGCAGGCCGGCCACATGCCGAAGCAAGGTGGACTTTCCGGAACCGGAGGCGCCAATCAGGGCCACCATCTCACCCGGCTGAATCGTCAGGTCGACGCCGTTCAGGGCACGCAGTTTGCCGAAGGTCTTCGTGAGCTGATGAATCTCGACGGCTGCCATGGTTCCCCCGACGACGGCTGCGGCAGGCGCAGCGGGCGAGGTGCCCAGCCCCTGCCCCCGCAGCGTCCGAGAGAGACCTTTGCCTGTATTGGATATCCTTTGAATGACGGTTGCGTGATGCTTTCGTCACGGAACCATGGCGCCGAGATGACAGCGGCATCCCGGCCTTGGGGACATTCCGGCCTTGGGGATAGACCTCGGACGTTCAGCCGCCGACGACGATCTGCGTCCGGTCGGAGGCAAAGCGGGTGATGCCGTACTCGACGGGCCGGCCGGCGGCATCCACGTTCACGCTTTCCGTCACCAGGATCGGCCGGTTCCCGGGCTGGCGCAGCAGGCGCGCATCGGCGGCCTCCGGCAAGCGCGCCGTGACGCGCGTCACCTTGCGCTCATAGTCGGGCAATCCGCAGCGGTCGAGGGCTTTCGTGATCGAGCCTTCGAGTCGATAGGCCTCGATGAGATCGGGAAAGCGCGCGGCGGGGAAATAGTGGGTTCCGAGCGCCAGGGGGCGGCTGTCCAGATCGCGCAGGGTCTCCAGGCAGATGACCGCAGTGCCCGGCGCAAGCTCCAGTTCCGCGGCAACCCCGGCCCCGGCAACGTCCACCCGTCCGTCGAGAAGCTGCCCTCCGGCCTGGCGCTTCTGTCCGGTCACGATCTCCGAGAAGCGGGTCCGGCGCCCGACCAGATAGTCCAGCACATGCTCCTGCACGAAGGTGCCGCGGCCCTGCTCCACCCGCACCAGCCCCCGATCGGCCAGGTCGGCCATGGCACGGCGCACCGTGTGCCGGTTGACGCCGAACCGGGCCGCGAGTTGCGGTTCCGTTGGCAGGCGCGCGCCCGCCGGCAGTGCACCGCTCTCCATCTCGCCGGCCAGCGCCTGGACGATCTGCCGCCACATCGCCAAACCCGTCCCGCGCTCAAGCTCCGCGACCATCGCAGCCTCCTTCCCCGCCAGCCCTCGCCTCGAGAGACGCGCCAGCAATAGCGCCTCGCGGCCCACCTGCGGCAGGGCGTCACGAAACGTTGGCGCGTCACGAAACATTCACGCACACGGCCCTTCCCAAGGGGCCGGCGCTGACGTAAACCTAGAGCATATTCATACAGACGACTAGACGAATTTTGCATTGGTCGAACAACGGACGGCAGACGAAAAGATGACTCCCGAGCCCTCTGCGCGGACCGACGGCAAGGCGCAGCCCGAGTCCCAGGCACAGCCGCACGCGCCGGATGCCGCGACCGCCGAACGTCAGAGATGGCTGGGCGTGCTGGCCAAGGCCTCGCGCGACGAACTGGAGTCGCTGGCGCCGGACTTTCTGGATCGCCTCACCTGGCGGCATCTGCGCCCGCCCGAGATCGGCATGGTGATGCTGCGCGGGCGCAGCGGCGGCGACGGCGCCCGCTTCAATCTCGGCGAGACCAGCGTGACACGCTGCGCCGTTCAACTCGATCACGACGGCCGGCAGCTCACCGGCCACGGCTATGTGATGGGGCGCGACAAGCGCCATGCCCAGCTCGTGGCCCTGCTCGACGCGCTGCTGCAGCATCCGCGGGAGCACGATCGGCTGGAGACGCGCCTGGTGGCGCCCCTGGCGGCGATGCAGGAGGCACGGCGCCAGCGCCAGGCCCGCAGGGCGGCCGCGACCAAGGTCGACTTCTTCACCCTGGTGCGAGGAGACGACTGAT
>JANQPZ010000333.1 GCA_028285215.1 Rhodovibrionaceae bacterium | reverse complement strand
GACCATCATGGTCGGCGGACCCCAGGCTGCCTTCGACCGGGCCCTGCCGATCTTCGAGACCATGGGCAAGAACGTCACGCTGGTCGGCGGCAACGGCGTCGGGCAGACCACCAAGGTGGCCAACCAGATCGTCGTGGCCCTGACCATCGAGGCGGTCGGCGAGGCGCTGGTCTTCGCGTCCAAGGCCGGTGCCGACCCGGCCAAGGTGCGCCAGGCTCTGATGGGTGGGCTTGCCTCCTCCCGCATCCTGGAGGTGCATGGCGAGCGTATGATCAAGCGCACCTTCGATCCCGGGTTCCGCATCGAGCTGCACCAGAAGGATCTGAACTTGGCACTGCAGGGGGCCAAGGCACTGGGCGTCAGCCTGCCGAACACCGCGACGGCGCAGGAGCTGTTCAACGCCTGCAGCGCCAACGGCGGGGCCGGCTGGGATCACTCGGCGATGGTCAAGGCTCTGGAGCTGTTGGCGAACCATCCGGTCGCCGAAGACGACAAGGCCGCCGACAAAGCCGCCTGAACCGTCGGAGACACCTCCGGCACGGACCAAAGCAGGCGCTCTCGAGCGCCTGCTGAGCGGCTGTTCTAAACCTCGTCCATTTCCTCCGCGTCCAGGGGCGCACTCTCCGCGTCGATCGGCACGCCGGGACGGTCGATGGCCGAACGGATGACCTGCAGCGTCAGCACGGTTGAGACGTGTGGCGCCGCCGTCAGTTTCTGGGTCAGCTCGTTCTCGTGGGCCGTGTTGCGGGCGACCAGCTTGAGTGCGAAGTCGTGCGGTCCGCGCATCATGTGGCACTCTCGGACCTCGGGCCAGCCTTCCACCTCCTGCTCGAAGGCGCGCAACACCGAGTCGTTCTGGCTGTCGAGCCCGACCAGTGCCAGGAACATCACCTCATAGCCCAGCGGCTCGGCCGCCACATCGGCATGATAGCCGCGGATGAAGCCGCCTTCCTCCAGCGCGCGCACCCGGCGCAGGCAGGGCGGGGCGGAGATGCCGGCGCGCTTCGCCAGCTCCACGTTGGTCATGCGCCCGTTGTCCTGCAGATCACGCAGGATGCGCAAATCGATCCGGTCGAGCTTGACCCGGCGCACGGCCCCTTGCCTCCCAGGGTGATGGTGTGGAAATACGAAAGAACGCGGCCGCTTCGCGGCTTCTCTGCGCAAGGATATTACGCATGACGGTCGGCGGTTCAAGGAGAGATCGCAGGTCGCAGCGGGCCGGTCTGTGACCTTGAACACCGCGAGCGGTGCGGTGTCCTGCTGGGTCCTCTCCGACGGGCGGGCGGGGATCGAGGCGCAGGCCCTGGGCTTGGCCGAGGCGCTGGGAACGGACCCGGCGGTCAAGCGTCTGACGGCCCGCAGGCCCTGGGTTTGGCTGCCGCCCAGGATGTGGCTCAGACCGCTGGTCTGTGTCGAGGTGCGCGAGGGTGGTCCCGTAGCACCGCCCTGGCCCGACATCGTCATCAGCAGCGGCCGCCGGGCGGCGGCGGTCTCGGCTGCTGTCGGTGCTGCGGCGCGCAAGGCCGGGTCGCGGACCTTCGCCATTCATATCCAGCGGCCCTACCTGCCGCTCGACCGTTTCGATCTGGTCGTCGCGCCCCGCCATGACCGGCTGACGGGTGCCAATGTGCTTGCGACCCTGGGCGCGCTCGGCCGGGTTACGCCCGCTCGTCTGGCGACGGCTGCGGAAGACTTGGCGCCGGAGACTCTGGCCGCAATCGCGGCCCTGCCGCGGCCGCGTATCGCCGTGGCAGTCGGCGGCAGCAGCCGGGTCTTCCGCTTCGGAAGCGATGAGGCCCAAGCTCTGGCGCAAAGACTGCGGCAGGCGCAGGCAGGAACCGGCGGCAGTCTGCTGGTCACGGTGTCGCGCCGCACGGGGCGGCCCGTCGCCGAACTGCTGCGCCGGGCGCTTGCAGATCTGCCGGGCCGCTTTTACGACGGATGCGGCGCAGAGAATCCCTATCTCGCTTTCCTCGGTCTCGCCGATGCGATCGTCGTCACCGGCGACTCCGTGAACATGGCCAGCGAGGCGGCAGCCACCGGCAAACCCGTGCACATCTTTGGATTGCCCGGCGGCTCGGCCAAGTTCGACCGTTTCCACCGCGATTTGCGCGAGGCCGGCATCGCCCGCCCCTTCACGGGCGACATCGAACGGTGGAGCTACGTACCTCTCGCGGAGGCTTCTCGTATTGCGAGAGAGATCCAGGCCCGGATGAGCGGTGTGAGCTAGCCGCCGGCGCCATGCCGTCTGCCCGTTTAGCGCGATTTCGAGAACCTCCGATCATAAGCAATAGGGCGTTTTCCTGGTCAACTGCCGCCCGCTTGTCATCACAACTTTGACACAGCATGATTGTGCAACCCTACGTATTCTAGGGACAACGCCACATCTCTCTTGCGAGAGTGCGCAGTTGGCTAGATCGACAATCTTAGCAGGCCATTCGGTGGCGGGTTTCGTGATGGGGCGGAACCCTCGGACCCCCGTCTTCGGTCGTCGAAGGATCCATCGACCATGTATCACCCGACGGATGTTCACATCGGCCGGCGCCTCCGCGAGAAGCGCGTGGCCTTAGGCATGAGCCAGTCGGCGCTGGCCGACAAGCTCGGAATAACCTTCCAGCAGGTCCAGAAGTACGAAAGCGGCGCCAACCGCATGGGCGGGAGTCGCCTTTGGGACGTTGCCAACGTCCTGGGCGTCGCTGTCGGCTACTTCTTCGAGGGCTTGAGCAGCAGTGGCGGCAAGTCGGTGGCACAGAGCGATGACCTGCCGCTCAGCCGCCAGACGCTCGAGCTGGCGCGTGCCATCAACGCCATTCCCGAAGGCGAGGTCCGCGACCAGGTGGTCAAGCTCGTCAAGGCCTTCGCCAAGACGGCCTGAGGCCAAGACGGCCTGAGAAAGCGCTGTGACGGCCCGTCACGGCCGCATGGCTTGTGACGCGAGGGCGCTCTGCCTAAGCTAGCGGCACGCCAGCAAGAGGAGTGTCGTTATGGCCGAGTCGCGCCACGTCCAGGTTTTGATCGTCGGTTCCGGTGCCGCGGGTCTGACCGCCGCCATTTACACGGCGCGCGCCAATCTGAAGCCTGTGGTCTTGGCCGGCCTGCAGCCCGGCGGCCAGATGACGATCACGACGGACGTGGAGAACTATCCCGGCTTTGCCGACGTGATCCAGGGCCCCTGGCTGATGGAGCAGATGTCGAAGCAGGCCGAGCATGTTGGGGCGGAGCTGCTCTACGATCTGGCGACCGAAGTTGACTTGGATCGGCGTCCCTTCGTCGTGCGCTGCGACAGCGGCGCGACGATCACCGCCGACGCCCTGATCGTTGCCACCGGTGCTCAGGCCCGCTGGCTCGGTCTGGAAAGTGAGCAGACCTTCAACGGCCGCGGTGTTTCCGCCTGTGCCACCTGCGACGGCTTCTTCTATCGGGAGAAAGAGGTTTGCGTGGTCGGCGGCGGCAACACGGCGGTGGAGGAAGCGCTCTATCTCGCCAACATTGCCAGCAAGGTGACCCTGATTCATCGCCGCGACAGTCTGCGGGCCGAGAAGATCATGCAGGATCGCCTGTTCAAGCATCCGAAGGTCGCGGTGGTCTGGGACCATGTGGTCGACGAGGTGCTGGGCGATGAGATGGGCGTGACGGCGGTGCGGGCGAAGAACGTCAAGAGCGGTGCGACGCAGGACATCCCCTGCCACGGCTTCTTCGTCGCCATCGGCCACGACCCCGCCACGGCCTTCCTGAAAGGCAAGCTGCCGATGGACGAGGAGGGGTACATCCTGGCCGAAGCCGGTACGACCAAGACTTCGGTGCCCGGAGTCTTCGCGGCCGGCGACTGCGTTGACAAGATCTTCCGCCAGGCCGTGACCGCGGCCGGTATGGGCTGCATGGCGGCCCTGGAGGCGGAGAAGTATCTGGCGGCGCTGAGCGATCGGGCGGTGGCGGCGGAGTAGGACATCCGCCGCCCGGACGGGAGCCGCCTTCGCAGGCTGGGCTTTTAGTCCTTGAAACTTCTATACTTGGGGTGCGTCCTTCGAGTCGGGGCTCGTTGGCGGCGCACCTGCCGATTGGGGGCGAGGTCCTTTGATGGATTGGGACAAGCTGCGGATCTTCCACGCGGTCGCGGAGGCAGGCAGCTTCACGCATGCAGGCGAGGTCCTGAACCTCAGCCAGTCGGCGGTCAGCCGGCAGATCTCGGCGCTCGAGGAGTCGCTGAAGGTGCCGCTGTTCCACCGGCATGCACGCGGTCTGATCCTGACCGAGCAGGGCGAGCTGCTGTATCACACGGCGCACGAGGTCTTCGGCAAACTGGCTATGACCGAAGCCCTGCTCACCGAGAGCAAGGACCGGCCCCGCGGCCCGCTGAAGGTGACCACGACGGTGGCCTTCGGTTCCACCTGGCTTGCGCCCCGCATCCGCGAGTTTATGGAGCTCTATCCCGAGATCGAGCTGCATATGATCCTCGACGACCGCGAGCTCGACCTCTCCATGCGCCAGGCCGACGTGGCGATCCGCCTGTCGCCGCCCCGCCAGGCCGACCTGATCCAGCGCCATCTGCTGACCGTCCATATGCACGCCTTCGCCTCGGCGGCCTATCTCAAGAAGCACAGCATCCCGAAGGTACCGACCGACCTGGACGGCCACCGTATCATCGTCTACGGCGAGGACACCCGCCCGCCCGTTCCCGACGTCAACTGGCTGTTGCGGATCGGCATGCCGTCGAACTCCATGCGGCGGCCGGCCCTGACCCTCAACAATGTCTACGCCATCATGCAGGCCGTCTCCTCCGGCGCCGGCTTGGGGGCTTTGCCGGAGTTCATGGTGCAGGACGGCAGCGACCTGGTGCACATCCTGCCCGAGCAGGAGGGGCCGCGGATCGACGCCTACTTCGTCTACCCGGAAGAGCTGCGCGGCACCCAGCGGATCGAAGTCTTCCGCGACTTCCTGCTGCGCCAGGTTGCCCAGTCCCGCTTCTGATCGGCCGCGATGTGATGGTTGCGGGACCCGCCTTTGAGCAGGCTCTCGAAGCGCGTTGGCTTGGGTCGACCTGGCTTCAGCTCAGGAGCTGCTTCGACGCTTGCGTTGGGATCACCGGCAAACGACGTGGTACTGGCGACGACTGAATGATCGACGTGTTGGTCATCGCATAGGGGATGATCTCGTCGATCAAGGCTTCCAGGTCTTCCACCGATCGCACGTTGGCACGCGCGATAAAGCAGTCTTCCCCGGTGATACGGTCGCACTCGACGATTTCCGGCAGGCCACGCAGAATCTCGGCAACTTTCTGGAGCTGACCGGGGATAGGCCGGATACGCAGCCAGGCTGAGAGCGGCAGGCCGAGCGCTTCCGGATTGACCTTCACCGTGTATCCGCCGATCACGCCGCTTTCCTCCAAACGTTTGATGCGTTCGGATACGCTCGGCGATGAGAGCCCCACCTGTCGCGAGAGTTCCGCGACGCTAATGCGTGCGTTGTCGATCAGCGCAGAGAGAATGCTGGCGTCGATCTCGTCCAAGGGCCCATTTTCGTATCTAAGGCGTTTCATTGTTTTGGCCTTATAAAGTGCAGCTAAATGACCTTTTAAGCTCATGTTGCATATAGCGGCATTCCTGTTCGGCTCCCATGGTAATCGAAAGCGAGTAGGGGCCGATAGAATGCGCAGGCTGACTTTTTCACGCGTCGCAAGCACCGTGCCGCCTCAAGCCTGGTTCGCCGTGAGCGCTGTCTTCCATTATCTGGGACCGTCCTTTGCCGTACTGCTGTTTCCGGCCGTCGGCGTGCTCGGCGTTGCCTGGATGCGCATTGCTTCTGCGGCTCTGATTTTTGCGCCGATCACCAAGCCCTGGCGCTGGCTGCGGATTGCCGACGCCCGAACGCGGCTGCTGCTGATCGGACTCGGCGCCTGTCTTGCCGTAATGAACGTCTCCTTCTACCTGGCGCTCGAACGGCTGCCGATGAGCCTTGTGGCCGCGATCGAGTTTGTCGGAACGATCGGCGTCGCGCTCTACGGGCTGCGGACGGGTCGAAACCTTCTCGCCCTGTCGCTTGCCGTCCTGGGCGTGTTGCTGCTGATCGACGTGACGTGGTCGAGCGATCCGCTCGGCTTGTTCTGGGCTTTTCTCAATGGCGCACTCTTTGTCGGCTACATCGTTCTGGGCCACAAGGTTTCCGAACGGGGCGCGAGCGGCGGTGTCGAGAGTCTGGGCGCCGCCATGGCGATTGCGTTTCTCTTTGTGATGCCCATCGGCATTGGAGAGGCGATCAGGGCTTTCGACGCGGTCGAACTGCTGCTTGCGGGGATTGGCGTCGGTCTTTGCTCCTCCGTCATCCCCTACATTTGCGATCAGCTTGCGATGTCCAGGTTGCCCCGTGCCAGCTTCGCATTGCTGCTGGCTTTGCTTCCGGCGACGGCCACGCTTGTCGGCGTGATCGTTCTGGCGCAGATCCCCTCTCTGCAGGATGTTTTGGGCGTGCTCCTCGTCATGGTTGGCGTCGCTTTGCACAAGCCGGCGGCCCCAATTGTGGTCGACGATCGGATTGACCGGTCTTAAGCACCGGGCTTCCGCCGGGTCCTCCACCGTCGAACCTGAAGGATGTCGCATGATGCAACAAGGAACCTTGCGGCCGATCTTCAAGCTCCGATGAGACGGAGAGGATTGGCGACAAGCGACCTCATCCCGGCACCGTAAAAGACGATCGAAGCCTGCGGCGCCTCTGGCTTGGTTTTTTGGGAAAGACACCGGAGCCGTCTTGCGAAACGAAAAAAGGCCGGGCGGTGGAACCGCCCGTCCTTCTCGTGCCGTTCGAAGTTTGGAGAGTTAGGCGGCCTCGTTCTCCAGGACCTTGGTGCCTTGGCCGCTGCCGAGCGCCTGGATGGCGATGCTGCGGGGCTTGGCCGATTCCGGCACCTCGCGCAGCAACTCGACATGCAGCAGGCCGTTCTCCAGCCGAGCGCCGGACACGCGGATATGATCGGCGAGTTGGAAGCTGCGCTGGAAGGCGCGCGTGGCGATGCCGCGGTGCAGGAAGCGGGTGCGTTCGCCCTCGGGCTCGCCGCGTTCCTTCTTGCCCTCGATCGTCAGCTGGTTCTCGTGCAGCGTGACGTTCAGGTCCTCGTCGCCGAAGCCGGCCACCGCCATGGTGATGCGGTAGGCGTCGTCGCCGGTCTTTTCGATGTTGTAGGGCGGGTAGTTCAGCGCGCTCTCGTCGACCCGGCTCGCGGTGTCGAGCAGGTTCATCATCCGGTCGAAGCCAACCGTGGCACGCAGAAGGGGAGAGAAATCGGTCGTACGCATGGATCATATCCTCCTAAAAGCGATATGCGTAGGGTGAGCCCTCCGCTCTGGCGGCAGGGCTGCTCGGCGTTGTGACCCGGGTGAGACGCGAACCCGCTCGGCGGCGTTCGATCCCGATTCGAGTCGATCAATCAGTTAGTCAAGCGCCGTCAGCGCTTCAAGAGGGGGCTGGGTCGGCATAGGGACTCTCCGGCCGCGTCCGAGAATTGGGCGCGGAATCAGAGGCTTGTGGGAGATTTACATAACTTTATGGATCGCGGGGCGATACCATTGGGTCGAGATCTGCTCTAGTGTCCCAGGATCATGTCGCAGGAAATCCTTCAGTCTCCCGAACCCGAGGTTGCATTTCTCAACGGCACCTATACCGAGGCGCTTGCGCTGACTCGGGAGGCGCGCGACTATGTTGCGCTGCAGGAAAAGGCGGAGCGCAAGGGGCTGACGCCAGCCGATCAGCTGGTCGCGTCCTGCGAGTCCATGCGCATCACCACGCGCCTGACCCAGGTGATGGCCTGGCTGATGATCCAGCGGGCCGTCCAGGCCGGCGAGATGACGCGGGACGAAGCACGTCAGCCGGAACACCGGCTCGGGGCGAAGGATATCTGTGAAACCTCGGAGCCGGCGGCGCCGGCGGAGCTGCCGCCGCGCATGTCCGATCTGCTGCAGCGCAGCCGCGCGCTCTACGAGCGGGTGGCACGCCTGGATTCGCTTCTAGACGCCTGACGGCGGTCCAGACGGTCTGGTTTTGGAGGGAAGCGGGCCTCCGTTTCGGGGCAGGAAGGCCTGCCGTTGCCGCCCTACTTCTTGATGCCGAGGCCGGCGAAGCGCTTGTTGAACTTCGCCACCTGCCCGCCGCTCTCGTTCAGGCGCTGCACGCCGGTCCAGGCCGGATGGGTCTTGATGTCGATATCCAAACGCAGGCTCTGCCCGGGGCTGCCGTAAGTCGAGCGCATCGGCAGCTCGGTCCCGTCGGTCATCACCACGGTGATGTCGTGGTACTCGGGATGGATGTCTTTCTTCATGGCCGTGGGCTTTCTGCGGGCTATCTAGTCAGCGCGGACGATGTGGAAGGCCGCGGATATAACCAAAGCGGGGCTCCATCGCAACCCCGCGGAGCCTTTAGAGCAGGATCTCCCTGGGTGGACTCGTTGTGGCGATCTCACCTGGGGCGTGATTCCTGCTCCTAGCATCAGGTGAGAGAGCGATTTACGTCCTAGCCATAAGGTCGCAGGTGCGTTGCGGCCGGTGGGAGGCTCGCTTGCGAGGCCTATGTGCCTCGTGCGATAGCTGGTGCAGGCCATTGTCCCCCGAGTGGCCGGGTTTTTATAAAGGATTGCGATAACTCCGCCGATGTCCAGTTCCGGCGCGTCACCTCCCGGTGCCTCGGCACCTCTTCCGGCGACCACGGCGGCGCTGCGTCAGAGCGACCGCCCGAAGAGCCGTGATTTGCGCGTGCTGGCAACGCTCTGGGGCTTCGTGCGCCCCTATCGCCTGCAGGTGGCCTTGGCCGCGGCCGCGCTGATTGTGGCCGCCGGCACGGTCCTGGCCTTGGGCAAGGGTCTGGGCACGCTGGTGGACGAGGGGTTCGCCTCGGGCAACGCGGCCTTGCTCGACAAGGCCGTGCTCGTGCTGCTGGGTGTGGTCGTGCTGCTGGCCGGCGCCACCTATGCCCGCTTCTTTCTGGTTTCCTGGATCGGCGAGCGGGTTGTGGCGGATGTGCGCCGGGCCGTCTTCGACCGCGTCATCACGCTCTCGCCCGCCTACTTCGAGATCAACCGCACCGGCGAAATTCTGTCCCGCCTGACCACCGACACCACGATTCTGCAGGTCGTGGTCGGCAGCTCGGTCTCGGTCGCTTTGCGCAACGTCTTGCTGTTCATCGGCGGCCTGGCCTTGCTGATGATCACCTCGCCCAAACTGACCGGGCTGGTGCTGCTGGTCGTGCCGCTGGTGCTGCTGCCGATCATTTTCTTCGGCCGGCGGGTGCGCCGTCTGTCGCGCGAAAGCCAGGACCGCATCGCCGATGTCGGCGCCTACGTGGACGAGTCGCTGAACGCGATCCGCACGGTCCAGGCCTTTACCCACGAGCCCCTGGACAGCGAGCGCTTCGGGGGGCGTGTCGAGCAGGCCTTTGCGACAGCGGTCCGCCGCATCGCCGCCCGCTCGGCCATGACGGCGGCGGTGATCGTTCTGGTCTTCGGCTCCATCTCGACGATCCTCTGGGTCGGCGGCCACGACGTCCTGAGTGGCCGGATCAGTGCGGGTGAGCTTTCGGCCTTTGTGTTCTACGCCGTGGTGGTGGCCGGCGCCGTGGGGTCGATCAGCGAGGTGATCGGCGATTTGCAGCGCGCGGCGGGCGCGACCGAACGGCTGCTCGAATTGCTCGGCACCGACAGCGACATCGAGGTCTCGGACAGCCCCAGGCCGCTGCCGTCCCCGGTCAAGGGCGCCGTAGTGTTCGACAAGGTGGGTTTCCATTATCCGGCACGGCCGGACTGGGCCGCGTTGGACGGCTTCTCGCTGTCTGTCGCGCCGGGTGAGAAGGTGGCGCTGGTCGGCCCCTCCGGCGCCGGCAAGACGACGGTGATGCAGCTTTTGCTGCGCTTTTACGACCCGGCCGTCGGCAGTTTGCGGTTCGACGGCGTGGACCTGCGCGACCTCGATCCGCAGCAGCTTCGTGCGGCCATCGGGCTGGTGCCGCAGGAGCCGGTCGTCTTTGCCGCCGACGCCTGGGAGAATATCCGCTACGGACGGCCGGGGGCCAGCGACCGGGAGGTGCTGGAGGCCGCGCGGGCCGCGCACTGCCTGGAGTTCCTGGAGGAACTGCCGGAGGGGATGAACAGCTTTCTGGGGGAGCGCGGCGTGCGCCTGTCGGGCGGCCAGCGCCAGCGCCTGGCGATTGCCCGCGCGATCCTGCGCGATCCGGCCCTCCTGCTGTTGGACGAAGCCACGTCCTCGTTGGATGCTGAGAGCGAGCGGGAGGTTCAGGATGCGCTCGACAGGTTGATGGTCGGGCGCACCTCGATCGTCATCGCCCACCGGCTGGCGACGGTTCTGAAGGCCGATCGCATCGTGGTGCTCGACCGTGGCCGTATCGTCCAGAGCGGCAGTCACGCGGAGCTCCTGCGCGACCGCGACGGCCTCTACGCGCGCTTTGCCGCCCTGCAGTTCGACCAGGCGGAAGCGCTTTTCGACCGCGGCCTCCCGGAGGTTGCCGCGAAGTAGAACGAAAAGCGGCGCAGGAACGAGGGCGCCTATTCGCCCCGAAAGACAGGCTTGCGCTTGTTCAGAAACGCCTCCACGCCCTCGCGATAGTCGGCGCTGTCGCAAATCTCGAAAGCACTGGCATACTCCGCGTCGTTCAGGGGGCGCGGGTCGAGCGCCCTGGCGGAATTCCGCTTCTGCGCCCGTGCGGCCAGCGGTGCGGCCGCGGCCAGGCGTTTGGCGGTTGCCCCGATTTCCGCCTCGAAGTCCTCTGCGGCGACGACGCGGTTCACCAGGCCCTTCACGTAGGCTTCCTCTGCCCCGAAAATCCGGTCCTCCAACAGCATCTCCAGCGCGACCGCGCGGCTGGTGATCTGAACGAGCGGGATCATCCCTTCCCAAGGCAGCACGTGGCCCAGGCGGGCGATCGGGATGCCGAAACGGCTGCCTTGCGCGCAAACGCGGAGGTCGCAGCAGAGCGCCAGTTCCAGGCCGCCGCCGACGCAGGCGCCTTCGATGGCGGCAAGGGTGCAGTGGGGCGAGTGCAGCAGCCCCTCCAGCGACGCGTGCATGTTGTCCGCATAGGCGCGGGCGGACGCGGCGTCATGGCGCCGCTCGTGGAACTCCGAGATGTCCGCGCCGGCCGCGAAGGCTTCGCCGCCGGCGCCGCGCACCACGATGCAGCGCAGCTCCGGATCCGCGTTCAGGACCGTCACGGTCTCGCCCAGCCGCGTCCAGGCGGCGTAACTCAGCGCGTTGCGCCGCTCAGGACGGTTCAAGACGAGGGTCGCGACCGCCCCGTCGCGATGTAGCAACAGGGAGCCATCCATGTCGCCGTCGGGGGTCGGCCGGGCGTCGCCGGCGGAGGACTCGGCCTGAGACATCCGGGATCTGTTCCTTCATGCGGCTTGCCTCACGCCGGTACGCAATGCGACATGGGCGCGGGGTTTCTACGAAAGCTGGATGGAGCATACACCGGATGCCGCGCAACGGAAGCCGGCGGACGGGCACGACCGTCGCCCTGAAGAAGCGTCCTGCCGCCGTGACGCCGCTGTCTCTGGCCTTGCCGGGCGGCGGTGCCTACGGCGCCTTTGCCTGGGGAGCGTTGGATCGGCTGCTGGAGGAAACCGACCTGACGTTCCCGCAGGTCAGCGGCGTCAGCGCCGGGGCGGTCAATGCCGTCGCTTTGGCGCAGGGCTTTGCGGAGGGCGGCCGCAGCGGCGCGCGCGACAAGCTGGCCGAGGTCTGGGAACGCACGGCGGCTCTGGCCGCCTTCTCGCCGCTGCAGCCGAGCCCGCTCGACCTGCTGCTGCGTCCGGGCGGATTGGACTACTCGTTGGGCTATCGCTGGCTGGACACCGTCAGCCGCCTTTTCTCGCCCTATCAGTTCAACGCCTTCGATCTCAATCCGCTGCGCGAGGTGCTGCGCCAGACCATCGACTTCGCGACGATCCGCCAGTCTGATGAGGTCCAGGTTTTCATCGCCGCCACCAACGTGCGCCGCGGGCGTATCCGGGTCTTCGGGCCGCGGCAGATTACGCTCGATGCCGTGATCGCTTCCACCTGCCTGCCGTTTCTCAACAAGGCGGTGGAGATCGAGGGCGAAGCCTACTGGGACGGCGCCTACCTGGCCAACCCGCCGTTGCGTCCCTTGATCGAGAGTGAGGCTGCCGGCTCGGTGCCGGGCGATCTGCTGCTGGTCGAACTGGACGGTCTGGAGCAACCCGGCACGCCGACCAGCCCGCAGGAGATCTTCGACCGCCTCAACAGCCTGTCCGGCGGCGGCGGCTTGCTGTCGGAGCTGGAATGGCTGGCGGCGGCGCACCCCGAGGTGCGTCTGCACGGCATTGCCGAACCGCAGGCACTTGGGGAGCTCAGCGCCTCCAGCCGACTGAACGCCGACCGCCGCTTTCTGGTCTATTTGCACGACCTCGGTCGGATAGCCGCCGACACCTGGCTGAGCGGACCGCGCGCCCAGGTCGGGCTGGCCAGCAGCTATCGAGTTCAGTCCCGCTATGTCTGAGATGCCAGGCTTCTAGCTCCCCGCACGGCGCGGGCGAAAGCCGCCGTTGCCGCTTCCGGGTCGTCGCTGCCGGCGATGGCCGAGACCACGGCGACGCCCTGGGCTCCCGCGGCCACCACCTCGGGTGCACGCTCGACCGTGATGCCGCCGATGCCGACCAGCGGCAGCGCGGTGACGGCGCGCACCGCGGCGACACCCTCCGGCCCGATGGGTGCGGCCGCGTCCGCCTTGGTCGTGGTGGTATAGACCGGTCCGACGCCCAGGTGATCGAGGGCTTCTGCCGGCGCCGCCAGCGCGTCCTCTGGGCGCCGAACCGACAGGCCGAGCACCGCACGGGGCCCGATCCGCCGGCGCACCTCAGCGGCCGGTTGATCGTCCTGACCGACATGGACGCCGACCCTGCCGTCGATGGCTCCGAGAGCGACGGCTTCCTCGACCCGGTCGTTGACGATCAGGGGAATGCCGGCGCGCTCGAGAAGCGGCAACAGACTGCGTGCCAGGTCCAGATAGTCCTCTGCCGAGAGGTCTTTCTCGCGAAGCTGTACCAGGGTGGCGCCGCCGGCCAGGGCGCGCGCCGCCACCTCTTCCAGACCGTGGCGGCGACAATCGTTGCGGCCGAGCACCAGGTAGACCGAGAGGTCGGGGGTGGGCCGGGCGCTCATCCCAACCTCACCGCGAGATCGAGATCGTCGGCATCGAGCCGGTAGAGCTCGTCCAGCAGGTTCATGCGCAGGCTGCCGGGACCGCGAGCGCGCGCCGCCGCCTTTTCCGCGGCGACGCCGTAGATCGCCAAGGCGTGCAGGGCCGCCGCAAGCGGGTCGGGCTCGACGGCAAGACAAGCCCCCGTCAGGGCGGTCAAGGCACAGCCGCTGGCGGTGATGCGCGTCATCATCTCGTGGCTGTTGGCGCAGAAGGCGTAGCGCGTGCCGTCGCTGACGTGATCCAGAGCGCCGGTCACCACCACCACCGCACCGCTCTGTTCGGCCAGGCGCTGGGCGGCCTCCACGGCGGCGTCGGAGCCGACGCTGGAGTCCACGCCCTTGCCCTCGGCGCCGCTGAGACCGGCCAGGGTCATGATCTCCGACGCGTTGCCCCGGACCACGGTCGGCTTGCAGGCCAGCAGCCGCGCGGCGTTGTCGCGCCGGAACCCGGTCGCGCCGACGGCG
>JANQPZ010000323.1 GCA_028285215.1 Rhodovibrionaceae bacterium | reverse complement strand
TCTCGAAACACCCTTCGTCGCAAAACATCAGCCCCTCGGAGTCTCATGTCTCTCGCCCCCGATCCCCATCGTCAGGCCGCGCTGTCGGAGGCGCTGGCGCAGAGAATTCTGGTCCTGGACGGTGCCATGGGCACCGAGATCCAGCTTCTGAAGCTGGAGGAGGCGGACTATCGCGGCGAGCGCTTCGCCGACGCGCCGGGCGATCTGAAGGGCAACAACGATCTGCTGGTCCTGACCCAGCCGAAGATGATTCGCGCGATCTACGACTCCTATCTGGTAGCCGGCGCGGACATCCTGGAGAGCAACAGCTTCAACGCCACCCGGCTCAGCCAGTCGGACTATGGCCTGGAAGACGCGGTGCCGGAGATCAATTACGAGGCGGCGCGGATCGCACGGGAGGCGGCGGATGCCTTCAGCACCCCGGAGCGGCCGCGCTTCGTTGCCGGCGTACTCGGGCCGACCTCCCGGACGGCCTCGATTTCGCCCGACGTCTCCGACCCCGGGAAGCGCAACGTGGATTTCGAGGAACTGCGCGCGAACTATCGCGAGTCGACGGAAGCGCTGCTGCGCGGCGGCAGCGACCTGATCCTGGTGGAGACGGTGTTCGATACCCTCAATGCCAAGGCGGCGCTCTTCGCGCTCGACGAGCTGTTCGAGGATCTGGGCGCCAAGTGGCCGGTGATGGTGTCGGGCACCATCACCGATCTGTCGGGCCGCACGCTCTCCGGCCAGACGGTCGAGGCCTTCTTCTACTCCGTGCGCCATGTGCAGCCCTTCAGCGTCGGTCTGAACTGCGCGCTTGGCCCCGGCGAGCTGCGGGCCTACGTCGCCGAGCTGTCGCGCATCGCCGATGCACCCGTCTCGGCCCATCCCAATGCCGGCCTGCCGAACGAGTTGGGCTGCTACGACCTGGGGCCCGACGAGATGGCGACGCATCTCGAGGAGTGGATGGAGGCCGGCTTGCTCAATATCGTCGGGGGCTGTTGCGGCACCCGTCCGGAGCATGTCGCCCGGATCGCCGAGGCGGCGGCCCGACATAAGCCGCGGCCCGTGCCGGCCCTGAAGCCGGCCTTGCGTCTCTCGGGCCTGGAGCCCTTCGTCGCGCAGGTCGAGGACGCCGAGACGCCGGGAGGAGCGGCGGCATGATCGGCAGTTTCATCAACGTCGGCGAGCGCACCAACGTCACGGGCTCGGCCCGTTTCAAGAAGCTGATCATGGAGGACGACTACGAGGCCGCCCTCCAGGTCGCCCGCCAGCAGGTCGAGAACGGCGCCCAGATCATCGACGTCAACATGGACGAGGGCCTGCTCGATTCCGAGGCGGCGATGGTGCGCTTTCTCAACCTGATCGCCGGCGAACCGGACATCGCCCGCGTGCCGATCATGATCGACTCTTCGAAGTGGAGCGTGATCGAGGCGGGGCTGCGCTGCGTGCAGGGCCGGGCGGTGGTCAACTCCATCTCCATGAAGGAGGGCGAGGAGGCCTTTCTGGAGCAGGCCCGCCTCGTGCGCCGCTACGGCGCCGCGGTGGTCGTCATGGCCTTCGACGAAGAGGGGCAGGCCGACACCGTCGAGCGCAAGGTCGAGATCTGCCAGCGCGCCTATGGGTTGTTGACCGAGAAAGCCGGCTTTCCGCCGGAGGACATCATCTTCGACCCGAACATCTTCGCGGTCGCCACGGGAATCGCGGAGCATAACGACTACGGTCTCGCCTTTATCGAGGCGACGCGGCAGATCCGGCAGAGCATGCCGGGCGTGCATGTCTCCGGCGGCGTCTCCAACGTCTCTTTTTCCTTCCGCGGCAACAACGCCGTGCGAGAGGCGATGCACTCCTGTTTCCTCTATCACGCCATCGCCGCCGGCATGGACATGGGCATCGTCAACGCCGGCCAGATGACGGTCTACGACGAGATTCCCGACACGCTGCGCGAGGCGGTGGAAGACGTCATCCTCAACCGCCGCGAAGACGCCACCGAGCGCCTGCTGGAGGTCGCCGAGACCTATCGGGGGCAGGGCGCGCAGAAGCAGGAAGCGACCCTGGAGTGGCGCGAAGGCGACGTGAACGCGCGACTGAGCCATGCGCTGGTGCACGGCATCCAGGACTTCATCGAGGAGGACGTGGAGGAAGCGCGGCTGCAGGCCGAACGTCCGCTGCATGTGATCGAAGGCCCCCTGATGGCCGGCATGAACGTGGTCGGCGACCTCTTCGGCGCGGGCAAGATGTTCCTGCCGCAGGTGGTCAAGTCGGCGCGGGTGATGAAGAAGGCCGTGGCCTATCTGCTGCCCTACATCGAGGCCGAGAAGACCGGAGGGCAGGACAAGAAGGGTAAGATCCTGATGGCCACGGTGAAGGGCGATGTCCACGACATCGGCAAGAACATCGTCGGCGTGGTCCTGCAGTGCAACAACTACGAGGTGATCGATCTCGGCGTCATGGTGCCGGCGGCCAAGATTTTGGAGACGGCGAAGGCGGAGGAGGTCGACATCATCGGTCTCTCGGGTCTGATCACGCCGAGCCTGGACGAGATGTGCTTCGTTGCCTCCGAGATGCAGCGCCAGGGCTTCGATACCCCGCTGTTGATCGGCGGCGCCACCACCAGCAAGGTGCACACGGCCGTCAAGATCGACCGGAACTACGAGAAGGCGGTGGTCTACGTGCCGGATGCCTCGCGTGCCGTCGGCGTGGCCGGTCAATTGCTGTCGCTGGAGCGACGGAGCGATTACATGGCCGAGATCGCGGCCGACTACGGCAAGCTGCGCGAGGGCTACAGCCGCAAGGGCGAGGGCCCGGCGCGCGCGCCCTTCGCGGAAGCCCAGGCCAACCGCGACCCCATCGACTGGGCGGCCTACGATCCGCCGCGACCGAGCTTCACCGGCGTGCAGGTGCTGGAAGACTACCCGCTGCCGGAACTGATCGAGCGCATCGACTGGACCCCCTTCTTCGCGACCTGGGAATTGCACGGCCGCTATCCCGACATCCTGGAAGATGCGACCGTCGGCGAGGCGGCGCGCGGCGTCTTCGCCGATGCGCAGGCGCGCTTGCAGGATCTGCTGAAGAGCGGCTGGGTCAAGCCGCGGGCGGTCTTCGGCTTCTTCCCCGCCAATGCGGTCGGGGACGATATCGAGATCTATCCCGACGAGGCGCGGGCGGAGGTGAGGGCGGTGGCCCATTGCCTGCGTCAGCAGATGAAGCGGGACGGCAAGCGCCCGAACCTGTCGCTGGCCGACTTTCTGGCACCCAAGGACTGCGGCAAGCCGGACTGGCTGGGCGCCTTCGCCGTCACCGCCGGTGCCGAGATCGAGGCCGAGGCGCGGCGCCTGAAGGAGGCCGGGGACGACTACGAGTCGATCCTGCTGCAGGCCCTCGGCGACCGCCTGGCCGAAGCCTTTGCGGAACGGCTGCACGAGCGGGTGCGCAAGGAGTTCTGGGGTTATGCGTCCGACGAAGCCTTGAGCAATGTGGAGTTGGTCGCCGAAAGTTATCGCGGGATTCGGCCGGCGCCCGGCTATCCGGCCTGTCCGGACCACACCGAGAAGCAGACGCTCTTCGATCTGCTGGACGCGCCCAACAACGTCGGCATCTCGCTGACCGAGAGCTTTGCCATGACGCCGCCGGCCTCGGTCTCCGGCTGGTACTTCGCCCATCCCCAGGCCCGCTACTTCGGGGTCGGCCGGATCGGCCGCGACCAGGTGCAGGACTACGCCCTCCGCAAGGGCTGGAGCCTGGAGCATGCCGAGCGGTGGCTCGCGCCCAATCTCGGCTACGAGCCCGCCGCAGGGGAGCGCAGCCGCGAGGCGGCCTGAGATGATCGCGCTCTAGGAAGGCTGCGGACTTGGCGTCGCCAGCCGATTGAGGCTATGTCTACGGGGATAGTCTCACACTGGAGGCGTGACCCATGGGTCCGACGGTTTTCATCGATGGCGACGCCGGCACGACCGGCCTGCAGATCGTTGCGCGGCTCGAGGGCCGACGCGACCTGGAGCTTCTGCGCCTGCCGGAAGACCGCCGCAAGGACCCCAAGGCCCGGCGCGAGGCCCTGAACGCCTGCGATCTCGCGATCCTCTGCCTGCCCGACGCCGCCGCCCGAGAGGCGGTCGCCATGATCGACAACCCGGCGACGCGGGTGCTCGATGCCAGCACCGCCCACCGCACGGCGGACGGTTGGGTCTACGGCCTGCCGGAAATGGATGCCGCTCAGACCGAGGCCGTGCGCAGCGGCAAGCGGGTGTCCAATCCCGGCTGCTATCCGACCGGCACGATCCTGATCCTGCGTCCCCTGGTCGAGGCCGGCTTGCTGCCGGTCGACTATCCGGTCACGGTGAACGCCGTCTCCGGCTACTCCGGCGGCGGCAAGGCCCTGATCGCGCGCTATGAAGGCGAGGCCGCCGACGGTCCGGACGTCTTCGCCTACGGTCTCGACCTCGCGCACAAGCACCTGCCCGAGATGCAGACCTGGAGCGGCCTGGCGCACGCGCCGCTGTTCCAGCCGTCGGTGGCGCGCTACCGCCAGGGCATGCTGGTCTCCGTGCCTCTGCATCTCTGGGCCCTGCCCGAACGGCCGACCGCCGCGCGGATCCAGGAGGCGCTCTCGGCCGCCTACGCCGGTCAGCGTTTCCTGCGTGTCCAATCCCTCGCGGAATCGGCCGGGCGCAAGGATCTCGATCCGCAGGCGCTCAACGGCACCAACGACGTGGAACTTCACGTCTTCGCCGATGCCTCCGGCGAGCGCTGCCTGGTCTCCGCCGTGCTGGACAACCTGGGCAAGGGGGCGTCCGGTGCCGCCGTGCAGAACCTCAACCTGATGCTGGGTCTGGAAGAGCTTGCCGGCCTCGGTTCCGCGATGGCGGCCTGACCTCTTTGCCCGTTTGCCGTTGCAGCGTCGGTCTGAAAGCGGGTCGCCGAGCTTTCCCTGCGTCTCTTGTGAAGCGCGCCACGCTGCGCGGGGCGACCTTCGGCAAGGCGTGAGGGCGCTCACAGCGAGGCGCACCGCAGTCCTCGAGCTTCGTGCCACAGCCGCCAAGCGATGCGGCACCACGAAGACGAGGAGCAGATCATGTTCGAAGCATGCGGTTATTGCCGGGCAGGAACCACCGGACTGGCTTTCCTGATCGCCGCCGCGCTGCCTTTCGGGGCCGTCGCGCAAGACGGGCATCGGGAAGCCTTGCCGGAACCAGCCCCGCCGATCGCCTTGGCGCAACCCGCCGTCCCTCATGTCGTGGACGGCAAGGTCTATTGGCAGGATCGTCGCCTGGCCGCGCTATGCCGCGCCTTCGAGGGCCGCTTCGCGAAGCTTGCCGGCTCTGCGGTCTATGTCTGCAGTCCGCAGGGGACGGACGAGAGCGACCTCCCGCCGGCTGGAACAGTCGCCGGGCGCTAGAGCTTGATCGTCTTCGGATAGGTTTATGAACAAGAGCGGGGCCGGTTTTTCCCAGGAGCCGGCTCCGCTTCGCCTTTCGGGGAGTGGAAGTGGCAGCCGGAAAGTGTGAAATTCCCCACAGTCGACGCTCCGGCCTTCACGCGTTTGTGAGCGCCCTCACAGCGCCCGCCGGGTCGCCCGTCGACCTTCGTATCGCTGCCGTCGAGGGGTTCGGTTTCGGGACGCTGCGGCGGAGCGATACCGACGCTCAGATTGGGAGAAGGATGCCATGCGCGACGCACGCGGCATGACGCTCACCACCACCGACCGCGCAGCGGCCGACCTCTACGACACCGCCGTTCTGGAGTTCGCCGCCTTCACCGGCGATCCGGTCGCGACGCTCGACAAGGCGCTGGAGGCCGATCCGACCTTCGCCGAAGCGCTGGCGGCCAAGGCGGCGCTGTTCTGCACGACCAGCGAGCAACCGCTCGACGCGGAGACTGCAGGCCTCGTCGCCGCCATCGAAGAGCTGGGGTCGGCCGCCGGGGAGGGCGCGCGGCGCCACGCGGCGGCGGCCAAGACCTGGATCGGCGGCGACTGGCACAAGGGCAACGCGCTCTGGGGCGCGCTGGCGATGGACTCACCGCACGATCTGATCGCCGTCCAGACGGCA
>JANQPZ010000304.1 GCA_028285215.1 Rhodovibrionaceae bacterium | reverse complement strand
AAGCGAAGCGCTTCCGCCTGAGACGATCGCGCTCTAAGCGGCGCTGGCTCCGCCCATACCGCCGCCGATAGCCGGATCGTCACCGCCCTCGGCAACAGGCAGCTCTCCGCCAGTGCCGGGCACCAGGCGGCTGAGCGGCAAGCGGACAACCACCTCGGTGCCATGTCCGACCTCGGACGTCATCACGAAGCTGGCACGATGCAGTTCCGCCAGGGACTTGGCCAGCGGCAGTCCGAGACCGGTTCCCTGGTCGGCCTTGCGAGTCCGGCTATCGACCTGCACGAAGGGCTCCAAGGCCTGTTGGATCTGAGCGCGCGCCATCCCAATGCCGGTATCCGCCACGGCCAGCGCAACGCGCCCGTCAGCCTCACGAAAGGCGGAAACCCGAACTTCTCCACCTGATTCGGTGAACTTGCACGCGTTTGACAACAGGTTCAGCAGGATCTGACGCAAGGCCCGCTCGTCGGCCAGGACGAGCGGCAGCGCCTCTGCGCCCTCCGGGTCCGGCAGCGCCGCCCGGAGAGTGAGCCCCTTGCGCTCGGCCAACGGTTTGACGAGGCGCAAGACGCCCTCCACCGTCTCACCCATGTCGAGTTCCTCTTCACAGAGCTCATACTTGTTGGCTTCGATCTTGGAGAGGTCGAGCAAGTCGTTGATCAGGCTGAGCAGGTGGTTGGCGCTGCCGTGAATGTCGCCGACGTATTCCTGATAGCGCCGGTTCCCCAAGGGACCGAAGGTCTGCTCGCGCATCACCTCGGAGAAGCCGATCACGGCATTGAGCGGCGTGCGCAGCTCATGGCTCATGGACGCCAGGAAGTGGGACTTTGCGGCGTTGGCGCTCTCGGCCTGTTCCTTGGCCCTGTGCACAGCGCGCACCGCCTGTTCGCGGGTCGCCGTTTCGGTTCGGAACTTCTCGAGCACCATGTTGTACTGAGCCGCGATTTCGCCGGCCTCGGTTCCTTCATCGACCGGCACGTTGCGCGTGAAATCGCCGGACTTCGACTGCCGGTACATCTGATCGAGCAAGGTGGTCAGCGAAGAACTTGCGCCATGTTCGGCGATGTTGAGGCCGATCATCTCCTGCTGACGCGAGACCCTGAGAGGGTTGAAACGAGCGATCAACCAGAGCAGCCCGAAGGCCGAACCGAAAGCGAAGACCCCGGCCGCTGTCACGCCGAGCAGCTGGCTTGCGAACTGCTCCAGACGCGTCGCGCCGCCGAAGTCCGACGGATCGCCGAACAGGGCCACCGCAAGCGTGCCCCAAATCCCGGCCGCCAAGTGCACAGGCACGGCATGGACCGCGTCGTCGATCTCCAGACGCTCAAGCAGCGCAACGCCGGCGATACAGGCTGCACCGCCCAGCGCCCCGACCAGAAGAGCGTCAAGCGGGGAGAGGCTGTGCGCCCCGGCGGTGACCGCGACCAGACCGGCCAGGATTCCGTCCATCATATCCTGTACGGCAGGCCGGCGGCGACGATGCCAGGACCAGAGCATGGCCAAAAGGCAGCCGCCGACCGGCCCCAGCATGGTGTTCACGGCAATCCCGGCGATCGATGGGGTCAAAGCCAAGGTGGAACCGCCGTTGAAACCGAACCAACCGACCCAGAGCAGCAGGACGCCAAGCATGGCCAACGGCAGATTGTGACCCTCGATAGGTCGCCCGCCGGGGCCGAAGCGGCCGAGCCTCGGGCCGATCACCAGTATGGCGGCCAGCGCGACCCAGCCACCGATCGAATGCACCACGGTCGATCCGGCAAAATCGATGAACCCGGCGGCGGCCAGCCACCCCTGGCCCTCGGCAACGATCCCACCCCAGGCCCAATGGCCGAACACCGGATAGATCAGGCCGGCCACCAGCGCGGCCACGATCAGATAGCCGGCAAAGCGCATACGCTCCGCAACGGCACCCGACACGATGGTGACCGCGGTACCGCAGAAGACGAGCTGAAAGAAGAAGAAGGCAAGCAACCAGGCACCGATGTCGTCGCCGGGCGCAAAACCGCCGAAGCCGAGCCAGCCGCCAAGGCTCGGACCGAACATCAGCGCAAAACCGAAAAGCCAGAAGAGAATGCCCGTCAGCGAGATGTCGACAACGTTCTTGACCACCACGTTGATGGTGTTCTTGGCGCGAACCAAGCCGCTTTCCAGGCAGGCGAACCCGCCTTGCATCATCAGCACCAGAACGGCACTGACGATCAGCCACAGGATATCCTGAGTATTCCCCCCGCTGTGAATGACTCGCCCCCAAGTCCACGGCCGCCGCAGTGACCCTACGACAGCTCTGTCATCGCACAGGACGGCTGTGCCACGCGGCGCCGTTCAATTGCGCAGTGCAGAATTCGACCACAGGCAATCATACGTGTTTAAGGCAATGCAAAGGCCGCGCGGTCCGATCGAACGCTATCGAAGCAGTCATTAACACAAGGCTAACGATAGGCGAAAGGAACAGGTTCTACTCGCCGCAAACGATAACGCGCTGGCGCCCAAGGGCCGAAAGATATTGCTCGTCGGTCTTCCCGAGAGCTTCGCGGTTCAGGCGTCCCCGCGGGGTACCCAGGGGATCTGTGCCACCTCGATACCCTCATCGGCCAGGGCTTGTGCCTCGTCGCGGCTGGTTTCTCCATAGATGCCGCGCGGCGCGGACTCGCCATAGTGGATCTTGCGCGCCTCCGCCGCGAACGCGGAACCGACGTGGTCACAGGACGCCTCGATGGCGCTGCGCAGCTCCAGCAATTGGCTGCGAAGCTGCACCTGATCCGGCGACGGCTTGGCGACGGCAGTCGTCTCTTCGAAAGCGCCTTCGGCGTCCGCGGCCTGGCCGTTCGCAACACGACGCGCGGCCGATGAGGCCGTCTTGGCCTTGCCGATCCTGGGCGCCATGACGCTCTTGCGCACGCTTGTCGAACTGCACGTCGGGCAGATCACCTCGCCGGCTGCCGCCTGGCTGTCGAAAGCGGTGCTGTCACGAAACCAGGCTTCGAAACCATGGCCTCGATCGCATTGAAGGGCGTACTTGATCATGTAACCGGACCCGATTGGCGCTCTCTAATCTTGACTGCTACAGCATACTTGCCCTCGCTGAGGCAATCGACAAGCCCGCAGTATCTATGCCGGCAACCACATTGGCGCGAGAGAGATTGATATGCACACCCTGTGTCGCACCGCGACTCATCACGCCGCTGTCGCGCCCTCGGCCTGGATCTGCCGATTCGCACCCTCAGTGCCACGCGGTGGGGCGGTGCTGGACTTGGCCTGTGGCGGCGGCCGCCATACGCGCCTGTTTCTGGCGCGCGGCCATCACGTGACGGCTGTGGACCGCGACCTTTCGGGCCTGACAGATCTTGACAACGGCATCAGCCTGGAGCGGCTGGAGATCGACTTGGAGGACGGGCGACCTTTTCCGCTGAGCGGCCGGCAGTTCGCAGCCGTCGTGGTGACGAACTACCTCCATCGCCCCGCGCTGCCGGCCTTGGTCGAGGCCGTGGCCCCTGGCGGGCTTCTGCTCTACGAGACCTTTGCGATCGGCAACGAACGTTTCGGCAAACCCAGCAATCCGGATTTTCTGCTGCGACCCGGGGAGTTGCTGCGGGTTGTCGAGGGTCATCTGCGCACCCTGGCCTATGAGGACCTGCAGGTCGCGGTACCGAAACCGGCCTGCGTTCAGCGCATCGCGGCAGCCCGGCCGGCCTGAAGGCTACTCCCCGGCCTGCCGAAGCGGCTCCGCGTCAGGACCGACGAAGTCCCGGTCGTGGGTAAGCGCAGGCACCATGGCGCGTGCCTCGGCGACCTTGGCCAAATCGATCTCGGCTGTCACGACGCCCGGCAAGTCGCCGCCATCCGCCAAAACCTCGCCCCAAGGCGCAACGATCAGGCTGTGACCGTAGGTCCGCCGGCCGCCGGCATGTTCGCCGCACTGGGCGGGTGCGATCACGAAGCAGCCGGTTTCGATAGCCCGGGCGCGCAACAAAACGTGCCAGTGAGCCTTGCCGGTGAACTCGGTAAAGGCCGCAGGCACCGACAGGATCCCGGCGCCCGCCTGAGCCAAGCTGCGGTAAAGCTTGGCAAAGCGCAGATCGTAGCAGACCGACATGCCGAGCTTACCCCAGGGCAACTCCGCCATAATCGCTTGCTCGCCCGCGCGGAAGGTCGCGGACTCGCGATAGCTCTGCCCATCGGGGATCTGGACGTCGAACATGTGGATCTTGTCGTAGCGCGCCGCGATCTCACCGCTCGGCGTGAAGAGAATCGAGCGGTTGGCGCAGAGGCTGTCGCTGAGCTTGATGGTCAACGAGCCGATCAGCAACCAGACCCCATGCTTTGCCGCTGCCTCCGCGAAGGCAGGGATGGCCGGATGGCTGGCCTCTGGACCGGCAGTAGCCAGCATGCGCCGCTTGTCGTTTTCGATCTGGGTGGTGTTCTCCGGCGTGCCGACGAAATCCGCACCCTGGCTCGCGGCCTCGGCGATCAGCTCCAAGGCCGCTGCGACGTTAGGCGCGACTTCGGGGCCCGAGGTCATCTGCACGCAGGCGGCGCGGAATGAGGCGGTCACGACGCCTGCCCCAGAAGCAAGGCGTCGAGCTTGCCCTCCGCGTCCAACGCATAGAGCTCATCGCAGCCACCGACGTGATATCCGTCGATGAAGATCTGCGGCACGGAGGTCCGGCCACCGGCGCGCTGCACCATCTCAGCTTTGCGCTTTGGGTGCGCCAGAACGTCGATCTCGTCGAACTCCTGCTCCTTCTGCTTCAAGAGCCTCTTGGCGCGAAAGCAGAACGGGCAGAACAGACTGGAGTAAACCTCGATCTTCGCCATAGAGCCTCCGCAATTCGGGCGACAACCCATGATATGGGCAATTTGCCGGATTTGTCAGGATTGCGTGGGTCAAAGGTGAATTTCACGCAAGCTGTGATGCAATTTACCGGAGCGCCGCTCTATCCCTGTTGCGGACGGACCGCACGGGCCAAAGTCAGAACCTCGACACGCGCAGCGCCGGCCCGCTTGAGGACGCGCGCGCAGGCCTCGACTGTCGCGCCGGTTGTCAGCACGTCGTCGATCAGCAGGATACCGTTGCCCGTGACCTCCGACACGCGCCCCGGCGCAACCGTAAAGGCGCCGCGCACGTTCTGTTGGCGCTGCGCACGACTCAGGCGACCCTGACTCGGCGTATTGCGTCGTCGGCGCAGCAAGTCGGGCGCCACCGGCTTGCCGCTCAGCCGCCCGAGCTGCAGGGCCAGAAGCGCCGACTGATTGTAGCGGCGCTGCAGCAGACGCCAGCGGTGCAACGGGACCGGCACGATAAGATCACAGGCCCCCAGCTGCGCCGCACCGGCTCTCGCCATCCAGCGGGCAAACGCCGGAGCGGCTTCGGTCCGATCGGCATGCTTGAACCTCAGAACCAGCGGCCGGGAGCCGTCGTCGTAGCGCATCACGGCGCGGGCACGGGTGTAGGCCGGCTGCGCTCGCAGACAGGCACCGCAAAGCGCGCCGGGCCCCGGATCGACCTCGAAAGGCAAGCCGCAGCAGGCACAGATCGGCGGATCGATGAAGTCGATGGCCTGCCAGGCCACCGGGCTCAGTTGACCCGGCAGATCGACCGCCGCATTGGTCACCAGACATCGCGGCGGCAGCAAGGCATCCAACACCGGACGGCTGACGCTGTCGGCACGCTTGCGCAGCTGTGCCAAGGTTTCCAGTACCGCCCGCCGGGCCGCAGGCCACCGCCCCGTCGGCCTCACGCTTGGCCTCCAGCCGTTCCCGCGCCATATGGGCTGCCATGACGGACAGCATGCAAGTCTTCGACCGGGCAGCCGTGCGCGCGCATCGCCAGCGCAGCGCGGCGCAATGGACCGAACACGACTTCCTGAAACGGGAGGTCGCCGACCGGCTGCTCGACCGGCTGCGGGACGTCAACCGCAGTTTCACCTCGGCCCTCGACCTGGGCTGTCACGGCGGAACCCTGGCTGAACGGCTGCCTGAGATCGGTAAGGTCGAGCGTCTCGTCCAGTGCGACGCTGCGCCTGCCATGGCCCGGCGCGCGGCGGCCGGCGGCTGGCCGGCGCTGGCCGCCGATGAGGAAGCGCTGCCGTTCGCGCCTCGCAGCTTCGATCTGGCGCTCTCCGTCCTGAGCCTGCACTGGGTCAACGACCTGCCTGGGACGCTTATCCAGTTGAGGACCTGCCTCAGGCCGGACGGCTTGCTGCTCGCCGCGCTGCTGGGTGGCGAAAGCCTGCACGAGTTGCGCGTCGCGCTGATGGAAGCGGAATTGGAAGTGACCGGCGGCCTCTCGCCGCGCATCAGCCCTTTCGCCGAGGTGCGCGACTGCGGCGGCTTGCTGCAGCGCGCCGGCTTCGCGCTGCCCGTCGTCGATCAGGACGAAATCACAGTGACCTATGCCGATCCCTTCGCGCTGCTGCGCGAACTGCGCGGCATGGCGGAGACGAACGCGGTTCAGGAACGGCCGAAGGGAATGGCACGCAGGGCGCTCTTCGCCCGCATGGCGGAAATCTATGCCCAGCGCTTCGCGCGGCCGGACGGCCGCATTCCGATCACCTTCCAGGTGCTCTATCTGACGGCTTGGGCGCCCCACGACAGCCAGCAGCAGCCCCTGCGCCCGGGAAGCGCCAAGGCCCGCCTGGCGGAAGCATTGGACACGGTGGAGCGGCCGGCCGGCGACAAGGCTGACCCAAGCATCGGCAAGATTCACCGGGGCAACAGCCCGAAGACCGCGTCTTGACGCGCGTGAAAGGACCTTCCCGGAGGGCGTCAGGCGGACAAGGAGGATCGGCGCGCCTCGCGATGTCCCTGCTCCGTGGCCGCCTCGCGGAAGTAAACCAGCAGGAACACGCGCACCGCTGCGGTTAGTGAGCCGGCAGGGTCGCGGGTGCGGTCGATCTCGCTGCAGAGCGCGGACGGCGTTTTGGCCTCGCGGTCGCAAATCTCGGCAAGGGCGTCCCACATGGCCGGCTCCAACCGCAAGGAGGTACGACGGCCGCTGACCGTTACATTGCGGCTGACGAGCGTGCTGTCGCTTCGCCGCTCCGCACGCGCTTCTTCGCGGGGTCGTTGCATGCACGCACACAGCCTTCCGCTATCCGAGCAACACAAGCCTTACTCGCTCCTCCTATGCGGGCAAGCGACCAAGGGCTGTACAATGATAGGGGTTTTTCGCCCAGAAAGGAAAGCCGATGAACCTACAATCCGGTTAAAAAAGCTGGAAAGCGGTTAAGACATCGCTACAGCAGATCGCGCAGCAGCGGAATCAACGGCACGTCGGCCGGCGGCATGGGGTAGTCCGCCAGACGCACCGGCGGAACCCAGGCGAGTTTCTGACCCTCGCGTCCCTGCGGACGCCCCAGCCAGACTCGGCAGGCGAACAGCGGCATGAGTAGATGGAAATCGTCGTAGCCATGACTGGCGAAAGCAATCGGCGCAAGGCAGGAGTTGCGCGTCTCGATCGCCAGTTCTTCTTGCAGCTCGCGAATGAGCGCCGTCTCGGGACTCTCGCCGGGGTCGACCTTGCCACCGGGGAATTCCCAGAGCCCAGCCATCGACTTGCCGGCCGGACGTTGGGCAATCAGCACGCGACCGTCCGGATCAACCAGTGCCGCTGCTGCGACCAGCACAATCGGCTTGCCGCTCGACGGTCGCAACTCTGACTGCCAGCAACCGCTCAAGTCACCCGGACCCTGCATGCCGGTCAGCTCCGGTAGTCGGCGTTGATGTCGATGTAGCCGTGGGTGAGATCGCAGGTCCAGACGGTCGCCGAACCCTGACCAAGACCGATATCGACCTCGATCTCGATCTCCCGTCCCTTCATATGCGCGGCGACCGGCGCCTCGTCGTAGTCGGCCACCCGCTCTCCGTCACGCGCGATGGTGACACCGCCGACGGCAATTGCCAGCCGGTCGCGGTCGGCGGCCTCGCCGGACTTGCCGACCGCCATGACGATGCGGCCCCAGTTGGCATCCTCGCCAGCGATGGCCGTCTTGACCAAGGGTGAATTGGCAATCGCCAAGCCGATGCGTCTGGCCGCGTCATCGTCTGCGGCACCACGCAGGGTGACCGTTACGAACTTCTGAGCGCCTTCGCCGTCTCGCACGACCAGTTGCGCCAAGTCGATCAGCAAGGCTTCCAGCGCCGCGGCAAAGCCGGCGAGGCGCGGGTCGTCGGGCCCGCCGGCGTCGCAGTGCCCAGCCGCGGCGGTGGCGAACAGCAGAACCGTGTCGCTGGTGGAGGTATCGCCATCCACGGTGATGCAGTTGAAGGAACGGTCGACGGCGCGCGCCAGCAAGGGCTGCAGAACTGTCGCCGGCAGCCCGGCATCGGTGGTCACGAAAGCGAGCATCGTTGCCATGTCCGGTGCGATCATGCCGGAGCCTTTGGCAATGCCGCAGAGGGTGACGGAACGGCCGTCGAGCTCACAACGGCGGTACGCGGCCTTCGGAAAGGTGTCCGTCGTGGTAATGGCCGCCGCCGCCTTGGCCCAATCGACCTCTTCCAACTGTCCGGCAGCGCTGCCGACGGCGGCCGTCATGCGATCGTCCGGCAGAGGTTCGCCGATAACTCCGGTGGAAGCGAGAAACACCTCCTCGACCGAACAGTCGAGCGCGGTCGCGACGGCGGTCGCAGCCCGTTCGACGCTGACCCGACCACGACGACCGGTGAAGGCGTTCGCGTTTCCGGCATTGACCAGCAGCGCCGAAGCCCGGCCGCCTGGCAGCTGTGCCTTGCACCATTCAACGGGTGCACCCGGGGTCTTGGAACGGGTCAAAACCCCTGCAACGGCCGCGCCTTGGGGAAAATGCAGCAACAACAGGTCGTCGCGGTCGCGATAGCGCAGCTCCGCCGCGAGAGCGACACCGCGCACACCGGCGACGGGCGGCACCTCGGGCAAGCCGACCGGTGCCAGGGGAGAACGGGCCAACTGCATGCGGGGTCAGTCCTGCCGCCGGCTTACTCGGCTGCGGGCGCTTCCGGCTCGACCACCTCGATGTCGGCACCGTTGCGCAACTCGGTCAAATGGCTCTGGATCGCGTCCTGCTCCAGCTCCTGGCGAAGCTGGGGCTGGAGTTCCTCGAAACTCGGCGGCTCGCCGGTTCGCTTGTCCTCGACCAAAATGACGTGCCAGCCGAACTGGGTCTGCACCGGAGTGTCGGTGTAGGTCCCAGGCTCCAAGCCGAAGGCCGCCTCGGCGAAAGGCGCCACCATCTGTCCGCGCTCGAAGTATCCCAGGTCGCCGCCGTTTTCGCCGGTCGGGCCGGTCGACTTCTCCCGAGCCAGCTCCGCGAAGTCTGCGCCGCCGTCCAGCTGGCCGATGATTTCCTGCGCCTCGCTCTCGCTCTCCACAAGGATGTGGCGCGCTCGAACCTGCTCCGGCGGGTTCTCCCGAACGTAGGTGTCGTAAGCCTCGCGAAGTTCGGCCTCCGTCACGGCGCTTTCTGCCAAGCGCTCGAGATAAGTCTGGCGCAGGACGTCGCGCGAGATCGCCTCGATCTGTTCCTTGACGGCGGCGTCGTCGCGCAGGCCGGCTTGCTCCGACGCCTCGAGGATCAATTCCAGATCGATCGTGCGCTCGATCATCGCCGGCATATTGGAGTAGGCCTGCATTTGGACGTTCTGCGGCAAGCGGCCGATCATCTCCAGGACATCCGAGACGCGGATCTCGGTGCCGTTGACGACGGCCACCAACTGGTTTTCCTGTTCGGCTTCGTTCTCCGCCGATTGAGCCTGCGCCGACTGGGATAGAGCGAGCGGCGCGGCAGCGGCAAGCAGTAAGGCAAAAGCAGAGGCCGCAGCGCAGCGAAGTACAGACATGCAGGGCTCCCGGTTTGGGTCGATTGAGCTCGTCTTTGGGGGGTGCCGTGCCCAAACGGCCGCCAAAAGCCCCAAATAGACGGCGGCACCATACAGCAGCACCTTTGCGACGCAAGTACGGCAGTTCGAGGAGCCGCAGACAAAAGCCGGTCGGACCAGCCTTGCCGATGCCGGCAGGCGTGTCGAGACCTTGCCTCAGGGGATTGCCTTGCCTCTCGCCAGGGGAGCGGGCCTTTCGTTGACAGGCCAAGCGGTGGCGCATATCTGTCATCGGCGGGCAGCCGCGGCGGCGCCAAGCCATATTGCTGTGCGCCTTGCCGGATCGACGGCCCGTTTGTTGCGCGCAACCAAGGACCCCCGACCGGATGCTCCAATCCTTTGCAAAGCGGCTCTTCGGGTCCGCCAACGACCGCCTCGTCAAATCGCTGCGCAAGGAGGTCGAGCGGATCAACGCGCTCGAGCCCGAGTACGAGCAGCTGAGCGACGAACAGCTCGCGGCCAAGACTGTCGAGTTCCGCAAGCGCCTGCAGGACGGGGAGGGCCTGGACAAACTGCTGACCGAGGCCTTCGCGGCGGTGCGCGAGGCCGCAAAACGCACCCTGGGCCAGCGCCACTTCGATGTGCAGCTGATCGGCGGCATGGTTCTGCACAAGGGCGACATCGCCGAGATGAAGACCGGCGAAGGCAAGACCCTGGTCGCAACCTTGGCCGTCTACCTGAACGCGCTGCCCGGCAAGGGCGTCCACGTGGTGACGGTCAACGACTACCTGGCCCGCCGCGACAGCGCGTGGATGGGGGCAATCTACCGCTTCCTGGGCCTTGAGGTCGGCTGCATCGTTCACGGATTGACCGATATGGAACGCCGCGCCGCCTACAACGCAGACGTGACCTACGGCACCAACAACGAGTTCGGCTTCGACTACCTGCGCGACAATATGAAGTTTCGGCTGGAAGACATGGTTCAGCGAGACTTCAACTTCGCCATCGTCGACGAGGTCGACTCCATCCTGATCGACGAGGCTCGCACGCCGCTGATTATCTCCGGTCCGGCGGAAGACTCCAGCGAACTCTATCGTGCGATGGACAAGGTGGTGCCGCGCCTGGAAGAGGAGCACTGGGAGAAAGACGAGAAAGCGCGGGCCGTCACCCTGACCGACAGCGGCACGGAGAGGGTGGAAGAGATCCTGGCCGAAATGGAGATGATGGAGAGCGGTTCGCTCTACGATGTCCACAACATCGGCCTGCTGCATCACGTCAACCAGGCCTTGCGGGCCCATAAGCTGTTCAGCCGCGATACGGACTACATCGTCAAGAACGACAAGGTCGTCATCATCGACGAGATCACCGGCCGCATGATGGAGGGCCGGCGCTACTCCGACGGCCTGCACCAGGCGCTGGAGGCCAAGGAAGGCGTCACGGTGCAGATGGAGAACCAGACGCTGGCCTCCATCACCTTCCAGAATCTGTTCCGCGCCTATCCGAAACTGGCCGGCATGACCGGCACGGCGATGACGGAAGCCGACGAGTTCCGGGAGATCTACGACCTCGAGGTCATCGAGATCCCGACCAACAGGCAGGTCGCCCGCCTGGACAACGACGACGAGGTCTATCGCTCGGCGCGCGAAAAGTACGAGGCGATCATCCGCCAGATCGAGGAGTGCCGGGAGCGCAAGCAGCCGGTTCTCGTCGGCACCGTCTCGATCGAGAAGTCCGAGTATCTGGCAGACATGCTGAAGAAAAAGCGGGTTCCGCACAATGTGCTGAACGCCCGCTATCACGAGCAGGAAGCCTTCATCATCGCCCAGGCCGGCGCCCCCGGTGCAGTGACGATCGCCACCAACATGGCCGGCCGCGGCACGGACATCCAGCTCGGCGGCAATATTGAGATGCGCGTCCGCCAGGAGGCCGAGCCGATCGAGGACGAGGCCAAACGGCAGAAGAAGATCGAACAGATCGAGGCCGAGGTCGAGGCCAACCGGGACATCGTCAAGCAGGCCGGCGGCCTCTACGTTCTGGCCACCGAGCGGCACGAAAGTCGGCGCATCGACAACCAGCTCCGCGGTCGCTCCGGCCGCCAGGGCGACCCCGGCGCCTCCAGCTTCTTCCTGTCCCTGGAAGACGACCTGATGCGTATCTTCGGCTCCGAGCGCATGGAATCCATGCTGAAGCGCCTCGGGTTGGAAGAAGGCGAGGCCATCACCCACACCTGGGTCAACAAGGCGCTGGAAAAGGCGCAGTCGAAGGTCGAGGCGCGGAACTTCGAGATCCGCAAGAACCTGCTCAAGTTCGACAATGTGATGAACGACCAGCGCAAGGTGGTCTTCGAACAGCGCCGGGAGCTGATGCGCGCCGACGACGTTCAGGAAGCCGTCGCCGAGATGCGCCAGCAGGTGGTCGACGACCTGATCAAGCGCTGTATTCCCAAGGAAGCCTATGCGGAACAGTGGGATATCAATCTGCTGCACGAGGAATGCCTGCGTCTGTTCGGCCTGGATCTGCCGGTGCACGACTGGGCTGCCGAAGAGGGCATCGCCGACCAGGAGATCCGGGAGCGCTTGAGCCGCACGGTCGACGAAAAGATGGCCGCCAAGACCGCCAATATCGGACCGGAGATCATGCGTACGGCCGAGAAGCACGTGCTGCTGACCGTGCTGGACAAGCAGTGGAAAGACCATCTGCTGTCGCTCGACCATCTCCGCCAGGCCGTCGGACTGCGGGCCTATGCGCAACGGGATCCGCTCAACGAATACAAGCGAGAAGCCTTCGAGCTGTTCGAGGAGATGCTGTCGCAAGTCCGCGAGGAGACCATCTCCCTTCTGGCGCGTATCGAGATTCGCCCGCAGACCGCAATCGAGCAGCTCACACCCCAGCGTCCCTCTGTCCCCATGACCGAGGGCCGCCAAGACCCTGCGCTGGCTGCCGCGCCCCCCGGCGCAGAGGCGGGAATGCAACCCGTCGGCGGAGGTGCCGCGGTCGCGGAAGCGCCGCGGCCCCAGCAAGCCGCGGCGCAGATCGACCCGAACGACCCGGCGACTTGGGGCAAGGTGCAGCGTAACGCCCCCTGCCCCTGCGGTTCGGGCAAGAAATACAAGCACTGCCACGGCCCGGTTTCCTGAGCCGCCGCGATGAAACGGCCCAGGCGGCTACGTCACAAGTAGGTACGCAGTTCTGCCGCTTGCTCCTCCGGGCCGGCCGGGGGATGATGCGGTCGCGAGGGCCGTAGCGCTTCCAAAGACACACGGTTCTTCAAGACGGGGCAGCGAACCGCAAGGCATGTCGATCTGGGGCAAGATTATCGGGGCCGGCGCCGGGTTCGCGGTCGGCGGCCCCTTAGGCGCGTTAATCGGTGGGCTGGCAGGTCATGCCGTGGACGTCATGCGCGGTCAGACGGCCGAACAGGCCGCCGGTCAGCCGCAAGTCGACGGCACCAAGTCCATCGCTTTCACCATGGGCGTGATCGTGTTGGGCGCCAAAATGGCCAAGGCCGATGGCCGGGTGACGCCCGACGAGGTCGCGGCCTTCAAGGAAGTTTTCCGCGTGCCATCCGACGAAATGAAAAACGTCGGGCGCATTTTCAATCGTGCACGCAAGGATTCCGGTGGCTTCGAGCCCTATGCCCGGCAACTCGGCGGTATGTTTCGTGACAACCCCGCCGTGCTGGAAGAGCTGCTCGACGGGCTGTTTCACATTGCCCGGGCCGACGGCCGCATCTCGGACGAAGAGGTCAACTACCTGGCCGCGGTCGCGCGCGAGTTCGGCTTCTCCGAAACGACCTGGCATCGCATCCGCGAAGCCAACATGGGACCGGACCAAGGCGACCCCTATACGATCCTGGGCGTTGCGCACGATGCCAAGGACGAGGACGTCAAGGCCGCCTACCGCAAGCTGGTGCGCGAAAACCATCCGGACCGCCTGGTTGCGCAAGGCTTGCCCCCAGAGTTCATCGAACTGGCCAACGAAAAGCTGGCGACGGTCAACCAGGCCTACGAGAAGATCAAGAAGGCCAGGAGCTTCTAGAGAGGGACGTTCGGCCGTCTCGCCTCTTCCCGCTCGCTCCATGCAAGGGCGCCATGCGGAATGCCGACTGGCCTAATGCCGGACCAGATTGCTACTTCTGCCGACGATGGCCGCCCCCGCCCCTATGATCGCCTTGAAGGATGCCCGCCTCGGCTTCGGGGGAAGGCCGCTGTTCGAAGGCCTCGACCTGACTCTGGCCCGGGGAGAGCGTGCCGCCCTGGTCGGACGCAACGGCAGCGGCAAGTCAACCCTGCTGAAGGTGTTGGCCGGACTGGTCGAGTTGGATCGCGGCGATCGCAGTCTGCAGAGCGGTCTGCAGGTCGGCTACCTGCCGCAGACGCCCGACCTGCCGGCCGAACAGACTCTGGCCGACTATGTGGCCGACGGCCTGCCGCAGGACGATCCGGCCCGACGTGCGCTGGCCGAAGCGGCCCTCGAGCGGCTCTCCCTGAACGGCACCGCGAAGCTGGGGACGCTGTCCGGCGGCGAAGGACGCCGGGCCGCCTTGGCGCGCGCTCTGGTCACGGCGCCAGATCTCCTGCTGCTCGACGAGCCGACCAACCACCTGGACCTGCCGACTATCGCCTGGCTGGAAGGCGAATTGACCCGGTTCCGCGGCGCTCTGCTGGTGATCAGCCACGACCGCACCTTCCTGGCCAGGCTGTCCAACCGCACCCTCTGGCTGGACCGCGGCAAGGCGCACAGTCTGGACAAGGGCTTCGCGCACTTCGAAGCCTGGGCCGAGGAGCTACGCGCGGCTGAGGCCCGCGAACTGAACCGCCTGGGCAAGACCATCGAGCGCGAGGAGCACTGGCTGCACCGCGGCGTCACCGCCCGGCGCAAACGCAACATGGGGCGCCTCGCACGCCTGAAGGAGCTGCGCGCGAGCCGGGCAAGCCTGCTGAAGGCACAGCCGGGCCAGGTGGAGATGGCGGCCGCCCAGGCCGGCAGCAGCGGCAAGCTGGTGATCGAGGCCGAACACCTCCGGAAGAGCTATCCGCAGCCGGACGGGGCG
>JANQPZ010000303.1 GCA_028285215.1 Rhodovibrionaceae bacterium | reverse complement strand
CTCGGCACGGCGAACGACGCACCTGACCGCTGCGATTCAGCAGGGGAGAGAGCGATAGATGCCAAACGCGGCGCTTCCCGTCGACGGTCAGTTCCTCGTCGTACTCCGTAACATGGCGGGCGACGACGCAGGCCAGGTAGCGATGCTTTACGCGGCTGGCCAACTCGGCATCGGCGATGTCTTCGGGTCGCTTGCCGACGGCGTCCTGGTGCCGCAGGCCGGTTCGTTCCTCGTTTTCCTGGTTGAAGGCCGCATAGCGAAACTCACCGTTCGGCAGCACGTCGACCACGAAGGTCGGCGCGCCGATCGGGTCCAGCAGACGCTTCAGGTCGTCGCTATTGAAGGTCAGCAGCATGAAGGCAGCGAAATCGGCCCGGCAGAGATTTGCGAGTAAGCCGACAACCATCGGCGGAAAGGCTTAAGGATTGGCTAATCGGCCGATGCCGGAGGGCCGCCGGATGCTTGGTTAACGCCTTGAAATTAATACTTTTCCCGGGTTCATGAGGTTGTGCGGATCGAAGGCGCGCTTGATCCCCCGCATCATCTCGATCTCGACGGCGGACTTCAGCCTTTCGGCTTCGGCAACCTTCATGCGACCGAGTCCATGCTCGGCGGAAAAGGAGCCGCCCAGATCCGCGACGATATCGTGGACCGCTTCGTTGATCTCCTGCCACCGGACCAGGAAAGCCTCCCGCTCCGCGCCCTCGGGCTGACTTAGGTTGAAGTGGATGTTGCCGTCGCCGACGTGGCCGAAAGGAACGGGGCGAACCCCCGGTATGCGCCGCTCGACTTCGGCAGTGGCGGCTGCGATGAAGTCGGGCACCTTGCTGACCGGAACCGAGACGTCGTGTTTGATCGAGCCGCCTTCGTGCTTCTGTGCCTCGACGATGCCTTCGCGCAAGCGCCAGAAGTCGGCCGCCTGCTGAGCGTTCTGAGCGATAGCGGCGTCGCTGATCAAGTCCGTCTCGAAGGCTGTGGCAAGCAGATCCTCCAAGGCGCCGGCGAGCGGCCCGGCCTCTCGGCCGCCGTAGAGTTCGATCAGGAGATACCAGGGTGAGACGCTGTCTAGGGGATCGCTGCAGCCTTCCACATGGCGGAACGCCATCTCCAGACCCAGGCGCGGGATCAGTTCGAAGGAGGTGACCGCTTCGCCCGTGGCGCTGCGCGCGCGGCCGAGCAGCTGGACGGCTGCCGCAGGGCTCGGCAGGGCGACGAAGGCCGTGACCACTTCGCGCGGTCGGGCGAAGAGTTTCAGCACCGCAGAGGTGATGATTCCGAGGGTTCCCTCGGCACCGAGAAAGAGGTGCTTCAGGTCGTAGCCGGTGTTGTCCTTGCGCAGCCCGCGCAGCCCGTCCCAGACCGCGCCGTCAGGCAGCACAACTTCAAGGCCGAGTGTGAGGTCACGCATGTTGCCGTAGCGCAGCACCTGAACGCCGCCGGCATTGGTCGAGAGATTGCCGCCGATCTGACAGCTCCCTTCGGCGCCCAGGCTGAGCGGAAAGAGACGGTCGGCGGCGGCCGCCGCCTGCTGCAGCTCGGCCAGGATACAGCCGGCTTCCGCCGTAATCGTGAAGTTGTCGGCGTCGAGGGCGCGGATGCGCCTCAGGCGGCTGAGGGAGATGATCACCTCCTCCCCGCTCTCGAAAGGGATGGCCCCGCCGCAGAGGCCGGTGTTGCCGCCCTGCGGGACCATCGGCACGCGGGCTGCGGCGCAGAGCCGAACGGCCTCGGCCGTCTCTTCGGTATTGGCCGGTCGCACGACGAAGGGCGCACGGCCGCGATATCGGCCGCGCTCCTCCACCAGATAGGGAGCCAGGTCGCTGGAATCGGTGATCACGTGGTCTGGTCCGACCACACCGGCCAGCGCCTCCCGCAGACGGGCGTAGCGCTCGGGAACGGGGCTTCCTTCAGGCATGTACGAGACTTTAGTGTCTCGCTTCAGCGTCGGCTAGAGCAGGATCGCCTTGGGTGGACTCGCTCTGGCGCCCCGAAGGATGCGTCAGAGCGGCCGGTCCAGGCGCCTGTCTTCGGGCCGCGGTGCGGCGGCTCGGCGTAAACGGTCCCGGATGGCGCGTCCGAGACCTCGTTCGGGAATCGGCATGACCGCGATGGACCGAAGGCCGGCCGCGTCCAGCCGCCGCAGATAGGAGAAGAGATTGGCGGCCGCTTCCGTCAGATCGCCGCTTGGAGACAGATTCAGCGTCATCGCCGCGCCGGACGGAACCGCGGGGCCGAAGGCAAGCAGGCCTTCGTCGGGTGCCGCTTCGCCAACGTCCAGCCGCATCTGCGTCTCCGGGGCATAGTGGCTCTCCAGCAGGCCTGGCGAGGCGAAAGGGGCGCCCGCTTTCGGGGCTTCCGGCAGTTCGCCCAACACGTCTGCGAGGTGTTCGAGCGGCAGGCCGCCGGGACGCAGCAGGCGGGGGCGCTCTCCGGTTAGATCCAGGACGCTCGACTCCAGGCCGACACGGCAAGGACCGCCATCCAGAATCAGATCGACGGCTCCGTCCAGTTCGTCGGCCACCGCTTGTGCCGTGGTTGGGCTGATCCGGCCGGAGCGGTTCGCACTGGGGGCGGCTAGCGGTCGCGCGACGGCTCGCAGAAGGTCCTGGGCGATCGGCTGGTCGGGGACACGTACCGCTTGGCTTTCCAGCCCGGCGGAGCAGAGAGAGGAGATGCGACAGCCCGGGCGTCGCGGCAGCACGAGCGTCAGCGGCCCCGGCCAACAGGCAGCCGCCAGGCGTTCGGCTCTGACGTCGAACAGCGTTTCCGTCGCGGCAGCTTCCGCGTCGGGAAAATGCGCGATCAGAGGATTGAAGCGCGGGCGCGCCTTGGCGGCGAAGATCTTCGCAACAGCCCGATCGTCGCCGGCATCGGCGCTCAGGCCGTAGACCGTTTCCGTCGGGAAGGCGACCAAACCGCCCGCCTGCAGGAGAGTTGCGGCCTTGGCGATGGTTTCGGAGTCTGCCTCGCGAATGCGGGCTGCTTCTGCGGTCATGGCGGGGCTGCCTAGCGGCTTCCGGCGTCGCTGTCCAGACAGGCGGGGGCCAGACAGGCGGGGGCCAGACAGGCGGGACCCAGACGTCCGGAAGGCGCCATGGCGATGGCGGCTTCCGACTTCGCTCCTAAGAGGCCGTTGGTCCCCGGCGCGTCCTGCGCGCCTCGAACCGCCAGTCGGCGGAGGAGGCCATCCGGCACCCTCGCCGCACGGGCATTGCGGCGAGCCCATCGTCGTCGCGGCCTTCGGCGAGGCCGAACGGCACGACCACGTATCGAGAAGCTTGCGCCGTCCAATTCTCCACGTCAAGTGCGTAAATATGGCAACACTGCTGACGCAAACCCGCTCGACATCGGCGTTCGATTATGGTGCATCCGATCGATCGGGCGATTATGCTGCGGCGCAGCACGTTGTGAGAGGGAGCTGACATGGCCGCCAAGATCATCACCGTGGCGCAACAGAAAGGCGGGGCTGGCAAGACCACGCTGACCGCCCATCTGGCCGTTGCCTATACGGCCGCCAGGAAGAAGGTGGCCGTGGTCGATATCGATCCGCAGCAGTCGCTGACAATGTGGTTTCGCTTGCGTGAGGAGCGCTTCGGGGACGCTGGTGCCGGGCTTCTGGTCAGCCAGATCAACGGCTGGCGCGTGCGCAACGAGGTCGAGCGTCTGGCGCGCGAGCATGAGGTCGTGCTGATCGACTCGCCGCCTCACGCGGAAACCGAGGCGAAGATCGCCGTCCGCTCGGCGGGGTTGGTCGTGATCCCGGTGCAGCCTTCGCCGATGGACGTCTGGGCCACGCGTCCGACCCTGGAACTGGCGTCCGCCGAGGAGACACCGGTGTTGTTGGTGCTCAACCGCGTCCCGCCCAGAGCCAAGCTGAACGACGAGATGCTGGCGGAAGTAAAGGGCTTCGGCGCCCAGATCGCCAAGGCGCAGATCGGCAACCGGGTCGTCTTCGCCTCAGCGCTTTCAGAAGGGCGCGCCGTGGGCGAGGTTCAGCCGAGCGGGAAGGCGGCGAAGGAAATCGCCGGACTGGCCAAAGAGATATTGAGAAACGTCTGACAGTTCGCCCGCAGCGAAGCTTGCCGTATCTAGGCCGCGCAAAGCCGGTCGCGCAGATCCGCAAACCAGGCCAGACGCGCCTGCGTTGCCCCGATTTCGAGATCCAACCAGGCCGGCAAATCGCCGCCGTTGGCCGGACCGTGGCTGCGCAGATCGGTCAGGCGCGCCAACTCGCGCTCGAAGATCTCCACCAGCAGATCGGCCTGTTCGAGACGCTGCTCGACCGCCAAGTTGTTCAGAAACCGCATTTTCAGGGCGATGATCAGCTTGTTCACATCGGTCACCTGCGGGCGCAGATTGGAGGCCAACAGGCGCTGCAACTCGGTCCGTCCGGCAGCGGTGATCTTGAGCTGGGCCGTCTCGCTGGTGTCGCCGGGCTCGACCGGCTCAACCAGCCCTTCGACCTTCAGAAGCTCCAGCGGCGAGGCCAGGAGATCCAGCGACGGTCCAACCATGCGACCGGTGAAGTGCCGCACTTCGCTCGCCACCTCGGCATAGCTGCATCCGCCTTCCGCCAAGAGACCGAGCGCCAGAAGTCGGATGGCTTCGCTTGGAACCAGGGAATTGTCGCGGTACATGCCGGAGCTCCTCGCTGCACGACTGATCTATATCATAGGCCTTTGACGGTTTCGTG
>JANQPZ010000282.1 GCA_028285215.1 Rhodovibrionaceae bacterium | reverse complement strand
GCTGCGCGCGCGGCTGCAGAGCGATACGGAGGTGAGAGCCGCGGTTCAGGGCGCCGATGCCGTGATCAATCTGGTGGGGATTCTGGCGGCAGGCGGCCCGCAGACCTTCGAGGCGGTGCAGCATCTCGGCGCCAAGCGCATCGCGGAAGCTGCCGCCGCCGAAGGCATCGACCGCTTCGTCCAGATCTCGGCCATCGGTGCAGACCCGCAGGGCGAGGCGGAATATGCGCGAACCAAAGGGCTCGGCGAAGAGTCGGTGCGCGCCGCGGTCCCTGAGGCGGTCATCCTGCGGCCTTCGATCGTCTTCGGGCCGGAGGACGGCTTCTTCAACCGTTTCGCTGCGATGGCGCGCTTGGCACCGGCACTGCCGTTGATTGGCGGCGGCAAGACCAAGTTCCAGCCGGTCTACGTCGGCGACGTGGCCGATGCCGTGGTCGCGGGATTGGAACGTTCGGATGCGCGAGGCAAGACCTTCGAACTGGGCGGCCCGCACATCTACAGCTTCAAGGAGTTGCTGCAGCTTCTGCTGGACACCATTCGTCGCCGTCGTCTTCTCGTACCGGTGCCCTGGGCGATCGCCTATGCGCAAGGCAGCCTCCTGCAACTGTTGCCAGATCCGCCGCTGACCCGCGATCAGGTCAAGCTGCTGGAGCAGGACAACGTGGTCGCCGCCGATGCGCTGACCCTTGCGGACCTGGGGGTCGACACTCCGCATGCCTGCGAGGTCATCATCCCCACCTATCTGGAGCGCTACCGTCCGGGCGGCCGCTTCGTGCCGCAGACGCCCGAGGGTTAGATCACGCCGCCGTAAACCAGGGCGAGCAGCAGGATGCCGAGCAGAATCCGGTAAATCACGAAAGGCGTGAAGCTGGCGCGGCGTAGCCAAGCCATCATGGCCGCGATGGCGACCAGGGCAGCGATGAAGGCCAGGACCGCGGCGACGGCGGCGTCTCGGCCGAGCGAAAGGTCGCCGTTCTGGTAAAGATCGAGCCCGGCGAGGCTGCCGGCGCCGGCGATCGCCGGGATCGCGAGCAGCATCGAGAGGCGAGCCGCTTCGGAGCGCTCGAAACCGAGGAAGCGAGCTGCCGTCATAGTGATGCCGGATCGGCTGGTGCCGGGAACCAGCGCCAGCACCTGCGCGATGCCGACGATCAACGCTTGCACCCAGCCCAGGTGTTCCAGCCTGTTGATCAGCATGCCGAAGCGGTCGGCCAGACCGAGCAGAATACCGAAACCCAAGGTGGTCCAGCCGATCACCGCGATGTCCCGGAAGTAGATCAGTACGAGATCTTTGCCGAAGTAGCCGACGGGAATGATCGGCAAAGAGGCCAGCAGGACCAGACCTGCCAAGCGTGCGCCCGGGTCGCGCCGGCCGGTGGCTAGGCGCAACAGGCCGACCGCCATGTGCCAGATATCACGCCAGAAGTAGAGGCAGACCGCTGCGAGCGTGCCCACGTGAACCGCCACGTCCAGGTCGAGGCGCTCCGCCTCGACTGCACGCACCCCTTCTGTTGCTGTCCGGTCGAAGACTTCCCAGACCAACACCAGATGGCCAGATGAGGATATGGGCAGGAACTCGGTGATTCCCTGGACGAGGGCCAGGATGGCGAGCAGCAGAAGCGGCACGGACGTAGGTCTCCCCGGCGCAAGGTTTGCAGTCTCGCTGCCTCTGATAGCAAGTCCTCTCGCGTCGCCGCTGCGGGAAATTTAATCCCATTTCGGGACCATACGCGGTGATGAGGCGGTTGAACATCGGGCGCAATGCAGAGGATGCGGTGCTGCATTGCAGAAATGGTCAATACTATTGACCTTTTGTTCGAAAATACACTTCCCAGCACTCCCGCTGTGCGGTATAAAAACCCTCGAGAGCAGGAAATTGCTCAGAAATTGCGCGGTGAGCGCCTGTGACCCTTCGCTAGGCCTAGGGTCGCTCAGGCGGTAGGGCGCGGACCGAAGCCGGTCGTTCCGCAGAGATCCTGTCTGCGAGGCGGCGGCTCCGGGCCGCGCTCTCGCGTCTCGGAGCCCGATTGCGGGTGAGCGAGGCGGCGCTCGCCGGCCTGCGCAACAAAGTATTCTCGGGAGGGAGAGGGCTCGGCCATGCCGAACCAGATGCTGCAGTTCGTCACCACGGAGCAGAAGACGCCGCATAAGCGCGACGTCGAAACGCGGCGCGCCGATTTCGGCGAGATCTATGCCGAGTTCGACCCCGCCGCGGCGGCGCAGCAGGCTGCGCGCTGCAGCCAGTGCGGCGTCCCGTTCTGCCAAGTGCACTGCCCGGTCCACAACAACATTCCCGACTGGTTGATGCTGACCGCCGAAGGCCGTCTTGAGGAGGCCTATGAGGTCAGCCAAGCGACCAACAACTTTCCGGAGATCTGTGGCCGCATCTGTCCGCAGGACCGGCTCTGCGAAGGCAACTGCGTGATCGAGCAGTCCGGCCATGGAACGGTGACCATCGGTGCCGTCGAGAAGTACATCACCGACACGGCCTGGGAGAAGGGCTGGGTCAAGGCGGTCAAGCCGACGAAGGAGCGGCAGCAGTCGGTCGGCATCATCGGTGCAGGCCCGGCCGGTCTGGCCGCTGCAGAGGAGTTGCGCCGCAAGGGCTATCAGGTCACGGTCTACGACCGCTATGACCGGATCGGCGGTCTGATGATCTACGGCATTCCCAACTTCAAGTTGGAGAAGGAGGTTGTGGAGCGCCGCGCCCGGCTGATCGCGGATGCCGGCGTCGCCTTCAAGCTGAACTTCGAGGTCGGCAGGGATGCGACCCTCGACGAGCTGCGCATTCAGCACGACGCCGTTCTGGTCGCCACCGGCGTTTACAAGGCGCGCGACCTCCAGGCTCCGGGCTCGGGGCTGGCGAACATTCAGCCGGCAATGGACTATCTCACGGCTTCCAACCGCACCGGCCTGGGTGACGAGGTGCCCGCCTTCGACGACGGCACCCTCGACGCCAAAGGCAAGCGCGTGGTTGTGATCGGTGGCGGCGACACGGCGATGGACTGCGTGCGGACGGCGGTCCGACAGGGCGCCGTCTCGGTCAAGTGCCTCTATCGCCGGAATCGCGCCAACATGCCGGGCTCGCAGCGTGAGGTCGCCAATGCGGAGGAGGAGGGTGTGGAGTTCGTCTGGCTCTCCGCGCCGGAGGCCTTTCTCGGCGACGAGAAGGTCTCGGGTGTGCGCGCCAGCCGCGTTCACCTGGGTGTGGCCGACGCCACCGGACGTCAGGCGCCGCAGATCCTGCCGGAGAGTGCCTACACGGTCGAAGCCGATCTGGTCATCAAGGCGTTGGGCTTCGATCCCGAGGACCTGCCGGACAGGTTCCAAGCCGAAGCGCTGGAGACCACCCGCTGGGGGACTCTGAAGGTCAGCTACAAGAACATGATGACCTCGCTCGATGGTGTCTTCGCCGCCGGCGACATCGTGCGGGGTGCGTCGCTGGTGGTCTGGGCCATCCGGGATGGCCGCGACGCGGCCGACCAGATCGACGGCTACCTGCAAAGCAAGGCCGCCGGGCGTGCCGAAACCGCCTCCGCCGTGGCAGCCGAGTAAGCCTTTCAAGACAACTCCTGATTTTCGAGGATCGATGTGATGCCTCTCGACGCGCAGACTCCCGAAGCCGCCTTGTTGGCTGAAACCGGCCTTTACGATCCCGCGGACGAACACGACGCCTGCGGTGTCGGTCTTGTCGCCTCGATCGACGGACGGCCACGCCGCGATGTGGTGGAAAAGGCGATCGAGGCTTTGAAGGCAGTCTGGCACCGCGGTGCCGTCGATGCCGACGGCAAGACCGGCGATGGCGCCGGCATCCACGTGCAGATCCCGCAGGAGTTCTTCCGCGAGCATATCGTGCGCACCGGTCACCGGCCCGGCCGCGGCCAGATCGGCGTCGGCATGATCTTCCTGCCGCGCACCGACTACGGCGCCCAAGAGCGCTGTCGCGTTCTGGTCGAGCGCGAGATCCTGCACTTCGGCTATTCGATCTACGGCTGGCGCCAGGTCCCGGTGAACACCAGCGTGATCGGCGAGAAGGCCAACGCTACGCGGCCCGAGATCGAGCAGATCATGATCGCCAACTCGAAGGGCGTCGACGCCAAGCGCTTCGAGATCGACCTCTATATCATTCGCCGGCGGATCGAGAAGGCGGCCGAGGCAGAGTCGATCAAGGACCTCTACATCTGTTCGCTATCCGGCCGTTCGATCATCTACAAGGGCATGTTCCTGGCCGAGCAGGTGTCGATCTTCTACCCCGACCTGCTGGACGCGCGCTTCGAGTCCAACTTCGCGATCTTCCATCAGCGCTACTCGACCAACACCTTTCCGACCTGGCGCCTGGCGCAGCCGTTTCGTGTGATCGCCCACAACGGCGAAATCAATACCCTGCGTGGCAATGTGAACTGGACCAAGGCACATGAGTGCCGCATGGCCAGCGATGCCTTCGGCGCCCATGTCGATGACCTCAAGCCGGTTGTGCAGTCGGGCAGCTCCGATTCCGCGGCGCTGGACGCTGTGGTCGAACTGATGGTGCGCGGCGACCGCGATCTGCCGATGGTCAAGACCATGCTGATCCCGGAGGCTTGGGGTCCGGAGAGCCCCATGCCGCAGGACTGGAAGGATCTCTATAGCTATTGCAACTCGGTGATGGAGCCTTGGGACGGCCCCGCGGCGATCTGCGGCTATGGCGGTCGTTGGGTGCTGGCCGGCATGGACCGGAACGGCCTGCGCCCGCTGCGCTACACCATCACCGACGACGGGTTGCTGTTCGCCGGCTCCGAGACGGGCATGGTCAAACTCGACGAGGCCACCATCGTGGAGAAGGGCCGGCTCGGCCCTGGTGAGATGCTGGCCGTCGATTTGGAG
>JANQPZ010000276.1 GCA_028285215.1 Rhodovibrionaceae bacterium | reverse complement strand
GCCGATCGCTCTGGTGGCTGAGAAGTGGCGCAAGCTCCAGCGGTGGCGGTCGCTCCGGCGAGGCAGCCTTGCTGCCCCAGACGGCGCCGCGGATCTCGTCGCGTGTCACGCCGATGTCCTTGAGCAGACGGTCGTCCAGTTCGTTCAGGTGCTCTTCCGCGCAGTAGGCCGCATAGAGACGGCCGAGCTTTGCCGCCAGGTGAAGGGCCAGGCGGCGCAGCGATCCTTTGTCGGGCGCCGCCGCGCGGCCGGCTCGAGGAGCTGCGGGCGCAGGACGTTCGGTTTCGCGTGCGGGCGCCTGAGCCCGGTCGAACATGCCGTAGTCGCGTATGACCCCGGCGATGCGCAGGCGGTAGTCGCTGAAGATCTCGGCGCGACCGCAGTCCTGAGCGTCGCGGTGGGCCGGGGCGCAGCGCCAGTTCCGGACCGCCTCTTCGTCGCGCCAGAAGGACAGCGATAGTAACTTGCCCGGCTCGACCAGGCTCTCGAAGCGCTCCACCGAGATGAAGCCGTCAACCTGCTCCAGCAAAGGGCGCAAGTCGGCGGCGATTGCCAGGTAGTGGTCGCGTTCGCCCGCCTTGGGCCGAACCTCGAAGATCACCGCGATCATGGTGTGCACCTCCTCCGCTTTTCGCAGGACCGATCCCGCGTCTCGGGTCTTTTCATATCAGCTTGCCGGCCGTGCATGGTTCGCTCAAAATCGAAATATGAAATACGGTCCCGATATCGCCTATGTCGCTGCCACAATCGGCGATCCAGCGCGTGCCAATATGCTGTCGGCGCTCATCGAAGGCCGGGCTCTGACGGCCAGCGAGCTGGCACAGCAGGCGGGAATCGGTAAGCCGACGGCCAGCGCCCATTTGGCGCGTCTGCTGGACGCCGACTTGATCGCGGTCGAGCGGCAGGGCCGTCATCGCTACTACCGTCTTGCGGACGAGCGGGTCGCGGCCTTGCTGGAAAGCTTGATGAGCTTCGCCTCGGAGCTGGTTCCGAAGCGGGTACGCACCGGCCCCAGGGAGCCGGCGCTGCGCCGGGCCCGGGTCTGCTACGACCATCTGGCCGGCGACGTGGGGGTTGCCCTGTTCGATGCTCTGGTCCGTAACGGCGACCTGGTGTTGCGCGGCGACGGGCCGGAGCTGACCGTCGAAGGCGAAGCGCGCATGATCGCGTTCGGTCTCGATCTGGAGGCCTTGCGCCGCTTGCGTCGGCCGCTTTGCCGCAGCTGCCTCGACTGGAGTGCGCGCCGCAGCCATCTGGCCGGTGCGCTCGGGGCCGCGATTCTGCAGAGGCTCTTCGATCTCGGTTGGGCGCGGCGCGAAGAGGGGACGCGTGTCGTCGCCTTTACGCCGGGCGGAGAGCGGGCTCTGAAGGAGCGGTTCGGACTGTCACTCTAAGATCTATGAAGAGAGTCGGAGCCACGCCTTAGGTGGGATCGCCGGAGCAAGTCCACCTAAGGCGATCCTGCTCTAAGACCCGAGCCGTTGGAAGCTGGTCGGCGCCGTCTCGCGCAGTTCGATGGCGTTGCGCTGCAGTTGCAGCACGGCCAGGCCCCGCTCGGTGCTGCCGTCGCCGCGCAGACGGAAGATGCCGTCGACTCCGGCGAAGCCGTTGGGATCGGTCAGGTCCTCGAGACTGTAGTCGGGCGCCGCGCCGGTCTGTGACGCCTCCTGCGCCAGCACGGCGGCCAGGGCCGTCGCGTCGTAGGCGAGCGAGGCCAGCCTGGGCGGCGTTTCGCCGTAGAGCTCGCGATAGCGGCTTGCCCAAGCCTCCCAGCCGCTCCGCTCGGGCGCTGCAAACCAGCCGCCGACCAATGCGCCTTCCTGACCGAGACTCGGGTCCTCCCATAGCTGGGTGCCCAGGTATTGGGTCTGAGCGGGATCGATGTCGTAGAACGGCAGCAGCGGCGCGAGACCGAGCAGCTCGCTACCGCCTGCCGGGATCAGCAGAGCGTCGTAACCGTCTCGGGCGGCGGCGAGCTGCTGTACGATCGGGCCGGCGTCGGTCACGGCGATGGGGTCGTAGGTCGCGACCTGGGTGACGAAGCCGCCGTAGCGGGCGGCGGCCTGCTGCAGGGCCTGCAAGGTGGCGTCGCCGTAGGGATTGCGCGGCGCCAGCGCGGCAAAGCGCGTCAGGCCCTGCCGGGTGGCGTAGTCGACGACGCGGTCCACCTGGGCTGCCGGATCGAGGCCGATCACCCAGACTCCGCGGCCACCCACCGTGCGGTCGTTGGAGAAGGCGACGACCGGGACCTGGCGGTTGCGGGCTTGCGGCGCCGCCGCGGCGATGGAGGTCGAGAAAAGCGGCCCGAGGATCAGGTCGGCCTCTTCCGCCAGGGCCGCCTGCATGGCCCGCTCCGCGCCGTCGGGCCGGCCGGTCGTATCGTGCAGCGTCAGCTCGAAGTTCGGGCCGCCGATATCGAACAGGGCCATCTGTGCCGCGTTGAGCAAGGCCTGACCCAGCGTTCCCTGTGCGCCCGTCATCGGCAGCAGAAGAGCGACGGTCGCTTCACCCGGCGCACGAGGCGGCGGGGGTGGCGGAGGCGGGGGCGCCTCGACGATCGGGGGCGGTGTTTGTGTGCCGCTCTGGGGTGGGGCATCATTCGCATCGGTGCAGGCCGCCAGGCCGAACAGCAGAATTCCGACGACCGTGGTCCGGCCGGACAGGCCGACATCCGCAGTGAAAGGCAGGCATGAAGGGATCACAATCCACTCCCGCTGGTGGAACCGGTAACGGTGGCCTCGCCGTCCAGGACGGCGGGGGCGGCGATGCCGCGAGGGAGTCGGGACGTGACCCTCTCGGGACAACGCCGCTGCTGCGCGTCGAAACGCCCCTGAAGCCGCTCGATCCGGCCTTGTATCTGGTTGCCTGCCCGATCGGCAACCTGGCGGATATCACTCTGCGCGCGCTCGCCACCTTGGCGCAAAGCGATGTTCTGGTCTGCGAAGATACCCGCTACACCCGTCGACTGCTTCAGGCCCATGGCCTCGACCGCCCCGATCGTTCTTCGATCGCCTACCATGAACATAACGCGGCCCGCGTGCGACCGAAACTGATCGAAGCGCTCAAAAGGGGCGAGACCGTGGCATTGGTCAGCGACGCGGGGACGCCTCTGGTCTCCGATCCCGGCTACAAGCTGGTTCGCGATGCGGTGGAGGCAGGCATCCGGGTCGTTCCGGTGCCCGGCCCCTCGGCGGTGCTGGCGGGATTGGTCGCTGCCGCTTTGCCCAGCGACCGTTTCTGTTTCGCGGGCTTTCCGCCGCCCAGAAGCGCGGCCCGGCTGCGTTGGCTGGAGGAGCTGAAGCCGGTGCCGGCGACGCTGATCCTGTTCGAGGCGCCGCAGCGCCTGGCAGCCAGCCTGGCCGATATGGCCCAGGCGCTGGGCGGCGGACGTCCGGCCGCGGTGGCGCGGGAGTTGACCAAGCTGTTCGAGGAGGTGCGGCGCGGGTCTTTGACCGAGTTGGCGGACGCCTACGGCGCCGAGGAGCAGCCGAAGGGAGAGATCGTGGTGGTTGTCGGCCCGCCCTTGGACGAGTCGACGGATGCCGCGACCCTGGATACGGCGCTGCGCCGCGCCCTCGCGGCCGGCGGAAGTCTCAAGGATGCGGTGCAGGCGGTGCAGGCGGCCACCGGCCTGCCGCGCAAGCAGGTCTATGGCCGTGCCCTGGAGCTGAGCGCCGAAACGGCGCAAGAGCGGGACAGTGCGCACGACTGACGCGCGCCGACGGGCCTATGGTGCCGGCCGCAAGGCCGAGACCTTGGCGGCCTGGTGGTTGCGCCTCAAGGGGTATCGGATCCTGGCGCGCGGTCTGCGCCTGCCCGTGGGTGAAATCGATCTGGTCGCCCGGCGCGGAGCCTGTCTCGCCTTCGTCGAGGTCAAGCGGCGTGCCACGCTCGCCGCTGCCTTGGAGGCCGTGACCCCCCATCAGCGGCGGCGGATTCTGCGCGCGGCGGAGACCTGGCTGGCCGGCCGGCCCGATCTCGCCGGCCTGGACGTGCGGTTCGACGCCCTGCTCCTGGTTCCGGGACGGCGACCGCGCCATCTGCCGGACGCCTGGCGGCCCTGAAGGCTGCCTTCCGGCACTCATCGCAATCACCCCCTGGCATTTTACGCCCGACGCCTTACCCTCCTGCTGCGATGATGTCCGGGTCGGAGACATATCCCACCCGCCGTCTTTCGGGACTGCGGCGATGAACTGGTCGCTGGCGAGCGGCCGGCAGGACCTGGAATCCGCCTTACGCCAGGTCGGCAGCCTGCCCGACGGACAGATCGATGTGGCCGAGACTGCTTTGCTTCTGGCGGCCTTGGATCAGCCGAAACTGCCTCTGGACCGCTACCGTCACCATCTCTCGCTGCTGGCGCGCGACGCCCGCGATCTGGCCGGAAAAGTCGAAGGCGACAGCGAACTCCAAGTGCGTTTGGAGGTGCTGCGCCAGGTGATCTTCGGGCGCTACGGCTATGCCGGCGACGAGGAGACCTACGACGATCTGCAGAACGGCAACCTGATGCGAGTGATCGACCGTCGCTGCGGTCTGCCGGTCGCGCTCGGCATTCTGGTCATCGCGACCGCCCGGGCGCAGGGGTGGGACGCGTCGGGCCTGGCCTTTCCCGGCCATTTCCTGCTGCAGCTTCAGGCCGGATCCGAGCGCGCGGTGGTCGATCCCTTCAACGGCCTGCGCGAGCTGCAGGCCGCGGATCTGCGCGAACTGCTCAAGGTGCTGTCCGGTCTCGAGGCCGAACTCAAGCCCGAGCACTACGCCCCCGTCAGCAACCGCGATACGCTGTTGCGGCTGCAGAACAACCTGAAACTCCGTCACCTGCGCGAACAGCGCCCGGAACAGGCTCTTGAGCTGGTCGAGTCGATGCTGTTGATCGCGCCGGACCGGGCCGGCTTGTGGCGCGAGGCCGGACTGCTGCACGCCCACCTCTCCAATCTGCGCGCCGCCATCGTCAGCCTGGAGCACTTCCTGGAGCTGGCTCCGGCCGGCAGCCAGAGGCAGGAGGCCGAGGAGCTGCTCCGCCAGTTGCGCACGCGACTCAACTGACCTGATCCGCGCCGGCCGCTTCCGCCCGTGACACGCGGGTGCTACCAGAGACCTCACAGTTTCTGCAGCCGGGAGTTCGATCCTCTATGTCCGCCTCGCCGACAGCTCTGGCCGTTGCCATTCAGATGGACCCGATCGAAGGGGTCGACATCGACGCCGACAGCACCTTCGCCTTGGCGCTGGAGGCGCAGGCCCGCGGCCATGCGCTCTGGCACTACCTGCCCCAGGACCTCAGCTTCCATCACGGCCGATTGACGGCCCGCGCCCGGCGGCTGGAGGTGCGACGCCAGTCGGGAGCGCACGCCGGCCTGGGCGACTTCCAGACGCTCGACCTGGCGGGGGTCGACGTGGTGCTGATGCGCCAGGACCCGCCCTTCGACATGGCCTACATCACCGCCACGCATCTGCTGGAGCACGTCCATCCCACAACGCTGGTGGTCAACGATCCCGCCAGCGTGCGCAACGCGCCGGAGAAGCTCTTCGTCACCCATTTCGCAGAGCTGATGCCGCCCACGCTGATCACCAGCGACAGGCATGAGGCCGTCGCCTTCCGGGCAGAGCACGGCGACATCATCGTCAAGCCGCTGTTCGGCAACGGCGGGGCCGGCGTCTTCCACCTGACGCCGGAGGACGAGAACCTCAACGCGCTGCTGGAACTCTTCACCCAGCTCTACCGCGAGCCGATCATCGTGCAGCGCTACCTGCCCGAGGTGCGCCAGGGGGACAAGCGGATCATCCTGGTGGACGGCGAGGCGGCCGGCGCCATCAACCGCGTGCCGCCAAAGGGCGAGGCCCGCTCCAACATGCACGTCGGCGGCCGGGCGGAAAAGGCGGAGCTGACACCGCGCGACCTGGAGATCTGCCGCGCGCTGGGTCCCACCCTGCGCGAGCAGGGGCTGATCTTCGTCGGTATCGACGTGATCGGCGACTATCTGACGGAGATCAACGTCACCAGTCCGACCGGCATCCAGGAGATCGACCGCTTCGACGGCGCCAACCTCTCCGCCCTGATCTGGGACGCCATCGAAAAGCGCATCGAGCGGGTGATGGAGTAGGCGGGCGCGCAAAGTAGGCTTGCTCTAGCGCCGGCGCAGCAGCTCCAGGGAGGCCAGCAGGGCGCCGCCGACGATCAGGCCGCAGGCCAGGGCGACGCTCCAGGTGGCTTCGGCTTGGCCGAAGGCGATGAGCAGCAGGGTGGACAGCAGCGGCGCCCCATAGGCGAGGGCGCCCAGGGCCTGGATATGGCCGTGCTTGGTGCCGTAGTCCCACACGAAGAAGGCGGCGCCCACGGGCCCCAGGCCGAGCAGCAGAATCGCGCCCCACTGCGTGGCCGTCGGCATGACCCAGGTCTCGAACAGAGCGTGGCTGATGAAGCCGAGCAGGGCGGCTGCGGCGCAGAAACCGGCGACCGTGTCGGTCGGCACGCTGCCGAAGCGCCGATTGGCGACGGAGTAGATCGACCAAGTCAGGGCGCAGGCGACGGCCGCCAGATATCCCAGGCCGTAGCGCGTGTCGAAGGCAAGGCCTTGGCCCTTGGTGACCAGCAGGCCGGCGCCGGCCAACCCGAGCAGAGCCCCGGTCACGTGGAACCAGCGCAGCCGTTCGCCGGGCAGCAGCGCCGAGAAGACGACGATCAGCAGCGGCCAGAGATAGGCGATCAGGCTGGCCTCGACCGCCGGCGCGTTGCCCAGTGCCATGAAGTAGAAGAAGTGGTAGCCGAACAGGCCGAAGCTGCCGAGCGCCCAGGCGCCGACCGGCTGCCGCAGGCTCTGCCAGCCGGCCCTGCCCTTGCGTGCGATGACTCCGAAGCCGATCAGCGCGGCGACGGTGAAGCAGAGCGAGACGAGTTGGAAGGGCGGAATGCCCGACGCCCAGGTGGTGAAGAGCGCCAGCAGCGCCCAGAGCAGCACCGCCGTTCCGCCGGCCAGGGTCGCCGTCAGGCGCTTCGCTTCCGCCGTTCGCTCCAACGTCGCCATGGTGTCGGGCCTTTCAGGTCTTGCGGCCGCCGTCCGCGAAAACCGCATCGAGCTCGACCTGGAAGCCCTGGACCAGGCGATTGGTCTCGTTCGCCATGCCGACGACGGCCAGAACCTCTGCCAGCATGGCGTCGTTCATGCCTTTGGCGCGGGCGGCCGCCGTGTGGGAGTTGATGCAGTAGCCGCAGCCGTTGGTCGCGCTGACCGCCACGTAGATCATTTCCTTGGTCAGGGGGTCGAGAGCGCCCGGCGCCATCACCTGCTTGACCGACTCCCAGGTGCGGCGGAGCAAGGCCGGGTCGACTGCCAGGGCTTTCCAGAAGTTGTTGACCCAGTCGCTCTTCCGGGTCGCCATGATGTCGTCGTAGACGGCCCGCACCTCGGGCCCTGCCTCCTCATAGTCGATCAGCTTGACGGTCGCCATGGCGTTTCTCCCTCTTGTCCGGTCTCTGTCTCCGACCGGGCGCAGTCTGCCCCGGCCGATGCCGAAAGCAAGGGGCAGGCTTGCGCGCGCCCTCGGCGGCGCTCAGATATGCGGGTGTCACCCACTCGTTGCGTAAGGATCTGTCATGGACCTCCTGCCCGTCACCGTGCTGACCGGTTTTCTCGGCAGCGGCAAGACCACGCTGCTCAGCCGCCTGTTGCAGGATCCGGCGATGGCCGGAACGGCAGTGGTGATCAACGAGTTCGGCGAGGTCGGCCTGGACCATCTGCTGATGACTTCGGCCGAGGAGACGATCGTCGAGCTGGACAGCGGCTGTCTGTGCTGCACCGTGCGCGGCGACCTGATCGAGACCTTGGGCGACCTGCAACGCCGCAGCGTGGCGGGGGAACTGCCGCCGTTCCAGCGGGTCGTGGTGGAGACCACGGGCTTGGCCGATCCGGCGCCGGTCGTACACACCCTGGTCAACGATCCGCGCCTGGTGAACCGCTACCGACTCGACGGTGTCGTTACCACGCTGGACGCGGTCAACGGTATGGCGACGCTGGACGTGCACCAGGAGGCGGTGAAACAGGCGGCTATGGCCGATCGGATCGTGGTGACCAAGACGGACCTGCCGGATGCCGATGCCAAGGCGCTCTGGTCGCGGGTCAAGGAGATGAACCCGGGCGCGCGCCTGGAATACGCCGTCGGCGGTGAAATTGCGCCGAGCAAACTGATCGATCTCGGCCTCTGGGATTCCAAGACCAAGAGCCCGAACGTGGAGGCCTGGCTGCGCGAGGAGGCCTATCTGGCCGCGCAGGCGGAGCCGCATGACCATCACCATGGCCACGATCACGGCCATGATCACGGCAATGATCACGGGCACGACCATCAGCATGCCCACGACGTGAACCGCCACGACGATCACATCCGCGCCTACTGCATTGTGCGGGATCAGCCGGTCCCGGCCCAGGCCTTCAACCTCTTTCTCGAGCTGCTGATCGCGAATCGGGGCGAAGACCTGCTGCGGGTCAAGGGCATCGTCCAGGTGGCCGAATACCCCGACACGCCGGCCGTGATCCACGGCGTGCAGCATGTCTTCCATCCGGTGGTGTGGCTCGACGAGTGGACGGACACACCGCAAACCAGGCTGGTTTTCATCACCCGCGATATTCCACAGAGCTTCGTCGAGAAGATGCTCGATGCCCTGACCGGCGAGCGGGTCAAGGTTCAGGACGGTCATGTCGTCGTTCAGCGGCAGGACTGAATCGCTCGGCCGAACTCCGCCTAGAGCAGGATCGCCTTCGGTGGAATCGCTTTGGCGATCCCACCGAAGGCGTGAATCTGACTCTCCTCATAGATCTAGAGTGCGCTCATGACCTGCATCCTGCTCTGGACTGGCGCGGCTCTGCGGCCTATCTGCTGGACATGAGCGATCAGAGCGTCACCGACTCGCGGCTGGATGAGCTGGCGGAAACCTTCGAGTTCTTCGACGACTGGGAGGATCGCTACCGCTACATCATCGACCTGGGCAAGGAACTGACACCGCTCGATGACGCGGAGAAAGTGCCGGAGTACAAGGTCGAGGGCTGCGTCAGCCAGGTTTGGCTGCTGGTTGCCGAGGATTCGGAACGGCCCGGCGCACTGCAGTTCCGCGGCGACAGCGACGCCCATATCGTCAAGGGGCTGGTGGCGGTGCTGCTCACCCTCTTCAACGGCCGCACGCCGCAGGAGATCCTGGAGTTCGACGCCCGGGGGGCGCTCGACCGCCTCGATCTGGCCGGCCACTTGAGCCCGAGCCGCAGCAACGGCCTCTTTTCCATGGTGCGCCGCATTCGCGCGCTGGCGGCCGCGCGCGGCGGTCAGTCGGAGCCGACGCTACACTAGGGATCGGCAGAGCAACCCCCGAGGTGACGCCGAGGGGCCGGCGAGCTTAACGTGGCGGAACGCGGACAGGGTATCCTATGAGTCTTGCAGGATGAATCGCCGCCCGCAGTAGGGGCAGTCGATCTGGCCCTTGCCCTCCATATTCAGCCAGACGCGGGGATGACCCAGCGGGCCGTCGCCCCCATCGCAGGCGATGGTCTCGGTGTCGACGTAGAAGATCTCGGGCGGTTCGGGCGCGGTCTGGTTGCTGGCCATGGCGCTTCGGACCTCTCTCTGGCGGCGAGGGCGGTTGGTTGCGTTTCGCGGCGACTATAGCGCGCGGGGCCGGCGGTTCAACGCTTCCGGCACCGTTTCTGGAAACGCTGTCTTGCCGGGCCGCAGCGCGCCGCCACACTGGCAATTCACAGCGCGTCGGTCTAGGTAGGGCGCCATCATGCCGAAGGATCAGCCGACCCGCACCATGCCTGCAGCCTCGACCATCGCATCCCAGGACAGCCTGCCCGACAACGCCGTCGAGGTCGTCGGCCTGGGCAAGACCTATCGCAGCGCGGGCAAGACCGGCCCGAAGCGCGCCCTGGACGACGTGCATCTCGCCATTCCGCGCGGAAGCCTCTTCGGCCTTCTGGGTCCGAACGGTGCCGGCAAGTCGACGCTGATCAACATCCTGGCCGGGCTGGTGAATAAAAGCGAGGGCACGGCGAAGATCTGGGGCTACGACATCGACCGCCAGACGCGCCAATCTCGCGCGGCGATCGGCGTGGTGCCGCAGGAACTGAACATCGATCCTTTCTTCACGCCGCGCGAGCTTCTGGAGCTGCAGGCCGGGCTTTACGGCGTGCCGCCGCGCGAGCGGATGACCATGGAAATCCTCGAGATTCTGGGGCTGGCAGACAAGGCGCAGGCCTACACTCGCACGCTTTCGGGCGGCATGCGCCGGCGCCTGATGGTGGCCAAGGCCATGGTGCACAACCCGCCGGTGCTGGTGCTGGACGAACCGACGGCCGGCGTCGATATCGAGCTGCGCCAGCAGCTTTGGGGCCGGGTGCGCGACCTCAATGCCCTGGGAACCACCATCTTGCTCACCACCCACTATCTGGAGGAGGCGGAGGAGCTCTGCGACACCATCGCCATCATCAACCATGGCAAGGTGATCGCCTGCGAGCCGACGCCCAAGCTGCTGCGGCGACTCGACAGCAAGGAGCTTCAGGTTCAGCTCGCCAGGCCCCTGGAGGCCGTGCCCGAACCGTTGGAGCGCTTCCAGCCGGAACTGGTCGCTGCGGATCGCCTGATCTTCCGCTACCAGACCAGCCAGAGCCCGGTGGCCGAAATCCTGGAAGCTCTTGCGAAAGCGGACCTGCGCGTACAGGACATCCGAACCGACGAGGCGGATCTGGAAGACATCTTCCTGCAGCTCACCCGAGGCGCACATAGCGAGACCGGCGCGACGGCACCGGCGACCGCGGGCGTGGCTCGTTAGGCCCGGACCATGCGGGTCCCGCTGTCCGGCTCCGCAGCGATGCGCCTTCTTCTGATCGTCCTCATCTGCGCGGGCCTCCTGGCCTGCGCGCGTCTCGCCCCGCCTGGACCGGGGCCGACAGAGCCCAGGCTGGACGTTCTGCAACCGGAGACCGGGCGGTTTACGACGGCCGACGGGCTCGAGCTGCCCTTGCGGTTGTGGGCGCCCAATCCGCATCCGCCGGAAGCGGTTCTGCTCGCGCTCCATGGTTTCAACGACTACGGCCATGCCTGGAGCGATCCCGCACCGGCCTGGGCGGCGCTCGGAATCGCCGTCTATGCCTACGATCAGCGCGGCTTCGGCGGTGCCCCGGCCCGCGGCCTCTGGCCGGGTGTCGAGGTCTTGACCCGGGACCTGCGCACGGCAGCCGACCTGCTGCGGGCGCGGCATCCTGGCATACCTCTCTACCTGCTGGGCGAATCCATGGGCGGTGCGGTGCTTCTGGCTGCCGCGGCCGAGGCGGAGCCGCTGCCCGTCGACGGATTGATCCTGGCGGCGCCGGCGGTCTGGGCGCGGGAAACGCAGCCCTGGTATCAACGGACGGCCCTCTGGTTCGGACGAACCTTCTTTCCCTGGGTGACGCCGAGCGGCGCGGGCTTCGAGATCCGCCCTTCCGACAACCGCGAGGCGCTGATCGCGCTCGGCCGCGACCCCTTGGTGATCAAGGAGACGCGGATCGATGCCCTCGCCGGCCTGGTCGATCTGATGGACGCCGCTCTAACGGCCGCGCCGCGGGTCCGCTTGCCGCTGCTGTTCCTCTACGGCGCGAACGACGAACTGGTGCCGAAAACGCCCACGCTGCAAGCCTGGCGCGATCTGCCGGGCAGCGACGCGCAGCGCCTAGCGTACTATCCGGAGGGGTGGCATCTGCTCTTCCGCGATCTGCAAGGCGCCGTGGTGACGGCCGACGTGGCTGCCTGGATCTTCGATCGGGCCGCTCCACTGCCGTCCGGCAGCGACCGGGACGCCGAGCGGCGGTTGGTTGCCGATCTGGCCGAGGATCCTGAAGAACCTGCGACCGGCGAGGCGGGGCAATGACCCCGATCCGCCCTGCAACGGCT
>JANQPZ010000249.1 GCA_028285215.1 Rhodovibrionaceae bacterium | reverse complement strand
GAGGCCCTCGGCGCCAGCCTGAAGGACCTGGGCGCTTATCAGGGCCACGCCCCATCGCACCGCATCGCCCTGGTTGCCCTCGTGACCGTAGTAGTGCGCGTCGCGAACGGCGGGCAGATGGCGTGCCACCAACTCGACGTCGCCGCCGTAGCCGTTGCAGGCGAGCAGCAACGCCCGGCAGCCGACGCGCTCCCGCGTTCCGTCCGGCCGCTCGAAGCCGACTCCGTGAACCCTTCTCCGGTCATCGACATGCAGGTCGACCGTCTTTGCATCGGTCAAGAGATCGATCCCTGCGGTTTCGGCTGCGGTGAGCAGGCAGCCCATCAGTTCTTCGCCGGTGCGGCGCGGTGTGGCGTGCATCCGCAGATGGCTGTGCCCCGGATAGAGAAATCCCTCGACCAGGGAGAAGGGGATGCCGTGCACCTCCGCCAGCCAGTCGATAACGCGGCCCGAGTGTTTCGCCAAGGTTTCCACGACGAGCGGGTCGGCTTCGGCGCCGTTCTTGCGCTGAATATCGGCGGCCATGATCTCGGCGGTATCCGGGATTCCCTTCTCGACCTGAAACCGCGAGCCTGCAGCAGGGATGAAACCGGACGACATGAAGGTGCTGCCGCGCGGTATGGCGTCGCGCTCGAGGATCACCACGGGCGTTCCGGCGTCCTTGGCCGCCAGTCCCGCCACCAGGCCGCAAGCGCCGCCGCCGACGATCAGCAGCGGAACCTCTGGTTCGAAAACCTCTCCGGATGCGACCGGTTTGACCGGCATTAACCAGATTCTCCGGTTTGTGCCAGAAAAGCGTCGAGGATCTCGCCGGCCGGTGCCTGCCATACGCCATCCCGTCCGCTGACGTACTCCAGCACCTCCTCCAGGCAGGCGATTCGGTGCGGTTGTCCGACGAGCCAGGGATGCAGGCTCAGTGCGAACAGCCGTCCGCCCTGGTTCGCGGATTCCTCCAGCAGATAGTCGAAGGCGTCCTTCACCTGCGCGACCCAAGAGTCTTCTGAATGCAGGTTCTGGGACATGACGAACTGGTCTTCGATCTCGCTGGACAGCGGCATGGCTGTCAGCCGCCCTCTTTCGGTCGAGAGCGGATAGGGCAGGTCGTCGTTGACCCAGTCGCAGCAGTAGGCGAAGCCGTTCTCGGCCAACAGGTCGAGCGTGTTCCAGCTTTGACTGCGCGCAGGGCTGAGCCAGCCGCGGATCGGTTGGCCGCTGAGTTCGCGCAGCGTTTCGAGCGAGCGCTGGACGATGTCCGCCTCCTCGGCGCGATCCTGTCCGCCGTAGTGCAGATGGTCCATGTTCCAGCCGTGGCAGAGAAACTCGCCATCTTGGTCGCGCAGGCGGGCCATCAGATAGAGCGTCTGCTGTGCCAACTGAGCATTGACCGCGAAGGTGGGACGGACGCTGTAGCGCTCCAACGCCTTCAGCACGCGGTAGATGCCGACCCGATTGCCGTAGTCGCGCAGACTGTAGTGGCGCAGGTCCGGATACGGCATGGTCATACCGTTCGGCACCTTGAAGGGAATGCCGCGCTGGTTGAGCGGATAGAACTGAAGCGACAGATTGATCCAGACCGCCAGCGACTTGCCGTCGGGCCAGCGGATCGCCGGCCGGTCGGCCAGCATCGACCATCCGTAGCGGTCGTGGTCGTAGCCGTGCCGGCGCTTCGGATAGCGCAGGTAGCTGTCGTCGAGGGCCATGCGCCTATCCTCCTGCCCTGGCGGCGATGTCCTGCGACGCCGTGTCGAAGTGATTGTCCAGATAGTGACGGGCGATCTCCCGCCCGGTGGCGATCCAGACGTCGCCGTGGCCGGTGATGTACTCCAGTGCCTCCTCGAAGGCCTTGATGCGATGGGGGCAGCTGACCTGATAGCTGTGAGTGGGAATGCACATGACCGTGCCGCTCTCCGCGCCTTCGGCGTAGAGCCGGTCGAAATGGCGCTTCAGCATGGTCAGGTAGTGACGCGGTTCCACCTTGTTGACGGCGAAGACGATGGTGTCGTTCATTTCCAGCGAGTAGGGGACCGACAGGAAGCGCAGGCCGGAGCGCAGGCGGATCGGCGTCGGCTGGTCGTCGTGGAACAGATCGCAGGTATAGATCCCGGCGTCTTCGCCGAACAGTTCCTGGCCGACCTCGGCGAAGAGGTCCAGCGTGTGCTCGGAATGCGACAGTGCCGGCGCCAGATAGCCGGCGCAGGCCTGGCCGGTATGGCGATGGATGCTCTCGATCCCGTCGCGGATCATCTCCCGTTCCTGCGCCTCGCTCAGGCCATAGGTGTAGCGGGTGTTGTAGATGCCGTGACTGAAGAACTCCCAGTTCCGTTCGCGGCACATCGCGATGATGTCCGGATGATGCTCGCAGAGCGCTACCGAGAGCGAAACCGATCCGCGGACGCCGTACTTGTCGAGCAGCGCCATCTGACGCTGGTGGCCGACGCGGTTGCCGTAGTCGCGAATGCCGTAGCCCGGCACGGAGGGGTGCGGGTGCGGCCAGGCCTTGCGGTGAGGGTTGGCCGGCGGGTCGATCTCGTAGTACTCGATGTTCGGCGCGACCCAGAAGGCGACGCGGGCTCCGCCGGGCCAGTCGATCTTGGGGCGACCCTCGTAGGGCCAGTACTGGTAGGCATCCAGCGTCTCTTTCACGAGGCCTCTCTCCCGCGCGGTCTCACGGACTTTGCGGCTGTGCTCACTTGGCTGCTGCGATCCGCGTCTGGAGCCAGCTCTGAACGTCGGTGACCGGCAGCACGTCGGCGTACTTGAGGTGCATGTCGGTCAGATTGGCGTAGTGATAGCTCTCGTGCTTGTCGGCGACGCACTCCAGAGGGACGATGGTGCGGTAGCCGCGCGAGAGGCTCTCGACGGCCGTGGCGCGCACGCAGCCCGAGGTGGAACCGCCGGTGATGATCACCGTATCCACCCGATGCCAGACCAGAAGGGACTGCAGGGGCGTCTCGAAGAAGGCGGAGGGCATGCGCTTGGTGTAGACGACGTCGCGGCTGCGGTCGATCTCCACCCGCTCGTCGAATTCGGCACGCTCGGATCCGTACTTGATGTTCTGAAGCGAGTCCGGCGTGTCGCTGCGCGTGCCCCAGATGCCGGCATCCTCGGCCGAGTCCAGAAAGGCGACGTGAGTCCAGACCACCGGCCAGTCGAGTTGCCGGAAGGACTTGGCTAGGTCGTTGACGTAATTCAGCTGCTTGGGGTCTGTCTCATAGGCCGTCTTGAAGAGATCGGTCCGCGTGTAGGCTTTCTGAGGGTCGACGTTGATCAGCACGGCCTTTTCGCCGAAGCCGAAGGGGACCCGCTGCGGATTGGCGATGACCTCGTGGAACAGCTCCTTGGCGGTCTTGTCGGTCGTGATCATCGGGAGTCTCCTGAAGGATCGCGGTTTTCGTATTTCTCGCCCAGCTCCAGCATGTCCTGAGTTCCGAGATATCCGTTGAGCTGAGTGAAGTCGAGCATCTGCTCGCGAAAGGCGTCTGTGCTGCCGGTCTTGCGCAGCGCAGCGAAGAAGCGGGCGGCCATGTGCGTGACCGCGCGCACGAGCGCGCCGGGGAAGATCACGAGGGAAAATCCCAGGGCTTCGAGCGTCTCGGCATTTTTCAAGGGCGTGTCTCCACCCTCCACCATGTTGGCCATGATCGGCACCTGTCCGCGAAAGCGCGCCATGACCTGTTCGACGTCCCGGTCGTTCCGGATGCCTTCGATGAAGAGAATGTCGACACCAGTTTCGCGATAGGCCTCCGCCCGCTCCAGGGCCTTGTCGGTCCCTTCCACCGCAATGGCATCGGTGCGACCGATGATCAGCGTCCGGTCGCTCCCGCGTGCGTCAAGTGCGGCCTGGAGCTTGCCGACCATCTCTCCGGTCGGCACCAGGCTCTTACCGCGCAGATGCCCGCAGCGCTTCGGGTAGGTCTGATCTTCGAGCTGGATAGCGTTGGCGCCCGAGCGTTCGAGCAGTCGCACGCTGCGCATGACGTTCATCGCGTTGCCGAAGCCGGTGTCGCAGTCCACTACGATCGACAGGTCCGTGCGCTCGCGGATGTGCAGCAGCGCGTCGTTGACCTCGCTCAGGCTCAGCAGGCCGATATCGGGGCGGCCGAGCTGGGTGTAGGCGAGACTCGCGCCGGAGAGATAGATCGTCTCGAAACCGGCCTGCTCGGCGAGCGATGCGCCGAGGGCATCGAAGACGCCCGGCGCGACCTCGATCGAGGAGCTGTGGAGCCGGTCTTTGAGCTGGCTGGGATCAGCGGTCATGCACGGGAGGTCCTTCAGGGACGGGTGAGGGCCAGATCGTTCCAGACGTCCTGGCGCGTCAGCCGGTTGTTTCTGATCTCGAAGCGGTCGATGAAGCGTATGGAGTCGAAGGTGGTGCCGTCCGGCCATGCGCCGGAGAGATGACCATGACAGATCACGACACTGTGGTCTTCCTTGTCGCAGGTCTCAAAAGCTTGGAAGGTTTTTCGCACGAAACGGTAGCGCTCGCTCGACCAGGCGATCAGGTCGGAAAGGCTGGTCATCTCGGGACTGCCTGGAAAGGCCATCACGAAGCCGTCGCTGAGATGGCGTTCCGCCGCCTCGAGGTCGCGTGCCTCCATCGCGGCGAGGTAGGCGCGAACCCTGTCTTCCGGCGCCTCCTCGCTGGCGGCGGCCGGGGCGCGTGTGTGCCCGCCCCGCGCGTAGCCGTCCGTCTCGACTTCATGCAGAAACACCGTAATCGCTTCCGGCACGGCGCCCAGCACACCTCGGGTGGTGTCGGTCAGGCGCCTGCAGAGGCGTTGCTTGACCTTGCTCGAATACCCTCGGATCAGGCTGACCTGGATGACGGGCATGCGCCGAACCCCCACTCTATGTTTCGCCATGCCGATCTGGTAAAGCTGCCGGCGTGAAAGACATAGAAATGTATGATGAATAATACATTTAGTAGAGCCGTCAGCCGACGAACGTCAAGTCCCCATCCGAACGCGAACGGCCGTCTTGTCCTGCTTCGTTTCCGGGCTCTCATGTCATGACCCGATCTGTAACGCGGGCCATGACGTCAGCCGAGCCTGCCGCCGTCGGCGGCATGAAGGCGCATCGCATCTTTCTGCTCCTGAAAGACGCCATCATGAGCGGGCGAATAGAACCGGGCCAGAAGCTTCCGGGCGAGCTGAAACTGGCCGAACAGCATAAGGTCTCGCGGGTGACTGTGCGGCGCGCGCTGCAGGCCTTGCGGGAGGCGGGTCTCGTTGCGCGACGACCCGGTATCGGCACCATCGTGCTCGAACAGCCCCTGGACGCGCGCCTGACTGCCAGCGTCTCCAACCTGCTGCCGAATATGGTGCGGATGAGCGAGGCCTCCGACGTCAAGCTGCTGGAGTTCGGCTATGTGGAGCCGACCGGGGTCGTCCGGGAGCGCCTGGGCCTGGCCTCGGGCGAGCGGGTTCAGCGCTCGATCCGGGTCAGATCGATGAACGGCAAGCCCTTCTCGCACTTGGTCACGCATGTGCCGGCACGGATTGCGTTGAACTACAACGAAGCCGACCTTGCAGATACGCCACTGTTCGTCCTGCTCGAGCGCAGCGGCGTGCAGGTCAGCCAGGCAACGCAGACCATCTCGGCGGTGCTGGCGGACCAGGACGTGGCGCAGGCGCTGGAAGTGGCCGTGGGGTCGCCGCTCATCGCGCTCACGCGCGTGGTCTGCGACCAGGACGGGCGGGGTGTGGAGCATCTCGATGCGCTCTACAGGCCGGATCGCTATCGCTTTCAGATCGAGCTGAGTCGCGTGGGTGACGAGGCCGCACGCTACTGGGAGCCGATGGGCGGGGCCAATGACGAGGTCGAGCCTCGGGACGCCGGCGAGCACTGAAACGGCCAGCGCTGAAACGGCGGGCCGCTGCACCTTGCTCGCCGTGAAAATACATTTGACCGGCAAGAGAGCCGAAGCCTAAATGTATTAAAAGAAATACAGTTTGCCGACGACCGCCTGCGGTCTTATCTGTGGATGCCATGACGACGCCGGCTCGCCAACCTTCGACACTCTTCGATAAGGTCTGGAACGCTCACGAGATTCTGCGCGACGACAACGGCCGGTCTCTGCTTTGGATCGATCGGCATTTCGTCCACGAGGGATCTTTCCACGCCTTCGACAAGCTGCGTGAGCGGGACCTGCCGGTGGCCAGGCCAGAGCTGACCTTCGGCATCGCGGACCATTACGTCCCGACCTTGCGGCGGAGCGGCGAGCCCGTCGGTGACCCGGCGATCCGCGGTATGATCGAACAGCTCAACGACAACACGGATCGCAATGGCATCGCGCTCTTCGGGCTCGACGATCCACGCCAGGGGATCGTTCATGTCGTGGGGCCGGAGCAGGGCCTGACCCAGCCGGGATTGATCATTGTCTGCGGCGACAGTCATACCGCGACCCATGGCGCCTTCGGCGCCATAGCCTTCGGCATCGGCGCATCGGAGGTCGCGCACGTGTTGGCCACACAGACGCTGTGGCAGACGCGCCCCAAGCAAATGCGCCTGACCGTAACCGGCAACCTGGCGCCCGGCGTGACGGCGAAGGACATCGCGCTGACCTGGATCGCGCGGCTTGGGGCCGATGGCGCACGAGGGCATACCATCGAGTATGCCGGGGACGCGATCGAAGCCCTCTCCATGGAAGCCCGTCTGACCCTCTGCAACCTCTCCATCGAGGGCGGCGCGCGCTGCGGCCTGGTTGCACCCGACGAGACCACGCTGGCCTATCTGCGCGACCGGCCGCTCGGTCCCCACGGTCCGCAGTTCGAGCGCGCGGCCCGCTACTGGTCGTCTCTCGCGACCGACGACGGCGCGCGCTTCGATCGTGACGTCGTCATCGAGGCCGCGGAGATCGCCCCCACCGTCACCTGGGGCGTTTCTCCGGAAGAGGCCTTGCCGATCGATCAGCAGGTCCCCGATCCCGCGGTCATGGAAGACGGCGAGAAAGCCCGTCAGGCACACGACAGCTTGACCTACATGGGGCTGATGCCGGGCCAGAAGCTCACAGACGTCGTTATCGACCGGGTGTTCATCGGGTCCTGTACGAATGCCAGAATCGAGGATCTGCGTGCGGCGGCCGCTGTGCTGGAGGGGCGCCGCGCCCGCGTCCCTGGTTTGGTCTCGCCCGGATCGAGTCTGGTGAAACGCCAGGCGGAGGCGGAGGGCCTGCACGAGATCTTTCTGGCGGCGGGGCTTGAGTGGCGTGCCTCGGGCTGTTCCATGTGCGTCGGAATGAATGGCGATCAGGTGGCGAGCGGCGAGCGTTGTGCCTCGACGACAAACCGCAACTTCAAGGGCCGTCAAGGGCCGGGGGCCAGGACGCATCTCATGTCGCCGGCCATGGTGGCTGCCGCCGCCGTGACCGGGCGTCTGACCGACGTGCGCAGGCTGTGACGGGAGGAACGCCGTGCAGCCTTTAACCCGGTTCGCGGCTCCGGCTTGCCCGCTGCCCCTGGCCAATCTGGATACCGACCAGATCGTTCCGGCGCGCTTCATGAAGCAGCCGCGCAGTGCCGGCTACGGCCAATTCCTCCTGCACGACCTGCGCTACGATGCCGAAGGTCGCGCCCGTGCCGATTTCATTCTCAACCATCCCGAGGCGGAGGGCGCGCGCAGTCTGGTGACGCGGCGGAACTTCGGCGCGGGCTCGTCGCGCGAGGCGGCCGTCTACGCGCTTGTCGACTTCGGCTTTCGTTGCGTTGTGGCGCCCAGCTTTGGCGATATCTTCAGTGCCAATGCGGTCAACAATGGGCTGCTGCCCGCAACAGTCGAGGAAGCAGACCTGGAGCTGCTCTTCGACTATCTGTGCGACCGGCCGATGCCGCTGGAGGTCGATCTGGAGCGCTGCCGGCTGCGCGCGGGGGAACGGGAGTTTCCCTTTGCCGTCAATCCGGTCTGGCGCACCAAGCTGATCAACGGCTGGGACGATATCGGCATGACGCAGAGGTACCGCGCGGCCATCGATCGCTTCGCGGCGAAGCGCCTGCGCGACTTTCCCTGGGTGGGTCCGGGGCAACCGGTGCCGTCGAACGAGGCTTAGGCATCAAGATCAAAACTGAAAAGGGATGGCTAGAATGAACAAGTATCTTTTTGCGGCTTTGGGCAGTGCGGCGATCTTGACGTCGTCGCAGGCCTTGGCGTTAGACCGCCTGAGTGCGGTGCACGCTTTTCCTCCGTCTCTGATCTACACCCAGAGCTTCCTTGCGTTCGTTGACAAGGTGAACGAGCGTGGCGAAGGCGTGGTTCAGATCGACGTCCGCGGCGGCCCCGAGGTGATCGGTCTGGCCCAGCAGCCCGAGGCCGTACGCAATGGCGTCGTCGACATGGCCTATACCGCCGCCAGCTTCTATGCCGGAACGGTTCCCGAGCGGGATGCCATGGTGGCCTCCAACACCAACGCGATCTATGCACGCGCGAACGGCGGCATCGACCTGATGAACCAGATCCATCAGGAGAAGATGGGCGTGTACTATCTCGGCTGGTTCGACAGCGGCGTCAGCTACAATCTCTATTCCATCGAGGAGCCGCAGCTCGACGCCGACGGCAATCTCGACGTCTCCGGCATGAAGCTGCGCAGCAATCCCGTCTACGACGCTTTCTTCCAGGACTACCTCCAGGCTCAGCCGATCAGCCTGCCGACCACCGACGTCTATGCGGCGCTGGAGCGCTCGGTCGTCAACGCCACCGGCTGGACCCAGATCGGCCTGAAGGATCTCAACTGGGACCGCTTCCTCAACTACCGGATCGAGCCCTCCTTCTTTTCCACCGACATGGGCGCGATCGTGAACCTGGAGAGCTGGAACGCGCTCAGCCCCGAGGCCCAGCAGATCCTGCAGGAGGTCGCCATCGAGCATGAGCGCAGCAGCGCGGAGCGTTTCGCCGAGGTGGCGAAGGAGCAGCAGGCCGAGCTGGAGGCCGACGGCATGACTGTCGTCACGCTCGAGGGTGCGGCGGCCGACGCCTTCTCCGAGGCGGCGCGGGAGGCGACCTGGAACCGCATGCGCACGCAGATGGAGCGCCACCCGAGCGGGCTGGAGCACTACGACGCGCTGATCGAGGCCTTCAACGATCTCTGAAAGACTCCGGGGCTGCCTCTTGAGGCAGCCCCGGCTCTATCTCCTCCAGTCCCGTTTCTGGCGATGCCCGCCGGGTGGATGACGGCATGAGACACGCTCTGCGTCTCTATTCCTATCTCTTGAACGGAATGGCCCTGGTCGCCGGCGTGTTGCTGGTCTGGCTGATGGTCGCCATCGTTGTTTCCGTGGTCATCCGCAACCTCGGCCTGCAGCCGTCGGCCTGGTTTTTTCTCTCGACCGAGTACGCGCTCTTCTACCTGACGCTTCTAGGCGCGCCCTGGCTGGTCCGGCAGAGGGGGCATGTGCATATCGAACTGCTGACTTCGGCCCTGCCACGCGTGCTTCTGGTGCCCGTGAGCCGTCTGGTCGCTCTGCTCTGCGTGGCGGTCTGTCTCGTGCTGGCCTGGAAGGGGCTGGACCTGGTGTCGATGAATATCGCCCGCAACGACTTCGATGTGCGCGCCTTCTTCGTTCCCAAGTGGATCCTGACAATTGCCTTTCCGATTTCCTTCGGCCTGATGGCCATCGAGTTCTCCCGCTTTCTCTTCGGGCCGGAAATTCTGCACAGCGGTGAAGCGGGAATAAAAGAGTAATGGAATGGTACCTCGCGCTGGGCTTTCTACTCGGTCTGGTCATCGTCTTTATGGCCTTCGGGACCCCGATTGCGCTGGCGTTCCTGGCCGCGAACGTGATCGGCGCCTGGTACTTCATGGGGGGCGAAGCCGGCGTCGTGCAGATGCTGGACAACGGCTTCGGCGCCATCTCCAGTTTCAACCTCGTGCCTATTCCGCTGTTCCTGCTGATGGGCGAGCTCTTTTTCCGAACGGGTCTCGGGCTGCGCATGTTCAACGCGATGGACCGGCTGATCGGTAGGGTACCCGGCCGTCTGTCCTACGTGACCGTGGCCGGGGGCACGGCCTTCTCGACCCTCAGTGGCTCTTCCATGGGATCGACCGCGTTGATGGGCTCGCTGCTGGTGCCGGAGATGGAGCGGCGCGGCTACAAGAAGCACATGTCCATCGGCCCCATTCTCGGCACTGGCGGATTGGCGATCATCATTCCGCCTTCGGCACTGGCCGTGCTCCTGGCGACCCTGGCGAAGATCGATATCGGCGCACTGCTGATCGCCGGCATCCTCCCTGGGCTGCTGCTCGCGGTTTTCTACATGGTCACGATCTGGATCCAGACCCGGCTGGATCCAGCCGCGGCGCCGGCCTACGAGCTGGAGCGCATCTCGACGCGGGAGAAGCTGATTCTCTTCTTCCGGGACATTCTTCCGATGATCAGCGTCATGATCGTCATTATCACACTGATGCTGGTGGGCTTCGCTACGCCCTCCGAGTCAGCCGCCTTCGGCGCCCTGGGTGTCATTCTGCTGGCTTTCGCCTTTCGCTGCATGACCTGGGAGGCGCTCAAGGCCTCCGTGGTCGGCGCGCTGAAAGTCACCCTGATGGCCTATCTGATCGTCTTCGGGTCCGCGACCTTCAGTCAGTTGCTCGCCTTCTCCGGCGCATCGGGTGGCCTGATCCAGTGGGGCATCGGCTTCGATCTGCCGCCGTTGCTCATGCTTCTAGCCATGTTTGCCGTGCTCCTGGTGCTGGGAACCTTCATGGAGCAGATCTCGATCATGATGCTGACGGTGCCCTTCTTCTTTCCTTTGGCGCAGGCACTGGGGTTCGATGTCATCTGGTTTGGCATCATCGTGTTGCTGGCGCTGGAGATCAGCTTCTCTACGCCACCCTTTGGCCTGCTGCTTTTCGTCATGAAGGGCGTGGCGCCAAGCGGCACCTCGATGGCGACGATCTACAAGGCGGCACTCCCCTACATTCTTTGCTCCATGCTGCTGGTGGCGCTGCTGACGGCTTTTCCGGCCATCGCCACCTGGCTACCCGGCCTAGTGCTGTAGTCTTTCCAACGTTTCCGCCTAAGACGATCCTGCTCTAGGCGCCGACTATTGTGCGCGGCTCTTTCCGAAGCGAAAACTTCAACCCTTTGGCGTGCAATCACGAGCGGGTGATCTGGCTACGGACATCGCCATGACGTGACCAGAACGCTTGCATATGACCGCGGCCTGGCCTTTAGATTTCGGCATGTTGACCGTGTCCTACGATCCAGTGTTGGTTGTGGCCTCTGTCATGGTCGCAATTATGGCGTCTTTTACCGGCTTGCGGCTTGCAAGCGGGCTCAGCCAGCTCGATTCGAAGACCCGGAAGCAGGAGATTGCCAAGGCTGCGATGGCGCTTGGTGGCGGGATCTGGTCGATGCATTTCATCGGCATGCTGGCCGTCCAGATCCCGGTGTCGATCCGCTACGATGCGCTGGCGACCCTTGGGTCCGTGCTGGTCGCCGTCCTGGTGACCGGGTTGGGGCTGCTGGTGCTGCATTTTGGGCGCCGTACGCGCAAGCGCATCGGCCTCGCAGGTGTGTTGACCGGCCTCGGGATCGTCTCGATGCACTACATCGGCATGTCGGCGATCGGTGGAAACTGTATCGTGACCTACGAGCCGGCGGGCTACGTGATCTCCACGACGATCGCCATTGCGGCTTCGACGGCGGCGCTGTGGCTGGCCTATAGCCGCCGCACGCTCCTGCAACTCGCCTTGGCCTCCGTGCTGCTCGGCATCACCATCGCCTCGATGCACTATTCGGCGATGATCTACACGCGCTTCTGGCGGGCGACCGAGATCGTTCTGCTGGAGGAGCCGAACTTCTCCTCGGGGGCGCTGGCGCTGGTCGTCGCCTTCGCGGCCTTTCTGATTTGCGGTCTGTTTCTTCTGACTGCAATCCCGTCGCAGCGGCTTGCGGCGGTTGTCGACGCGGAGCCATCGGACTCTGGGGCCGCTGTCGCGAGAGCGCCTCGACAAGCGGCGTCGCTCGCTTCGGACCAGGACGTCGGCGAAAGCGAAGGGCTGCGTTCTCGTCTACCCTATGAAGCGAACCATGCTACGCGTTTCATCGCCGTGGAAGAGATCCAGGCGGTACGCGCGGACGGCCACTACACCAAGCTTTACAACGAGCAAGGCGAGGTCTTCTGCCCCTGGCCTATTTCCCGCGTCGAGATGGAGCTGCTTGACGGCGCCTTCATCCGCACCCACCGCAGCTACCTGGTCAATCTGCGTCACGTGCGCGGTTTCGAGCGCGATGGGGACAAGGCCTTTTGTCTGATCGGAGAGGCCAGCGACGCGAGGGTTCCCGTCAGCCGCTCACGGATGCAGGAAGTCCGCCGCGCGCTCGGTTTGAATTAGAGAGCGATTCCGCCTGAGGCCGTCCCGCTCCGACCCGAAGCGTCCGCGACGATTTCGTCACAGGAGCGCGAAGGCGATCACGACCATCAGAACGACTCCGCCGACAGCCCACCACAGCCAGGTCGGCGATCCGCCGCCGGCGGCAGCGGGACTCTTTGCTGCCGTTGTCGGCGCCGACGGGCCGGCGGTGGCGGCAGTGGAGCTTGCCGGTGCGGGCTCCGTGGCACTCTCTCCTGTGTCGGCTGGAGTTTCTGTCGCTGCATCGGCCTTCTGGTCGACGAGTTCCCCGAACCTGGAGAAGAACTCCCCCGAAAGCTTGTTGGCTGTGCCTTGAACCAGGCGGCTGCCGAGCTGAGCGATCTTACCGCCGAGATTGGCCTGAACCTTGTAGGTCAGCAGCGTCCCCGCTCCGTCTTCCTGCAGCCTGACGTCGGCCTTGCCGCTGGCAAAGCCGGCTGCACCGCCTTTGCCCTCTCCGACCAGGCTGTAGCTCTCCGGCGGATTGAGATCGTCGAGTGTGACCGAGCCGTTGAACTTCGCTTTGACCGGCCCGACCTTCAGAGTGACCACGGCATCGAAGGACTGATCGGATGTTTTCTCCAGGCTCTCGCAGCCGGGAATCGATTGTCGCAGGATGTCCGGATCGTTAAGAGCCGCAAAGACAGTCTCGCGTGGGGCCTGGATCGTGCGCTCGCCGGTGAGTTCCATCGCTCGTCTCCGTCGTGTTGGATCGTTCGCTCAGAGTCTTGGGAAAATGCGAGGCCATCAGGCCTGTTGCGGCAGATCCTGCGTGTCCGACCAGGCGGCGCGCGAAGCGGCACGTCTGTCTGCCACGATCTCGCTCAGGATCGAGAGGGCGATTTCCTCCGGCTCGATGGCAGAGATGTTCAGGCCGGCAGGTCCGCGCAGACGGGCCAGCTTGGCCGGTTCCATGCCTTTGGCCGAGAGCTGAACCTTCAGCCTGTCGATCTTTCGACGACTGCCCACCATCCCCACGTAGAAAGCCCGCGCAGCCAGCGCCGCCGCCAAGGCTTCCCTGTCGCGCTTGCCCTGTGTCGCAACGACGATGGCATCGGCGTCGCGCAGATTCGCGTCGGTCAGGTCGAAGCCGTCCAGGTAGTGCTCCGCGCCGGGGATGGCAGCGTGATCGTTCGGAAGCGCGGCGACGGTAACGCGATAGCCCATCGCGCGTGCCAGACCGACCAGGGTCGCCGCCACCGGGGAGGCGCCGCAGATCAGAACCTGCATGGCCTGACACATCGGTTCGACGAAGAGATCGATCGTACCGCCCGAGGGGCAGCTCGAGGCGTGCAGTTCGACGCCGTCGGTATCGAGCTGCTCGACCACATCCTCCTTCGGCCGTACACGGATCAGCCGCGGTTTCCCGGCTGCCAGAGCTTCCGCCGCAGTCCGCCGAACGGCGCCTTGCACACATCCGCCGCCCACGAAGCCGTGCAGTTCGCCGGCGCTGGTCACCAGGGCCTTGGCGCCCGCCTTCGCCGAGGTTGCATTGGCTGTCCGCACCACCGTGACAACGCAGTAGTCGACTCCCTCGGAGCCGAGTTCTGCGGCAAGTGCCATCACGTTGATTGCCGTTCTGCTCATTTGCCCCTCCTTTCAGATGCGGGCGAGCTCGGTTTCGACAGCTGCGAGCGCTTCCAGCGTATGAGCCGTTGCGAAGCAGTCCAGATGTGGCAGTGCGGCCGCCATCCCCCGCGCCACCGGCGCGTAGTTGCGCCACCCCAAGAGTGGATTCAGCCAGACGATCCGCCGCGCCTTCCGGCCCAGGCGCTTCAGCTCCCGTGCCAGGGCGTCCGGCTCTCCGGTGTCGTAGCCGTCGGAGAGGATGATCGCGACCGAGCGGCTGCCGAGCGCCGCTTTGGCATAGCGGTCGTTGAAGGCCTTGAGGGAGTCGCCGATGCGCGTGCCCCCGCCGTAGCCATGAGTCATGAGGGCCAGGCGGGTCATTGCCCGGATCGAGTCCTTCTCGCGCAGGGCGTCGGTGACCCGGATCAGGCGCGTATGGAAGAGATAGGCGTCGGCTTCGACCCAGCTGCACACCAGTCCCTTGACGAACTGCAGGAAGTAGCGGCTGTACTGCTGCATCGAACCGGAGACGTCCAGCAGCACGACGATCCGCATCGGCCGCTCCGGACGCCGGCGCCAAACGAGTTCGATCGGATCTCCGCCATGGCTGAGGTTGCGCCTGGCTGTGCGGCGCAGGTCCAGGCGCGGGCCGTTTCGGGCCAGGCGATGGCGGCGGGACAGACGGTGGCGCAAGGCACGCGCCAGCTGGATAGCGAGTCTCTCCGCAGCAGCCAGTTCCTCCGGATCCACGATGTGCCGCAGATCCGTCTTCGCCAGCGTTTGCCGATCCGTGGCGGCGAGCCGATGGATGCCGTCTTCCGCGTCGGCGTCGCCGCTGCCGGCGCCGGCCTGGGGTCGGCCGGCGTCTCCGCTGTCGCGCGATGAAAGATGATCTATCCAGACCTTAGGCCGGCCCTTGTTTGCGACCGTGTGGCCGGAGGCGTCTCGGCCCTGCCGCGTTCGTCCGCGACCGTGCCAATAGGCTTCGAAGAGATCGTCGAAGCGCTCCCATTCCTCTTGCCGTCCGGTCAGCAGCGTTTTCAGACCGCTCCGGACATCGCCGGTTGCGCAAGCATCGACTTGGCCGAGCAGCTCGAGCGCAGCGGCCGTCTCGGCCGGACCCAGGGCGAAGTCGTTGAGGCGCAGATGTGCGACGAAGCCCGCCACTCTTGCAGTCAGGTGGTCCGCCTGTAGGCTGCCTGCCGTCCGACTTGCCATCTCCTAGGCCGCCTGATCGGCGAGCCTGGCCAAGACCTCTGGGGTAATGGCCTTTGCATCGGCCTCGGTCTTGAGCAAGCAGACGAGGCTGGAGCGCAAGGCTTCGAGGTCGCCGTCGAGCTCCGCGACCTCCAGATCGACCAGAGCGGCGACCCAGTCCAAGGTCTCGGCGATACCCGGTTTCTTCTCGAGATCCTCGCGGCGCAGTTTGGCCACGAAGCGGACCACTTGATTGGCGAGATCCTCGCCGACGCCTGATACGCGGGCCTTCAGGATCTGCAGTTCGCGCTCCGGCTCCGGGAACTCGACGTAGGCGTAGAGGCAGCGGCGGCGCAGCGCGTCGGACAGATCGCGGGTGCCGTTGGCTGTCAGGATCACCTGAGGGATGGAGGTGGCGCGGATCGTCCCCAGTTCCGGGACCGAGATCTGAAAGTCCGAGAGGATCTCCAGCAGATAGGCTTCGAACTCCTCGTCCGCGCGGTCGATCTCGTCGATCAGCAGCACCGGAGCCGCGTCCTGCGAGATTGCCTCCAGAAGCGGGCGTCGCAGCAGGTAGCGTTCGGAGAAAATGCGCTCTTCCGTCTGATCCGCGCTTTCCTCCTCGGCGTGCGCCTTGATGGCGAGGAGCTGACGCTGATAGTTCCACTCGTAGATCGCGGCGTTGGCGTCCAGGCCTTCATAGCATTGCAGGCGAATGAGGCGTGTGTTCAGCATCTCCGCGAGTGCCTTGGCCACTTCCGTCTTGCCGACACCGGCTTCGCCTTCGAGCAGCAGCGGTCGTCGCAGACGCAGTGCCAGATGCAGCGCCATGACCAGCGTCTCGTCCGCGATATAGCCGACATCGGTCAGACGCGTGGTCAAGTCGTCGAGAGTTGTGTGGCTTGGTGCGCTCATACCGGCCTGTTGCGTCCTTGACCGCCGCTCCGCCCGACGGGCCGGCCCCCGTCGCCGTCGAAACGGCGCGGGGGCCTTTGGCAGGGTGGAGTCCTAACCCGTAAGACCGAGGTCCTTTGCCGCCTTCCAGACGCGCCAGTGATCGTGGGGCATCTGGCTGTGGGTCATACCCAGATGCGCAAAGGCGTCGATGACCGCGTTGGAGAAGGCCGAGACTCCGCCGACGTTCGGGCTCTCGCCCACGCCCTTGGCCCCGATCGGATGATGGGGCGACGGCGTAACGGTGTGGTCGGTTTCCCAGAAGGGCGTTTCCACCGCGGTCGGCAGGTAGAAGTCCATCAGGCTGGCGCCCTTGACGTTGCCGAGTTCGTCATAGGTGATCTCCTGGCCCATGGCGATGGCGAGCGCTTCCGTCAGGCCTCCGTGGACCTGCCCCTCGATGATCATGGGGTTGATGCGCGTGCCGCAGTCGTCCAGGGCGTAGAAGCGGCGCACGTCGGTCACGCCGGTATCCACGTCGATTTCGACCACGCAGACGTAGGCCCCGAAGGGATAGGTCATGTTCGGCGGATCGTAGTAGGAGACGGCCTCCAGGCCCGGCTCGATGCCTGGAACGGCCTGGTTGTAGGCCGCGAAGGCGATATCCGTCATGGTCTTGAAGCGCTCCGGCGTTCCCTTCACCTGGAAGCGGTCGACGTCCCACTCCAGGTCGTCTTCGTGCACTTCCAGAAGATAGGCGGCGATCATCTGTGCCTTGGCGCGGATCTTGCGGCCAACCATGGCGGCCGCCGCACCGGCGACCGGCGTCGAACGCGACCCGTAGGTGCCGAGGCCGTAAGGCGCGGTATCGGTATCGCCTTCTTCGACGGTGATCTGGTCGGCCGGAATCCCGATCTCCGACGCCAGGATCTGGGCATAGGTCGTCGCGTGGCCTTGCCCCTGACTGATGGTGCCGAGCCGCGCGATGGCGGAGCCGGTGGGATGGATGCGGATCTCGCAGGAATCGAACATGCCGACGCCCAGGATGTCGCAGTTCTTGACCGGCCCTGCGCCGACGATCTCGGTGAAGAAGGCCAGACCGACGCCCATCAGCTTGCGGGTTTCGCCGCGGGCGAAGGCTTCGCGGTTCGCCGCTTGCTCGGCGCGTAGCCCGGTGTAGTCGACGGTCTCGAGTGCCTTCGCGAAAGCCGTCTCATAGTCGCCGGAATCATACTCCCACCCCAAGGCAGAGGTGTAGGGGAACTGTTCGGCGCGGATGAAGTTCTTCCGGCGGAGTTCGGCCGGATCCATCCCGAGCTTCAGCGCCAGCACGTCGACCATCCGCTCGATGAAGTAGGAGGCCTCGGTGACCCGGAAGGAACAGCGGTAGGCCACGCCGCCCGGGGCCTTGTTGGTATAGACCCCGTCCACCACGACATGCGCCGTGGGAATGTCGTAGGACCCGGTACAGATGTTGAAGAAACCGGCCGGGAACTTGGTGGGATCGGCGCAGGCGTCGAAGGCGCCGTGGTCCCCGATGACATGGCACTTCAGTGCGGTGATGCGCCCGTCCTTGGTGGCCGAGATTTCGCCCGCCATGTGATAGTCGCGCGCGAAGGCGGTCGTGGAGAGGTTTTCGATCCGGTCCTCGATCCATTTCACCGGCTTGCCGGTGACGATCGAGGCGACGATGGCGCAGATGTAGCCCGGATAGACGCCGACCTTGTTGCCGAAGCCGCCGCCGATGTCGGGCGACACGATGCGGATGTTGTGCTCCGGAATGTTGGAGAGCAGGGACGCGATCGTGCGCACGGCGTGCGGCGCCTGGAAGGTGCCCCAGACGGTCAGCTTACCGTTGATCTTGTCCATGGAGGCGACGCAGCCGCAGGTCTCCAGCGGGCAGGGATGAACGCGCTGATAGACGATCATCTCCTTGGCCGTGACTTCCGCCGTGGACAGCGCCTTGGCCGTTCCCTCGGCATCGCCGACTTCCCAGGTGAAGATGTGGTTGTGATGCTTGCGCGGACCGTGGGCGCCTTCGGTCTTTTCCTTGATGTCTTCACGCAGAACCGGAGCGTCGGGTTCGAGCGCCTTGAAGGGGTCGACCACCGGCGGCAGCGCTTCGTAGTCGACCTCGACCAACTCGATCGCGTCGGCTGCCGCATAGCGGTCGGTGGCGATCACGAAGGCGACTTCCTGATTCTGGAACAGCACCTTCTCGTCGGCCAAGACAGCCTGCACGTCGCCGGCCAGGGTCGGCATGTAATGCAGGTTCAGGGGCTTCAGGTCTTCGGCGGTCAAGACAGCGACCACGCCGGGAACCGCCTTGGCGGCGTCGGTGTTGATCGACAGAATGCGGGCGTGGCCGTAGGGCGAGCGAACGAAGTCGCCGAACAACATCTCCGGCAGCTTGATGTCGTCGACGTAGTTGCCTTTGCCTTGGGTGAAGCGGGCATCCTCGACGCGCTTGCGGCTGGAGCCCAGACCTTGCAGCTTCGCGGCGCGCTCGGCCGCGCTCGGGGTGGTCATGTCGTTCATCACTCAGCGGCCTCCACGGGAGCCTCTT
>JANQPZ010000236.1 GCA_028285215.1 Rhodovibrionaceae bacterium | reverse complement strand
TTCCGCCCCCAGGGGTTCGGCCGCGAACCGCGCCTGCGCGCCGCCCGGCTGGTCGGCGACGCGACGACACCCGGTCCGCTGTCCGGCCCCGCAACCGACCCCGCAACCGGCCTGGCGCCGAACCCTGCACTCGCTCCCGCAACTGCAAAAGAAGGAGACTTCCATGGCACGTGTCAGCCCAGTCGCCTCGTCCGCGCTGCCGCCCCGGATCGCTGAAGTCTACGAGACCTACGCCAGCGCCTACGGACCCTTCCGAAATCAGGTCGAGGTGATGGCGCACGTTCCGGCGGCGGTGGAGCACATCCCCGCCCTGCTGATGGAGCTGAAGCGCCAGAAGGCCGTGCCCTGGCGCTACATCGAGCTGGCCATCGTCGTGGTTTCGAAGCTCAACGCCTGCGACTATTGCGTCGCCCACCACGCCCCCGTGCTGGAGGTCGAAGGCATCTCCGCGGAGGGGATCGAACGCCTGCTCGACTATGCCGACCACCCCGAGTTGGAGGAGGTGGACAAGGCGGTCGTGGAGTACGCCATCCAGGTGACGGAAACACCGCAGCGCATCCGGGACCGCATGTTCGAACGGCTGAGGGCCCACTTCACGGAGGCGCAGATCGTCGAACTGACGCTGCGGATCGCGCTCTGCGGCTTCTTCAATCGCTTCAACGACGCCTTGATGATCGAGACGGAGGCCGAGGCCGAGCCGCTGTCCGCCGCCTGACGGTGCGTTGTCGGGCAACCGGCGCAGACCGGGGTCGAAAGGAATCTTATCAGGTGTTCAGGCTTCAATAGGAGACAGGGAAGATGTCGAAGAGTCAGAAGTCCGCAACCGGACGACCCTTGTATACGCGGGGCATCACCAGGCGCCGCGCGCTTCAGGGTCTGGGCGCCATCGCCGGTGCGGCCGTGGCCGCGCCCTGGGTCCGCCCGGCCATCGCCAACGAACCGATCCGCATCGGCATGGTGATTCCCTTTACCGGCGCCACCGGCGCCTACGGCCCCGAAATGGAGAAAGCCGCCCGACTGGTGGCCCGCCAGATCAACGAAGCCGGCGGTCTACTGAACGGACGCAAGATCGAGCTGACCATCGAAGACTCCGAGAGCATCCCGACCGCCGGCGTCGCGGCGACGAAGAAGCTGCTTGAGGTCAACGGGGCCGAGGCCATCATCGGATACTGGGGCAGTCCCATCGCCATGGCCTCCAAGCAGCTGATCCTGGACGCCGGCAAGGTGATGATGGTGTCCTGCGCCGCCAACGCCGTGACCGAAGAGCCGCACAACGGCCACATCTGGCGCTTCCAGGCCAAGAGCACCCAGTGGGGTCCGGCCGGCGCCAAGATCATGCTGCAGAACGGCCAGAAGAGGGTCGCGGTCCTGGCTCAACAGAACCCCTTCGTCATCTCGATGGTCGAGCCCTTCAAGGCGGAAATCGAGCGCAGCGGCGGCGAAGTGATCAAGGAGGTCGTCTACAACCCGGACCAGCCCTCCTACCGCGCCGAGGTGGAGGAGACTTTCGGCGCCGAGCCGGACGGCGTGTTCATCCCGGGCTTGCTCACCGACTTCACTTCGATCGTCAAGGAGTACTTCCGGGCCGGCTTCGAGACGCCGATCACGTCCCTTTCGATCTCCGCGGACGCCAACGGGAAGTTTCTGGAGAACGTCGGTGCCGAGATCGCCGAGGGCATCCATCACTTCCAGCCGGCACCGCCGCTGTCCAGCGAGAACTACAAGCGGTTCCTGGCCGAAATGGGAGAGCCGGAGGACACGGTCTTCCTCTTCGCCGGCAACGCCTACGACCAGATGTCGATGACGGCGCTGGCGATCGAGAAGGCCGGCACGATCGAGGGCAAGGTCTGGACCCGGGAGATCATGAACCTCGCCAACCCGCCGGGCACCCGCACCATGGACCCGCTCGAGGGCCTCGAGTTGGTTCGCAAGGGCGAGGAAATCGACTTCATCGGTGCCGGATCGGACTGCGACTTCGATGCCCAGGGCGACCAGTTGAACCGCCACTTCCTGCATCGCGTGATCAAGGACGGCAAGAACTCCGTGGTTCAGGTCATCACCTGAAGCCATCGGGTCACCGCTGGAGGCGAAGGCGCGTCCGGCGGTGACGATCCCGCTCCAACTACAGGTCACGAGAGCGATTCACGTCTTATGCGGAAGCGCTTTGCATCCGCATAGGACGATCGCGCTCTAAAAGCGAAAGCGGGCCGTCAGCTCCAGAAAATCGATGTCTTCGGACTCGCCGGTCTCTTCGATGAAGTCCCCGGTGAAGAAACGCGTGTAGATGGCCGTCAGGTCGAGACGGTGCGAAACGGCATACTCGGCGGTCAGTGAAACTGCAGAGCCGACGAAGCGTTCCTCGCTGCCGCCCGAGGCACGGATGAGCTGTCCGCTGGGGCCGTAGACGCCATCTTCGGTCTCGAGGCGCCAGAAGGCGTTGAAATCACCGGTGAGCGACAGCTCCTGGAAGGGAACGACCGTAAGAAAACCGTGGAGATTGAAGAAGTTGCGCGGCCCCAGTACCGCCGCTTCGGAGAAGTAGTTGCCGCGTGGGAAAAGCGCGTTGAAGGTGCCAAGATCGGCATCGCCGGGATCGTCGTCTCCGCTGGCGATGTTGGCGCTGAGCGCCAGACGCGGTTGCCAGATCCAGTCGCTCCAGGTGTAGCCGGTCTGCGAGGCCAGGGTCCAGGCGCGGATGTCGCCGCTGCCGAAGGAGCCGAACTGGTAGAGACCTTCCCAGTTCCAGTCCCAGCCGCCGCGCTCGCCCCAGAACCGCACCCCGACGGAGTGGCGCCTCTCATCCTCCGTCCCTTGCTGAAAGCTTCCCTCCCGGTCGTGGAAGCCGAGGTAGTAGAGGTCGAGGCTGCCAAGGGGCAGCAAGGTCCGGCCGCCGGTGGCATAGAGCCCCCAGAGCGCGCGGTCGCCGTCGGACTCGTCGTCGAACCGGCCCTGCTCGACCGCACGCGGGCGGGCCACAAGCGCGTCGAGGCGCCAATCCGGCAGGTCGGCGATCAGACGCCCGGCATCGAAGGTCCGGCGCACGTTGGGCCCCTCGCGCACGTCGACCAGGCGGCCGGAGCCGTAGTCCAGTTCCTGGCGGCCGCCGCGCAGCGTCAGTTGGCCCTGCGCCATCAGGGGCAATCGCACATCCAGGAAGGCGTTCTGCAGGGCCAGCTCGTTCTCGTCGACCGGGCTGGGCCCTCCCGCGCGGCCACTCTCCAGGGCGCTGAAGAGCTGCCCGAAAACCCGGAAGGTCGGACCCAGTTCCAGGTCGCCGTGAAGAATGTAGCGCTGCAGCCAAACGCCGCTCTCGTCCTGGGGATCCGCACCGAAGCCGGGATCCTGCGTGTATTCGTAGCGCTGACGAACGTCTCCGCCCAGGCTGAGCGAAACCCCGCCCGCGCGGTTGAGAGGAATGAACTTCAGACGGTCAAGGGCATCGACCGGCGCGACGTCGCGATGACAGGAGATGTCGTCCTGATAGCGCAGCTTGGCGAAGCCGGCCTCGCAGCGCGTATCCGCCAAGCCCGGCAGCGGCGCGACAAGCAGAGTAAAGAGACCGAGAGAGACAAGACTGCGAAACATCGTTCAAGAACAGCCCAGTAAGGACGAAAGGCGGGAGACCGCAGCAGTCACGCCGGGCGCAACAGCTCCGCCAGGGCGACGTCGGCGCCCAGAAAGCCGAGGGTCATGGCGACGACCAGCAGCGCCCCCACGATCCTTGGCGGGGCCGGCAGCGGCAGGTCGAACCAGCGGCAGCCGGCGCCGATCAGGAATCCCAGAGCAAGTCCGATAAGGGCGCTGGTCATGTCTCGGCTCCCGTCTTGGTTTCGGCACTCTCGATCTTGACGCTGGCCGTTTCTCCGCTGGGCCCGCCGCAGAAAGCCCTGGAGCGTGCCTCGCGCTGGCTGGCGAAGCGGTCGGTGACGACGTAGCCCAGCGTCATGGCAAGGACCAGCAGCGCACCGATCAGCACCGGCGGCGCCGGGAGAGGAATCTCGACGACGCGGCAGGCCACGCCGATGGCGAAGGCCAGCAGCAGCCCTAAAGCGATCTTCATCTGGGCGATCCTCCTTCCTCCGTTTTCCCATCTCC
>JANQPZ010000218.1 GCA_028285215.1 Rhodovibrionaceae bacterium | reverse complement strand
CAGAAGAATTGGACGGAGTTGATCAAGCCCAACAAGCTCGACATCCAGTCGGGTACCGATGCGCAGCGCTTTGCCAAGGTGGTCGCGGAGCCGCTCGAGCGCGGGTTCGGCCTGACCCTGGGCAATGCCTTGCGCCGGGTGCTGCTGTCGTCGCTGCAGGGGGCTGCCGTGACCGCCGTGCAGATCGACGGCGTGCTGCATGAGTTCTCCTCGATCCCCGGCGTGCGCGAGGACGTCACCGACGTCGTTCTCAACATCAAGGGCCTTGCCCTGCGCATGCATGGCGAGGGTCCGAAGCGTATCCGTCTGCGCGCAGACGGCCCTGGCGAGGTGACGGCGGGCCAGATCGAGGCCGGTGCCGACATCGAGGTGATGAACCCCAACCTGGTGCTCTGCACGCTGGACGACGGCGCGCGGATCGACATGGAAATGACGGTGACCACCGGAAAGGGCTACGTCCCGGGCAGCCAGAACCGCCAGGAAGACTCGCCGATCGGTCTGATCCCGGTGGACTCGCTGTTTTCGCCGGTGCGTCGCGTTGCCTACCGCGTGGAGAACACGCGTGTCGGCCAGGTGACCGACTACGACAAGCTGACCATGGACGTGGAGACGGACGGCACCGTCAGCCCGGACGACGCGGTCGCCCTGGCGGCGCGGATCCTGCAGGATCAGCTGCAGCTCTTCATCAACTTCGAGGAGCCGAAGGTTCGCGAGGTCGCCGAGGAGCGTGCGGAGCCGCCGTTCAACAAGAACCTGCTGCGCAAGGTCGACGAACTGGAGCTGTCGGTTCGGTCCGCGAACTGCCTCAAGAACGACAACATCATCTACATCGGCGATCTGGTTCAGAAGACCGAAGCGGAGATGCTGCGCACGCCGAACTTCGGCCGCAAGTCGCTGAACGAGATCAAGGAAGTGCTGTCCCAGATGGGTCTGCATCTGGGCATGGAGATTCCGGACTGGCCGCCGGACAACATCGAAGACCTGGCCAAGAAGCTGGAGGAGCCTTTCTAGTAAAGCCCTGTCGGGCTGCACTGTTCCGTCCCGCTCCCCCACCCGGCCACCCACGGAAGTATCCTGGACGGGTGGCCGGGTGGGGGAGCGGGACGGAACAGTGCGAAAAGAGGGCGTAAGACCTCTTTTCAGAGATACCTGGGCCAGTTGGCCCGGCCCGCGCGTACCGGAGCACCGGCCTTGGCCGGTGCAAGGGGCGGGCGGTCGTGAAACCGGCTTCGCGCCGCGAAGCCCCGCGTGATGAAAGGAGTGACACGCTATGCGTCACGGCAATTCGGGCCGTAAGCTCAACCGGACCCCGTCGCACCGCAAGGCCATGTTCGCCAACATGGCGGCGGCCTTGATCAAGCACGAGCAGATCGTGACCACTCTGCCGAAGGCGAAGGACCTGCGCCGGGTCACGGATCGCCTCATCTCGCTGGGCAAGAAGGGCGGTCTGGCGCGCCGTCGCCAGGCCTTCGCCACGCTGCGCAACGACGATCTGGTCAGGAAGCTCTTCGACGAGCTGTCCGAGCGCTACAAGGATCGTCCGGGCGGGTACACGCGGGTGCTGAAGGCCGGCTTCCGCTACGGCGACATGGCGCCGATGGCGGTGATCGAGCTGGTCGACCGCAACCCCGACGCCAAGGGGCGGGACTCCGGCCCCACCGCGGAGAAGACCGACGACGAGGAAGAGACCGAGGCCTGAGCCCGGCTCTGACGCCTTCGCTGGACTCCATGGACAGGGCGGTGCCGGCGGCGCCGCCCTTTCTTCGTGGCCCTTTCTTCGTGGCCCCGTCTTTGTGGCCCCGTCTTCGGGGCGTTCGGCTAGCGGCCGGCCCGCTTCTCGTAAAGCTTGCTGCCGGTCGTGGTGTCGAGGGTGACGGTCACCGCCTCGCCCTGCGGATTGATCCCGCGCAGCTCGATCTTGTTGTCGAAACCGCTGCGGTCGGACAGTTGCAGGTTGCTGTAGCCCTGGCGTTCCAGCTTGCTGATGGCGCCGTCCATGTTGATGCTGGCCTGATCGTTCGGGTCCCCGTCCTGAGCGGCGGCGAGACTGGCGCTCAGACCGATTGCGGCGGCGGCGAGCAGCCCAACGAGGCGTCGCGGGGTGTGCTGTTTGCGCATGTCCTGAAGCTCCTTGTTCTCCTGACCTGCATTCTCCTGACCTGCTGCCATCGCCTCGCAGCGAGGCCCGGTGTCAGATCCCACGGTTGGATCCCACGGTTAGATGTCGGTGGCAAATCCCGGCGGGGGACCCTATTACGGTTAGAAAAGAGATGAGGACGGTGACCCTTGTTTGACAAGTGGACCGGAATTTCGGAGATCGGGACTTGGGAGGCCAGAGTCTGAGGAACCGCGCGACATGACCTTTGCTCGCCGCCGCTCTCTGCCGCGCCTGCGCTGTTGCGCGATCCTGGCGCTTCTGGCTGTGCTTCTGCCGCTGCCGGCGGCGGCACAGCAACGGGTGGTGCCGGAGAGCCGCGAGGAGATGCAGCTTTCCTTCGCGCCGGTGGTCAGGCAGGTGGCGCCGGCGGTCGTCAACATCTTCGCCAGCAAGACGGTGACGCAGCGCCGCTCGCCGATGTTCGACGACCCGCTGTTCCGTCGCTTCTTCGGGGACGATTTTGGCGTCTTCGGCCGGCCGCGCGAGCGCAGCGAGAATTCGCTCGGCTCGGGCGTGATCGTCGATCCGGCCGGTCTCGTCGTGACCAACCACCATGTGATCGAGGGGGCGGACGAGATCCGCGTCGTGCTGTCGGACGGGCGCGAGTTCGATGCCGAAATCGCGCTGGAGGACCCGCGCACCGACCTCTCCATCCTGCGCCTCGACAGCGGCGAGCAGGGTCTGCCGACGGCGGGTTTTCGGGATTCCGACGATATCGAAGTGGGCGATCTGGTCTTGGCGATCGGCAACCCCTTCGGCGTCGGTCAGACCGTGACCAGCGGCATCGTCTCGGCGACGGCACGAACCCAAGTCGGCGTGACCGACTACAGCTTTTTCATTCAGACCGACGCGGCGATCAATCCCGGCAACTCGGGCGGGGCGCTGGTGACGCTGGACGGGCGGCTCATCGGCATCAACACGGCGATCTATTCGCGCAGCGGCGGCTCCATCGGCATCGGCTTCGCCGTGCCCAGCAACATGGTGGCGACGGTGGTCGCCGCGGCGCGCGAGGGCGATGTCGTGCGCCGGCCCTGGGCGGGTGCGCAGGGTCAGACGGTGACCAGGGATCTGGCCGAAGCCGTCGGCCTGTCGCGCGCCGTCGGCGTCATGGTGCGGGAGGTCTATCCCGGCGGACCGGCGGATCGGGCCGGTCTGACCGAAGGGGACGTGGTGCTGGCGGTCGGGGGACAGCCGGTCGCCGACACCCAGGCGCTCCGCTACCGTTTGGCGACGCTCCGGCTTGGCGAGCAGACCGATCTGGAGGTGTGGCGCGGCGGCGGTCCGGTGAATCTCGCGCTGCCGCTGGAGGCGGCCCCCGAAACGCCGCCGCGCAATCCGGCGCGCCTCGACGGCCGCCATCCGCTCGGTGGGGCGGTGGTCGCCAATCTCTCGCCGGCCCTGGGCGAGGAACTCGCCCTGCCCGGCGCTTGGCAGGGCGTGGTGGTGCTGCAGGTCCCGCGCACGTCGCTGGCCCGGCGGTTCGGCTTTCGCCGCGGCGATGTGCTGCACGAGATCAACGGTCGGCAAACCCGTACCGTCAGCCAGCTCGGCTTGGCTATGGAGTCGGCCGAGGGGCGCTGGCGGATCAAGATGGAGCGCGACGGCCGCATGCGGTCCGTCGACCTGTCCGGCTGAGCCGGTGTCGCTGTTCGAGAACCAGGCGCCCCGGCCGCTGGCCGACAAGCTGCGGCCCAAGACGCTGGAGGAGGTGGTCGGCCAGCAGCACCTTCTGTCGGCGGAGGCGCCGCTGGGCCGGATGCTGAGCCAGCGCCGGCTGGTGTCCCTGGTCCTCTGGGGACCGCCCGGCTGCGGCAAGACCACCATCGCCCGCCTGCTGGCGGAGGCGACCGACTTGGCGTTCGAGCCGCTTTCGGCGGTCTTCTCCGGCGTCGCCGACCTGCGCAAGGTCTTCGAGCGCGCGCGGCAGCGCCGCACGGCGGGGCAGGGGACGCTGCTGTTCGTCGACGAGATCCACCGCTTCAACCGGGCGCAGCAGGACGGGTTCCTGCCCTACGTGGAGGACGGGACGGTGGTGCTGGTCGGGGCGACCACCGAGAATCCCTCCTTCGAGCTGAATGCCGCGCTGCTGTCGCGCTGTCAGGTGCTGGTGCTCAAGCGCCTGGACCACGATGCGCTGGGCGAACTGGTGCGTCGCGCCGAAGCGGAGCTGGGCCGGCCGCTGCCCTTGACCGAGGCGGCCCGCGAGGCGCTGCTGGCCCTGGCGGACGGGGATGGGCGCTATCTGCTGAATCTCGTGGAAGAACTGGCCGCTCTGCCGCCAGAGCCGCAGCGCGATCCGGCCGGCCTGGCCGAGATCGTGCAGCGCCGCATGCCGCTCTACGACAAGAGTCAGGAAGCGCACTACAATCTGATTTCCGCGCTCCACAAGTCGCTGCGCGGCTCCGACACCGACGCGGCGCTCTATTGGCTCGCGCGGATGCTGGCGGGCGGCGAAGACCCCAACTACATCGCGCGGCGACTGGTGCGCTTTGCGGTGGAGGACATCGGCCTCGCCGATCCCAATGCGCTGCCGCAGGCCATCGCGGCCTGGCAGGCCTACGAGCGCCTCGGTTCGCCGGAAGGCGAGCTGGCCATCGCCCAGTGCGCGATCTATCTCGGCACCGCGCCGAAGTCCAATGCCGCCTACCGCGCCTTCTCCGACGCCCGGCGCAGCGCCAAGGAGACCGGCTCCCTCAGCCCGCCGCTGCACATCCTGAACGCCCCGACCCAACTGATGCGCGGCTTGGGCTACGGGGCGGGCTATGCCTACGATCACGATGCGGAGGAGGGCTTCTCCGGCCAGAACTACTTTCCCGACGACCTGCCGCGCCAGAGCTTCTATCGACCCGTCGAGCGCGGCTTCGAGCGGGAGATCGCCAAGCGCCTCGACTACTGGGCGCGCCTGCGCAGCCGGCGGCAGGAGGAGACGGCGGAACGGGACGCCGGAACGGAGACCTGAAGCGGGTGCCTGGAGCAAGTGCCGGGAGCGGGTACTTCGAGCGGGAGCCGCCCGCCCGCCGCTCTCGCGATCCGGGCCGACTTCGGGAAAGCCTTGCGTAACCGTCGCGGCGGTCATGCATTCCATAGGGTTGTTCCAGCAAACGGTAAGCTTATTGTCACCGCAACAAAGCGGCCCATCGTATACGGCCCTCCAGATCCGGACATCGGCGGGTCCGCTTCCCGAACCCCTGACACGAGAGACCGCTTTACCCGACATGCCCGAGTACAACGTTCTCGAACGCGACCGCGTCGCCCTGCTGACCATCGACCTGCAGCGCGATTTCGCCCGGGCGGATTCGCCCATCAGGGCCAGCGGTGTCGGCGGCAATACGCCCAACATCAAACGCCTGATCGAGGGCTTCCGAGAGGCCGGCAAACCGATCCTGCACGGCGTTCGCTTCTATCGGCCGGACGGCTCCAACGTGGATCTCTGTCGGCGGGGCGCCGTCGAGGAGGGACTGCGGGTTCTGATGCCGGGAACCCGCGGGGCGGAGCTTTGGGACTGCATCAAGCCGAGTCCCTCCGTCCGTCTCGATGCCGAGAGCCTGCTGGCCGGCGACATGCAGCAGATCGCCGGCCGGGAGTACGTCTTCTACAAGCCGCGCTGGGGCGCCTTCTACGGCACGGCCCTGCAGCAGCAGTTGGAGACGCTGGAGGTAAGCACGCTGGTCGTGACCGGCTGCAACTTCCCGACCGGCACCCGCGCTTCGGTCTACGAGGCCTCGGCCCGCGACTACCGGGTGGTGGTCGGCTCCGATGCCGTCTGCGACGCCAGCGACGAGGCCTTGCGCGAGCTCGGCCGCCTGGGCGTCTATCAGATGACGACGGAGGCCTGCCTCGCCTGGTTGAAAGGCATGCGAACCGCCACCGCGGCTTAGGACGCAGG